>CAZFNC010000080.1:1293-7403 GCA_964520485.1 uncultured Synergistaceae bacterium | reverse complement strand
TTCTCGACGACCGAGGCATGGCCCGCGTTTTCAAGCCAAAAGACCCGCGCCTGCGGCATCGCCCGCGTCAGCATCTCCACGTGAAGGGGCGTGCGCGATCTGTCAAGCACGCCGTGCGCGATCGTCACGGGAGCGCTAAAAGCCCTTAGGCCCTCGCGAAAATCGACGCTGCGCACAGATACGGCCAGTTCGTACGCGCATTCGCGCTTGACCGAAGAGATATAGTCAAAAAGCGTTTGATATAGCAGAGGCGGCAGCGGACGCGAGAACCAGCCCCGCAGTAGGGAACCGAAAAATTCCGCGTCGCCCCAGCGCTCGCGTATCTGAGCGGGGAAATTCGGATTGCCATGTCCTTTGCCCGTCGGCCCCGTGTTCGAGAGGAAAAGCCCTGCCGGCAGCGTCGGTTCGTGTACGGCGGCCGCCATGGCGATTCCTCCTCCCGCCGACCAGCCGGCCAGGGCCGTTGGGCCGAGCCGAGAGTCGCGGATCAGTTTGCAGACGCGCTCCCCCAGCGCGGGCAGGTTCCACGGACCGTCGGACCGACAGTAATCGATGGTCGCGAACTGAAATACGCCATCGCTTTCAACGCGGTCAAACACGCACGGCGACACGTCCGCGCCGGAAAGGAACAGCACCGTCGGGCGTGAACTTTCAAGTCGGCCGATCAGTTTCAGCATGATGAACGTCTCCTTTAAAAAAACAGTCGCAAATACCGGCCCGAGGTAACCGGGGCCGGTATTTGCGTGCTTGGGCTGAACTCAGACGATTTTCGTGACGACGGCGAAGACCAGCATGACGATGCTGATCAGCCACATCCACTTGAACGAGAAGCGGATGTGATCCTTCAGTTCCGCGCCGACGAGACCGATAGCAAGAAACGTGGTGGGCACGCAGGGCGACACAGCCAGCGCGACGTTCTCACCGATGAGCATCGAGCGGGCGACTTGCTCGATCGTGACGCCGTATGAAGCGACCGTTTCGCCGACCAGCGGCAGCACCGCGTAGTAGTAGGGATCCGGGCCCATGATCATGCCGATGGGCGCGCCGAGCACGCCAATGATGATGTGCAGGTACTGGCGCAGGCCACTGGGCAGCACGTTAATGAGCACCAGCGCCATCTCCCTGATCATGCCGGAATTGGCGAACACACCGAGGAACACGCCGGCGCATAACAGCGTCATCGTTAGGCCGATGCAGTTAGGAGCATGGAAGGTAAGACGCTGCAACTGGACTTTCGTATCACGATAATTGACCGTGAGCGCTATCACACAGCCGAACATAAAAATGATAAACGCAGGAATTTTCGACCAGATCAGCGCGGCGATCAGCGCCACGGTGAGAGCGAGGTTGAAATAGTATAGTTTGGGACGTTTGAGCGATTCGTCGCTCTGCGCATTCGACTCCATGCCAGCAACGGCCCCGCCGAGCGCGCTCAGATCGATGCCTTGTGCGGCAAGGCGCTTCTTCTCGGAGTGGGCGAAATACACCGCCAGGGCAAGAGAACAGAGGAGACCGAAGACCTGCATGGGGATCATGCTGTGCCACAGTGCGTTCGCGTCTCCCTTGATGGCCGTCGCGGCGCGGATCGTCGGCCCCCCCCAGGGGACAAGGTTCATCACGCCGGTGGCCGATCCGACAAGAAGCAGCAGAACAAGCGGATTCAGCTTGAGGCGTTTAAAGATGGGCAGCATGACAGGGAACGAAATCAGATACGTCGAAGCGGATGCGCCGTCAATGTGACCGACCGTCGCGATCAGCACTGTGGCGATCATCAGCAGTGTCAGGTTGCGGCCTGCGACTTTAAGGAGCGCATTGACCATGCGGTCGAACATGCCTGCGTCGTTCATGATACCGAAGTAAATGACGGAGAAGATAAACAGCACTGCCGTCTGCCACGTCGTGCCCACGCCTTTGGTGACGAAACCGAGCACTTCCTTGACGGGGAAGCCCGCGCAGAGAGCGCCGATGACCGGCAGCACGGCGAAACAGAACAGCGGCAGCGCCTTGTTCTTGAGAATCATCAGCATCATCACCAGTATGACCAGATACCCCACGATTGCCAACACGTTCATAAACCTGTACCTCCCGTATCTTAGAGATTCAATCGGCCCGAATCAGCCGATATGAGCTAAAAAATCCCGTACCTGACGATTGAACGTCTCGTGTTCCACATAGAACAAAAGGTGCCCGCCCTTAGCGTACTCGTGAAGTTCGCAGTATGTTTTCACCTGCTGCCTGTAGTGCCGCCCCATGTTGTAACCGTGCCCCAGCGACTGTCCCGAGAAGATGATCACGGGAACAGTCACTTCCGGCAGCAGAGAATCGGCATCGGTATGAATCCAGTCTGAGTGAAGCGCGAAACCGATCCACGGCGGCGTTTTTTTGATCTCGTTTCGTACCGTCTGCACCTCGTCGGCCGATAGGTACTCGTCCATGCGCCCCACGAAGTTATCGACGTATTTTTCGATATCCGTATACCATAGTACATATTTATCGTTCCACGCATCCATGTTGAAATTCTTGCAGTTGTACGTGTTCCAGTCGGCGGGCGAAAAGGGGAACAGGCAGGCGTCGATCAGTCCCAGCGCTTTCAGGTGCGCGCAACTGTATTTGTGCGCGTACATCACGACGATGCTGCCGGACAGGGACCAACCCATCAGCGTCACGTTCTCAAGCCCCAGAAACTCGATTAATTCAGCGATGTCGTCTGCGTTGCGCTCAATCGAGTTGCCGTGCAGCGGCTTGGAGGAATTGCCGAAGCCTCGGTTGTCGATGCAGACGATTCGGTTCGTCTTCGCCAGTTCTGGTGCGTTGCGTGCGAAGAACTTTGTCGTACACATATGACCGGGCACGAGCAGGATGGGGGCGCCTTCCCCCTGATCCTCGTAATAGATTCGCGCGCCGTCGCTCGTCTTGAAAAATCCTCTTTTCACCACCGTACCACCTCAAAACAAACGTATTTTTGAAAACTGCCGTAAAGATACTTGAAAATTAAACGCATGTCAAAGACATAAATAATATCGATTATATAGATTCAAACTATACATTTGACCTGTCACTGACGGTGAAAGGCTGAGATGGCCAATTATATAATCTTATTATTATGATAATATAAAAAATAATAAATTTGACTTTATAGAACGGTCTGTGTACGATACGGTCAAACGAATCGTTTTCACCGCTCCGCGCGTCAGTGCGGAGGTTTCCGCACGGCAGTCAGTTCGTCTTCGCAGGAGATGAGTTTTTATGAACGTATCTGCGGACAATTTTTTCACGACGTCAGACGGGGCGCACATCTATTTTGAGGATCGCGGCAGCGGACCGGCGCTGGTGATGGTGCCTGGTTTCCTCTGCACAGCGCGTTTCTTCCGCGGCAACGCCGAAGAACTGTCCAAAAGGTTCCGAGTGGTCACGATGGACCCGCGCGGCATGGGATTGTCAAGCAAAACGACTGGCGGCAACACGGTAAGCCGCCATGCGCGGGACATCAGAGAGATGATCGACCATCTGGGGCTCGACAGAGTGGTACTTCTGGGTTGGTCGCTGGCCTCGTCGGTCGTGGTCAGTTACGCCGTCGAATTTGTCCAGCACAGACTGGCTGGGCTGGTCACGATGGACGGCTCGCTGTTCCCGTTCTCGGGCGACAAGTGGAACCGTCACCGCGGCCGCGGTTTCAACGTGCGGAACTGGCACGCCGTGTATATGCCGCTTTTGTACAACCCCGAGGAGTTTTACGCGAAGTTCTTCGCCCGCATCGGTCTGCGCGAAGCCGATCGCGAATGGGTGACGGCGGAGTGCAAACTGGCAGCGCCGTGGGCGATGCTTGAACTGCATTACGACTTCTGCCACACCGATAACGTCAGCCGTCTGAAACAGCTGACAGTGCCGACAGCCTTTTTCGGCGCCGCGTCGAAGGATTATGGACTGGAGATGCCGAACTTTTTCGCTTCGCAGGTCTCGGGACCGTCGCGCGTGGTCGAGTTCAGAAACAGCGGGCACCTGATGTTCCTGTACGAGGCGGAGAAGTTCAACGCCGAACTGTCGCGTTTCGTGCGCGATGTCAACGGGCTATAGCGCTTTCGTACGAAGCGTTTAACATATTCCTAAAAAGGAGAGGTTGTTTCATGCTGCTTGGTATTTCCGGTTTTGTGATCATTGCGCTGCTAATGTACTTCCTGCTCAAGGGCAAGGCGATCCCGATGTCGCTCTTCGTCGTGCTGCCTATTTTGGCCGCATTCGTCAACGGTTTCAGTCTGAGCGAAATCGCGGAGTTCGTGAAAAAAGGAGTGGGCACCACGTGGTCGATGGCGGCGCTGTTCGTGTTCGTCATCACGTATTTCGGCCTCATGACCGACGTGGGAATGTTCGACAAGCTGGTACAGAAACTCATTAGCGTAGCGCGTGGTCGGATTTTCGCCCTGTTCCTCGTGGTCGTCTTTGTCGGCACGCTAGGACACCTCGACGGTAACAGCCCGACGACATACCTGATCACGATCCCCGCGCTGATGCCGCTGTGTAAAAAACTGAACATTCGTATCCAGTCGGTGATGTTGCTGTGCTGCGCCGTCATCACCGTGATGAACCTCGTTCCCTGGGGCGGCGTGCTCAACCGACAGTCCGTCACGCTGGCGATGGACTCCGGCTTGCTGTGGAAGGCCTATATCCCGTTCCAATTCTTCGGCTGGTTCTGCTGCGTAGTATTGGCATTCATCCTCGCCCGCGTAGAAACGAAGCGCGGCGCGGGCCTGACGGCGGGTACCTCCGCTGAAAGCGGAGCGTTCGAGGCGGAGATCGATCCGGAAACCGCCAAGCTCCTGCGTCCCAAACTGCTGTGGTACAACGTGGCGCTGACGGTGTTCGTGTTCGCGCTGCTGTTTAAGACATCACTTCCCAACTATGTCGTCTTCATGATCGGCGACGTGCTGGCGCTCGTCGTCAACTACCCCGACGCCAAGGATCAGGAAGCGCGCCTGCAGGCCCATGCCCCCAAGGTCATCTCGCTGGTAGCCACCGTGCTCTGCGCGGGTGTGATGGTCGGTATCTTCAACAACACGGGCATGATTACGGCGATGGCGCAGATGGTCATCGACATTTTGCCCGCCGCGCTCAACCGTCATCTCCACCTCGTTTTCGCGTTCTTCGGCGGCTTCATCGGCCTTGCTGTATCACCCGATCCGCTCTATTACGGAATCATCCCTGTGCTCATCGAAGTGTGTAAGAACTACGGTATCCCTGCCCAGAGTGTAGCTATCGCGTTTGGCATTGGCGCCGACAGTACTTTCACGCTGGCTCCCGTTATCGCCTCCACGTATCTCGGCCTCGCCGTGTCGGGCCTCGATCTTAGGGAACACATGAAGTTCTCGTTCTTCCCTCTGTGGATCATCGGTCTGGCGATGATCGCCTTCGGTTGCGTCACGGGTACGATCGTGATGTGATGAATTTTTCCTGATCATCTGATAGAATAGCCCCGAGCAGTCCTTGAAAGCAGGCTCGGGGCTTTTCGCGCGCGTTCAAAGGGGGCATGTCCGTGGTCAACGACAAGGAGCTTGAGTACATCGCCGCGCTCGCCGAGGAAAAAAGCGTCTCGAAAGCGGCCGCGAGACTTTTTATCACCCAGCCCGCGCTCAGTCTCTTCCTGGCTCGCGTCGAACGTCAGACAGGGCGTCCTCTGTTCGTCCGCAAGCCGTCGGGGCTGAAACTGACCTACGCCGGCGAGTGTCGTCTGGCGATGCTACGCGCGATGCGCCGCACTGAACGCGAATTTGAGCGAAAGATGTGCGAACAGGACGCCAATTACGCGGGGCACATCAAGATTGGTACGTCGCCGCACATCGGCTCCTACGTGCTGCCCGAAGTCGTCCCCGCGCTGAAAAGGCGTTTCCCCAATCTTCGAGTGTCCTTGACGGAGGGCAGTTCCGGCCTGCTTGAAGGACTCCTTGCCGCTGACGAACTGGATATCGCCCTGCTTCATCTGCCCTTGAAGAACATAGAGGCCGAGTGCGCTCATATCATGACGGAGCGTTACGTAGCTGCGTTCGCGCAGGGATCCCTCGCCGAGGCGGTGATGTACAGCAAAGATGGCGAACCACGCCCGTTCGTCCATCCCGAGG
>CAZFNC010000080.1:0-1258 GCA_964520485.1 uncultured Synergistaceae bacterium | reverse complement strand
CGTGCTGGCTTTTCCCTATCAGCGCGTGCGGCAGATCTGCGACCGCATCCTGACACATGCGGGCATCGAGAATCCGAGGGTCGTGCTCATCACCAGCAGCGTGCAGACGGCCCTGCGCTGCGCCGAAGCGGGCATGGGCGTGACCTTTCTGCCGGAGAGCTACCTGCGTCTGTTTCCCGCGCGCGAGGGAACCAACCTGTGTTACATGGAACCTGAGTACAAGGCCGAGTGGAGCCTTGTCGTCGTCTCGCCCAAAGGCACGGATCTTCTCGCGCCCGAACGCGCTTTTATCGACCTGACGCGACAACTGTACCGAGACTGTACAACCGGCGGAAGGTGAACTCATGGACTTTCGGGAACTGAACTACGTCATAGCCATTTCCGAACAGGGGACGATCTCTAAAGCCGCAGAGGTACTTCACATCGCTCAGCCGTCGTTGTCGAAGTTCCTGCAAAATCTGGAGACTTCGCTCGGCGTGTCGCTGTTTGAACGGGTATCACGTCACATGAATCTGACCGACGCGGGCGAGGAGTACGTGCGTACAGCCTATCAGATCCGAGCACTTGGCAATCAGCTGCAAAATTCAATGAACGACCGCGCCAAACTGCGTATGGGACACCTGTCAATCGCCAGCACGCCTGCGCGCGGCAAGTACGTGATGGTGCACTGCGTTCCTGAGTTCAAGCGCCTTTATCCTGGCTTCCGACTCAGCGTCAGCGAAAAAACCGTCGACGACATCGAAAATGACCTGCGAAACGGCGTCGCCGACCTAGCCATGTACATCGTCACACAGCGCCGCGAGGAATTCATCTACGACCACATCTGCACAGAAGAAATCGTGCTGGCAATGTCGCCCGACAACCCCCATGCCCGCGAAGGCGAACAGAGACAGGGGCTGAAGCGCCTGTGGTTCGACATCCGCCGCCTGAAAGATCAAGTTTTTCTCATTCCGCCCGAGATCTGGCTCGCATCCCGCACCGGAGGCCGCCTTCTGCGTGAAAACGGTATGTCGCCCGAGATTATCCGCCTAGGCTCGACGGAGACCTGCGTTTCCGTCGTCAGTCGAGGAATTGGCGTGTGCTTTTGTTCCAGCATGATGGAGACGGGGTTTGAAGGAAAAAAAGAACTGCTCTATTTCTCCGTCGGCGAACCCGTCGCCGAAGTCGAGTTCGTCATCGCCCGCCGCCCTTCCATGCCAGTCACGCGCGCCGTGCGCGACTTCACGGCCATCGTCCGTTCCGTCTTCGGCGACGGAAA
>CAZFNC010000079.1:0-7798 GCA_964520485.1 uncultured Synergistaceae bacterium | reverse complement strand
ATCCGCGAATTGAAGGAGGACGCTCGGGAACTGATCTACGACGTGACACACTAGTCAGTTCATGGCCCCGTCAAAAAAGCGGGGCTAGATTTTAATGGGTTCTCTTCCAAGCCCGCCGCTGTGCGGCGGGCTTTTTTTACGTGCCCTCGCCTGCTCGCTCCCCTATCGGCGACCGCGCGTGACGTCCTGTACGGCGCCACGTTTCTTCTTGATGAGACAGAATTCAGAACAAAAACTATAGACAAAAGCTTTTTGTATCTATATAATTAAAAGACGGTTTTTTTGCGCGTTTTATGCGTGCCCGCCGTTTATTTCATATTGTTGGAGGAGAAAACACTATGAAGAAAGCGTTCGCTCTCACGTTGCTGTCGACGGTGATCCTGTCGGCAGGAGCGGCCATGGCCGAACCGAAGTACGCAGAACACATCACCTTCGGAGACAACGCCCAGATTGTGCTACTCGACCCAGGGGGTGCCAACAACGACAACGAAGTACACGCCCGTCTGTTCCTTATGTCACACGACCAGCTCACCCGTTACAACCCGCAGACGTATAAGCTCGAACCGATGTTGGCCGAGAGTTGGGAGTTTAACGACACGTTTGACAAAATCCACGTCGTCCTGCGCCAAGGGATCACGTTTCAGAACGGCGAACCGCTTGTCCCAGAAGATATTGAGTTCTCGCTCGCACGCAAAACTCAGGGAATCGTCAACCAGTATTACGATCACTGTGAGATTATCAACGATCACGAGCTGAACATCTGTCTGAGCAAACCAAACACGGACTTCATGGACCTTGTGGCGTCGGCTAATGCATCAATCGTCAGCAAGAAGACGGTCGAAGCGAATCCTGAATCCGGCTTTACCGTGGGCACCGGCCCGTGGAAGATCGACGTTGATTCTTACGTGCCTTCCGACCATCTCGACCTGTACCGCAACGAAAACTACTGGGGCGATGTGCCCAAGACGAAGAAGTTCACATTCCGTTACATCGGCAACGCCTCTTCGCGCCTAATTGCCGCGCAGAACGACGAAGTGCAAATCACCTACGATATTTCGAACAACGAGAGAGAAGACGCCCAGGCCGACCCTAACATCGAAGTGATCCCCTATCTGGGCACGTCGACACAGTATCTCGCTTTCAACACGAGCGACGGTCCCGCCGCAGACGTGAACCTGCGTTTGGCAATTGCCTACGCGATCAACCGTGATGAGATCATCAAAGTCGTCGGCGATCCCGACGGCAAGCCCACCTATACGATGTTCAACTGGGCCGCTTCAGGGTGCAAGACCGATTTCGCCAACGACATCGACTACAATCCCGAAAAGGCGAAGGAATACGTGGCCAAGTGCAACGGCAACACGAAGCTGCAACTCATGGTCAACACAACCGGCGAACAATACAGGAGCATGGCAGAGGTCATCCAGGAACAGTGCCGCAAGGTCGGCATCGACATCGACATCTGGGAAGTCGACGGCGCGGGGCTTTCCGCCAACTCGCGCTACCGTTCCGCGAAACACCAGGCGCTCGTCTACGCGATCAGCTACGGCATGTTCAACAGCGACATTGCGCGCACGCTGGCAGTGGGCAGCAACGCCAACAAAGCCATTGTCAACGACGACCGCATCACGCAACTTCTCGACGACGGCGTGCGCACGACCGACCCCGAAACGATCAAGTCGGTCTTCGGCGAGATTCAGGATATTGTCCACGACAAGGCATATTACATCCCGTTGTTTTACCGCTCCAAGACACTTGTTGTTAAGAAGGGATTGAAAGGCGTGGCGATCGACCCTCTTAGCCGCCACAACTTCAGTTACGCTTATATCGAAGAGGATTAGAGCATCGTTCGACAGCAGCATTCGTATTCTCTGACACGTTTTACCCTTTTTCACACGCCCCGTTTTCGGGCGCGGGGAAACGGGCTCAACAGAGCGGAGGCTTTTCGCGAAGCGGTAACCTCCGCTCTTTAATGAAGCCCCGCGTCGTTATTCGCCAGGAATGCTCCGCGCGGAAGGCTTTTTCGAAAAAACGTCGATAAAGCGCGGGCTGATTCTTGTTCTTCCTCTTATACAGGAAACTTTTGAGATTCGGTGGTGAGTCGCGCCATGCAAAGGTACATATTCAAGCGAATCCTCATGCTGATTCCCGTCATTTTAGGGGTATCGCTGCTCGTTTTCGTGATGATGGATCTCGCGCCCGGCAATCTGGTTGATCAGATGGCGGGCGAGATGACGGAGGAGGAGGTCGCGCGGCTGTACCACGAGTACGGCTACGACCGCAGCGTATTCTACCGTTACTTCATTTACATGAAAGGGCTGCTGCGCGGGGATCTGGGATATTCCCCCGTCTACCGTCAGGAAGTGTGGAAACTGTACATGCAGCGTCTTCCGTCGACGCTCAAGCTGGCGGGAGCATCCATCCTGGTCTGTATCGTCCTGTCGATCCCCCTGGGGATCAAGTCAGCCACCAAACGGGGTTCGCTGACCGACAATGCCTGTTCTGTGCTTGCCATCCTCGGGCTTTCGATGCCCAACTTTTGGCTGGGACTGATGCTGATGGTCTACTTCGGTCTCAGACTGCACTGGCTGCCTTCCAGTGGGGATACGGAGGGCATAAAAAGCCTGATCCTGCCCGCGTTCACGATCGGAACGGGCCTGATGGCCACGCTGATGCGCACCACGCGGTCAAGCATGCTCGACGTGCTGCGCCAGGACTATCTGCGCACAGCCAGGTCAAAGGGCGTGCCGGAAAAGAGGGTCATCAACGTGCATGCCCTGCGCAACGCGCTGATTCCCATCGTCACCGTCATCGGTACACAGATGGGCAATTGCATTGGCGGCGCGGTCGTGACAGAAAACGTGTTCTCGTGGCCGGGCGTCGGACGCATGCTCATAGACGCCATCCGCCAACGCGACACGAACACTGTAACCGGCTGCCTGATCATGACGACAGCCATGCTCAGCGTCATCATGCTCATAGTGGACATCGTCTACGCGTTCATCGATCCGCGCCTCAAGGGACAGTACGTCACATACAGAAAACCCTCGCGGACGCGGTCTGAAAAGACCAAGGAAGGGAGAGCGGGGGCATGAGAGAGATGTCCGTTTCACGCAAGTACCGCAAACGCAGCCGAGGCGCCGAGATCTGGCGCAACTTCCGCAAGAACAGAGGCGCAATGCTGGGACTGTTCGTCCTCCTGCTCATCTTCGCCGTAGCGCTGACGATCGAGTTCTGGGTCGACAAGGATCTCGTCATCGGACAGAACATCGCGCAGCGCCTCAAGCCGCCGAGCTGGGCGCACCCCTTCGGCACGGACGACAAGGGGCGGGAAATGCTGTGGCGGGTGCTCTATGCCTCGCGCTACTCCATCGCCATCGGCTTTGTCGCCGTGATCGTGTCCCTGTTTGTCGGCGTCCCGCTGGGAGCCGTCGCGGGCTATTACGGCGGCAGGATCGAGACGGTCATCATGCGTATGGCCGACATCTTCTCGTCCATCCCTTCGATCCTCATGGCTGTGGTGATCGTCTCGGTGCTCGGCAACGGCACGATCAACCTGATGCTCGCCGTCGGCATATCGTCCGTGCCAAACTTCACGCGCACGACGCGCGCCGCGGTGCTGACGGTGCGCAACGAAGAATATATCGAAGCGGCGCGTGCTCTGGGCAAAAGCGATCTGTACATCATCTTTAACCACGTGCTGCCCAACTGCCTGTCTCCCATTCTCGTGCTCACCACTCTTCGTGTCGCTTCTGCCATCATCACAGCGTCGAGCCTGAGCTTCCTCGGCCTCGGCATCTCGCCGCCCACGCCGGAGTGGGGCTCGCTGCTCAACGCCGGCAAACAGTTCATCCGCCGCTACAGCTACCTGACCCTGTTCCCCGGCCTTGCCATCATGATCACTGTGCTGTCGTTCAACATGGTCGGCGACGGGCTGCGCGACGCGATGGACCCCAAGCTGAAACGTTAGAAGGTGCGGCGAACATGACCGAAAACATCGAAAAAAAGGCCGCGCCGCGAGACGATCTTATCCTTGACGTGCGCCACCTGACCGTACACTACGTACTTGAAGACGACTGCGTTGAGGCCGTCAACGACATTTCCATCCAACTGAAAAAAGGCCGAGTGCTCGGGCTGGTCGGCGAGACCGGCGCGGGCAAGACGAGTACGGCACTTGCGATCCAAAACCTGATCCCCTCCCCACCGGGCGTCATCAAGAGCGGCGAGATACTCCTGAACGGCCGTGACACGCTGAAGATGACCGTTCACGAGCTTGAAGCGATCCGCGGCAAAGACGTCTCGATGATTTTCCAGGACCCGATGACCAGCCTCAATCCAGTGTTTACAGTCGGCGAGCAGATCGCGGAGAGCATCCGTCTGCACGAGGGGTGCGGCGAACACGACGCGCTTGAACGCGCGGGCGACATGCTGGAGATGGTGCGAATTCCCCGCGAGCGTTCCGTGGAGTACCCGCATCAATTCTCGGGCGGCATGAGACAGCGTGTCGCCATTGCCATCGCCCTGGCATGCAATCCACACCTTCTGCTGGCCGACGAGCCGACGACGGCACTCGACGTGACAATCCAGGCGCAGGTCATCGACATGATGCTCAGCCTGAAAAGACAGCTGAACACATCGATGATCTTTATCACACACGACCTTGGCATCGTCGCCGAGATCTGTGACGAAGTGGCCGTTATGTACGCCGGACGCATCATCGAACGCGGCTCGCTGGAGGAAGTGTTCAACCACACTCGCCACCCCTACACGGAAGGTCTGTTCAACTCTCTTCCCGACATCAGCCGCCGCGCGGCTGAACTTCGGCCGATCCCCGGCCTGATGCCCGACCCGACGCGGTTGCCCAAAGGCTGCGCCTTCGCCCCTCGCTGCCCCTACAGACGGCCCGAATGTATCGACACGCCGCAAAAGGAGCGCATGTTCAGCGCTACGCACGGCGTCCGCTGCTCCGCGTACGGCGATCCGGCGTTCCGTATCCGCCGCAAGGAGGTCGAATCATGAGCGACACGATTCTCAACGTTCAGGGACTGACAAAGTACTTCCGCACAGGGCGCGGCATGCTGCACGCTGTCGATGGCATCTCGTTCACGCTCGAACGCGGCAGGACGCTTGGCATCGTCGGCGAAAGCGGCTGCGGCAAGTCCACGACAGGAAGGTGCGTCCTGCGCCTGATCGAACCGACGGGCGGCAAAATCCTCTTCGACAGCGAAGACCTGCTCTCGCTGGACAGGGGCGCGCTGCGGAAGCGCCGAGCCGACATGCAGATCATCTTTCAGGACCCGTTTTCGTCGCTTGACCCTCGGAACACTGTGATGCAAACGATCGCCGAGGGCGTCAAGGTCCGCGGCAGACACAAAACACCCGCGGAGATCGAACGCCGCGTGCTGGAACTGATGGAGACGGTTGGGCTCGCAGAACGGCTGATCAACAGCTATCCGCACGAACTTGACGGCGGGAGACGTCAGCGCATTGGCATTGCGCGCGCGCTGGCCGTGGAGCCGAAATTGATCGTCTGCGACGAGCCCGTGTCGGCGCTTGACGTGTCGATTCAGGCGCAAATCCTCAACCTGCTGCGCGAGCTTCAGAAAAAACTCGGCCTGACGTACATCTTCATCACGCACGACCTCGCCGTCGTCAATCACATCTCCGACGAGATCATGGTCATGTACTTGGGACAGGCGGTGGAAAAGGCGCCTACGGAAGACCTGTTCGCCAACCCCGTCCATCCCTACACTAGGTCGCTGCTGTCAGCGATTCCCATTCCGCGCGTGGGAGCGAACGTAAACCGCATCCTCATTCGCGGCGAGGTCACATCCCCCGTCGACCCTGCGGATGAATGCCGTTTCGCGGCCCGCTGCGATTTCTGCACAAACGACTGCACGGCTTCCTGCCCGCGGCTTCGCGAGGTCTCACCCGGGCATTTCGTCGCCTGCCACGTCTTTCCGGAATAAGGTGGTCGCGCATGGAACGACTAAAAGTTCAGCGTTTTCCTTCGGACATGTCGGTTTTCCCCGTCGCCGCGAAGGACTTCGACCGCTGTTTCCTCAGCGGCCTCTTTGAGGAGGAAGTGATCGCGGGAGGAAGAACGCGCGCGTTTTACACTTATATTCCCGAGGGTCTGCCGTATGACTCCCGGTGCATCGTCATCGCTCTGCCGTCCGGCACGGACATTCCGCGTTTCCTGCCTGAAAGCGGACTGAAGGGCTTTGCGGACAAGACGCGCGTATTTTTGCATCTGCTCGGCGCTGACGCGTGGAACTACGACGGCGGCGACGCCGAATTCATGAACATGGTCTACGCACGGATTCAGTCGCGCGACTTCTACGTCACTATGCAGGACAACATCTACGCGTTCGGCCTGGGAGACGGCTCCACCGTGGCCATGCAGGCCGCTATGGACGAAAGTCAGTGGTGGAGCGGCCTCGGAACCATCGGAGCGCTGGACGAGGCGGCCATGCTCAACGCGGAAGAACGTCCCGACGAAATCAATCGCACGATCAACCTCACAGGCGAGATGATCCTGCAAAGCGGCCGCGGGCCTCTGCCCGTGTGGATGGCTTTTCCGCACAAGGGTGAAACGGAGGACGCCGTCGTCGAATACTGGAAAAAGCAGAACGGAACCGCACCGGAGCGGTTCAGCGGCAAATGGCTGACGGAGATGTACCTGCCTGACCCGCAGTATCCGGCGTCCCAGGTGAACGAAGAGAACGTCTCTCAAGTACGAGTTACAGAGACGGAAGAAGCGCTTTCTTTCAGCTTATGTCTGTTTGAGCGTCTGTGGTCCTACGTCGGACAGGCGAGGCGGCATCGCGGACCGGGCAAGCGTCTGCTTCGAGTGTACAAGCGCGCCGACGCCCTCGGCGCAGAACGTCGCGAAATCGAGCACAAAGGCTTTACGCGCCTGTGGTACGAGTACGTCCCGCGCGCGCTGCGCGGCTTGTCGGATCCCGTCCCGCTGGTGGTGTGCATGCATGGGCGTGGCGGCAACGCCGAGACCTTCCTCGACATCAGCGGCATGACCGCCGTCGCCGAAGAACGCGACTTCATTGTCGTCTTCCCGCAGGCGTCAGCGTATCAGCAGAAGCCACCTTTCGGACTGCGCAACGTGCTGCTCTGGGGGCCGGACCGCTGTGAGCCGGACATGGACAACATCGGTTTTATCCGCGCGATGGTTGCCGACATCTCCGCACGCCGTGCCATAGACGCCGGGCGCGTTTACTGCTGCGGACAGTCGTCGGGAGGACGCATGTCCGTTGAACTGGCCCTTCGTGCATCCGATATCTTCGCCGCGGCCGCGCCGTGGTCGTCCGTCGGATCGCCCGACTTCACGCTCAGTGTGACGGATCAGGATATTCCGCTCTTTGTGATGCGAGGTGAACTTGACTCCGCTGCCAAACGTTCACGCGACGGACGCTGGCCGTTCACCACGGACAAGGCGTACCGCGAGGTTTTATCGTATTTTTCCGAGCGTTTTTGCCTGGAACCGGAACCGTGGACGTGGCGCACGGGACTGTACGAATTTTATGAATACCGGAACGCGTCCGGAGTGCCCATGCTCACCTACGCGGAGGTGAAAAACATGCCGCACGCAAACATTCCCGAGATGAGTTGGCTGACGTGGGATCTCTTCTTCTCGCGCTTCGCCAGGGCAAGGGACGGTTCGCTGCGTTATATGGGACGACACGTCTAAGATGGCTTATCACAGATCTGTCAGGGAGGAAATTTCATGATCACCAAGGAACACCTGTACGCGTGGTGTGACACCCACAAGGCGGAACAG
>CAZFNC010000078.1:0-7871 GCA_964520485.1 uncultured Synergistaceae bacterium | reverse complement strand
CCTCGTTCACGTTCATGTTGGTCTGCGTGCCGCTGCCCGTCTGCCAGACCTTGAGAGGAAACTCTTCCCGTGGAGTGTCTCTCAGCAGTTCGCTCGCGGCGCGCGTCACGGCTTCCGCGATTTTCGGGTCGAGCGCGCCGAGGCGGGCGTTGGTCGCGGCCGCCGCTTTTTTAAGGATCAGGAACGCCTCGACGATCTCGCGCGGCATCGTCTCGTCGCCGATGCGGAAGTTTTCCAAGCTGCGCTGCGTCTGCGCCCCCCAGCGATGTTCCGCGGGAACCTTGATTTCGCCCATGCTGTCCTTTTCGATACGATATTCCACCAGAAAGACTCCTTCCTCGGCGCTTCTCGCGCGGAAATTTTTTGCGAACGGACTCACGAACAAGTATACCATCGATCGCCGCGCCGCGCCGACGGGGAAAGCGCGCCTTGAAACTGCCGGACGCGCCGCCGTCAAACATCATCCCCGTCTTTCACGCCGCGAAAGACGGGGATTCGATGGCAGTGTCACGGTTCTTTATTTTTGATCCTCGCGAAAGAGGGCGAAGGATTTAAAGCGCCGGGCGCACCAGCTGATGACGTTCGGGTCTTCGGAAGCGACCGCGTCGGCAGCGTCGGCAACGGGCGCGGCGGGAGCGTCGGGAGAAACGGGAGCCGAGGGAGCGCCGATGTCGGCGGGGTCGGCGGGAACGGTTTCGGTAAGCGCGTACTCGGGCACAGCCGATCCGCTTTCATCCCCTTCGGCGGCGGGAAGGAAGAGGCTGAGGTTGACGCCGTAGATTCTCCCCACGTCGCCCGCGAGCAGGAACAGCAGCCACGTCCCCGAAAACAGCAGCACGGTCTTGGACGCGAGGCACAAAGCGAGGAAGGACAAAATCCCCAGCAGGATGCGAAGCGCAAGCGGGTTGACGCGCTTGCCCCTCAGCTTCGCCAGGCCAAGCACGGCCAGGAGGCTCAGAGCGAGATACTCAAACAGGCGTTTGATCATGAACATCACCTCGACAGAAATAATCCGTCAGAAAAAGCGAGACGGCAAACAACTCTTTGATGATACCACTTTTTGTCAAAAAGCGCCATACGTCTCGCCGTAAAAACGGAGGCTGTTTCCGCAAAAAACGGAAACGGCCTCCGCCGAAGGGCGTTTAAGAGCGCAGAGCGTCGACGCGGTCCAGCCTTTCCCACGCCGGCAGAGGATCGAGGTCGATCCGCCCCATGTGGCCGTAAGCCGCGACACGGCGGTACTGCGGGCGGCGCAGGTCGAGATCGCGGATGATCGCGGCCGGCCTGAAGTCGAAATTCGCGCGCACGCGGGCCGTGATCTCCTCGTCGGAAAGCGTCCCAGTGCCGAACGTCTCGACGCAGATCGAAACGGGACGGGCGACGCCGATCGCGTAAGCCACCTGGATCTGGCAGCGTTTCGCCAGCCCCGCGGCCACGACGTTCTTCGCGGCGTAGCGGGCCATATAGGCGGCGGAGCGGTCCACCTTCGTGGGGTCCTTGCCCGAAAAGGCGCCGCCGCCGTGCGGCACCATGCCGCCGTAGGTGTCGACGATGATCTTGCGTCCCGTCAGCCCCGTGTCGGCCATCGGGCCGCCCTTGACGAAACGCCCCGTGGGATTGACGAGGATGCGCGGGTTGCGCATCAGCTCGCGCGGCATGACGGGCTCGATGACATTCTCCCTGATCAGCTCGCGGAGGTCGCCGAGCGGGACGAGAGGGCTGTGCTGCGTCGAGACGACGATCGTGTCCGCCGCGACGGCCTTGCCGTCAGCGTATTCAAGCGTCACCTGCGTCTTTCCGTCGGGGCGCAGGCAGTTCAGCGTCCCGTCCTTGCGCACGGCCGTCAGCCTGCGCGCGAGGCGCTGCGCCAGCGCGAACGGCATGGGAAGGTATTCCGGCGTCTCGTCGGTGGCGTAGCCGATCATCATGCCCTGGTCTCCCGCCCCGATGCGGTCGATCTGGCTGTCGTTCATCTCGGCTTCGCGGACTTCAAGCGATCTGTCAACTCCCATGGCGATGTCGCCCGACTGTTCGTCGATCTGCGTGAAAACGGAACACGTCTCTCCGTCGAAGCCGTATTTGGCGCGGTCATAGCCCACGTCGAGCACGACCTTCCGCGCCACGGAGGGAATGTCCACGTAAGCCTCCGTCGTGATCTCCCCCGCGACGATCACGGAGCCCGTCGAGACGAGTGTCTCACAGGCGACACGCGCCATGGGGTCCCGCTCGAGAATCGCGTCGAGCACCCCGTCGGAGATCTGATCGGCAAGCTTATCGGGATGCCCTTCCGTCACGGATTCCGAAGAGATAAGGATTTTTTCGGCCATTGAACTTTTTACCTCCCGAGATAAAGTCTGAAAGTCTGAAAGACGCGGGAAACAGCTTTTCCCGCAAAAAAAAAGTCTCTCCGCGAGGAGAGACCCGAACGTGCGCGCCGAACCGCTCCTCTTATCATCAGGCCCGCGCGCGGCGCGCGTACCTCTGGTCTTGGCACCACACTCCCTTGCGGGAGCGGTTGCCGGGCTTCACAGGGCCAGTCCCTCCGCCTCTCTCGATAAGAGTATCTTCAATTCTTTCGGTATTATACTCCGTCCGCCGGAGTTGTCAATGGGCGGCGCCCGCCGAGGCGGGTCATGAGGTTCCGTCTTCCGCGCGTTCCGCGCACAGGCGGACGATATTGAGGATGACGCGCACGGCCTTTTCCATCTCGCCGACGACGGCGTACTCGTACGGGCCGTGAGCGTTGTAGCCGCCCGTGAACAGGTTGGGCGTGGGCAGGCCCCTCCACGACAGACGCGAGCCGTCGGTTCCTCCGCGCACGGCGACGACGCGGGGAACGACGCCCGCCTGTCTGTAGGCCTCGAGCGCCGTCTCGACGATATCCGGCCGCCCGCGCAGAACTTCGGCCATGTTGAAGTACTGATCGCGCATCTCAAGCGTCGCGGTCTCGCGGCCCATGCGTTCGTTCAGCTGCCTGACCAGCAGCCTGAAATGTTCCTTGCGCGCGGCGAACGCGGCCGCGTCGTGGTCGCGGATGATGTAGCGCAGCTCGGCTTCCTCGACGCCGCCCTCCATGCCCGTGAGATGGTAGAAGCCCTCGCGCCCTTCGGTGTGCTCGGGCGTTTCCGCGGCGGGGAGCGAACCGGCGAACTCCAACGCCGCCGCGCAGGCGCTCCGCATTTTGCCCTTGGCGTACCCGGGATGGACGGAAACGCCGTGAAAACGCACGCGGGCCGCCGCCGCGTTGAACGTCTCGTAAGAGAAGTCGCCCTCTCCGCCGCCGTCCACCGTGAAAGCGAAGTCGGCGCCGTACTTCTCAAGGTCCCACAGCCGCGCGCCGTGCCCGATCTCCTCGTCGGGGCAGAAGCACACCACTACCCTGCCGCGGCGGAAATCGGGGCGGCTCGCCATGAACTCAAGCGCCGTCATGATCTCGGCGATGCCCGCCTTGTCGTCCGCCCCGAGCAGCGTCGTGCCGCCGGCGACGATCAGCGTGCCGCCCTTTTTTTCCTTGAGCTCGGGGAAAACGGCGGGCGACAGGACACATTCTCCCTGTCCGTCCAGGACGATCTCGCCGCCGTCGTAGTTCTCGACGACGCGGGGAGTGACGTTCGCGCCGGAAACTTCGGGGGAAGTGTCCAGATGGGCGCAGAACCCGATCGCGGGCGCGCCGCGGCAGTTTCCCGGCAGAACGGCGCAGACATAGGCGTTTTCGGCCACGGTCACGTCGTTCAGGCCCAACCCGCGCAGTTCGGAGCCGAGAACTTCCGCCAGGTCGCGCTGGCAGTCCGTGCTCGGCACGCTGTCGTTCCGTTCGTCAGACCGCGTGTCGATTTTCACGTAGCGCAGAAAGCGTTCTACCAGAGAAGACATCGGTCAGTCCTCCTTCCGTCGTCGAAAAGGCGCGGCGCGTCAGCTCTTATTGTCCGCTTCGTGCGCGCGTTTCCAGGCCTTGATCCTCTCGAGGCGCTCCTTGTACCGCGCCTCGAGCCCCTGCTCCGTCGGGCGGTAATACTCTTTCCCGATCAGAGAGTCGGGCAGGCACCGCATGTTCGTCAGCTTCTCCTCCGTGTCGTGGGCGTACTGGTATCCCTTGCCGTAATCGAGTTCCTTCATCAGGCGCGTCGGCGCGTTGCGGATGACGAGCGGCACGGGATCGGCGAGCTGCTCGAGAGCGTCACGGCGCGCCTGCCCGTAGGCCGTGTACAGCGCGTTCGACTTGGGCGACAGCGACATGTAGACAACCGCCTGCGCGAGGTGAACCGTGCACTCGGGCATGCCGATAAAGTGGCAGGCCTGATAGGCCGCCACAGACACTTCCAGAGCGCGCGGGTCGGCCAGGCCGACGTCCTCGCTGGCGAAGCGGACGACGCGCCTCGCGACGTAGAGAGGGTCCTCCCCAGCTTCCAGCATCCTCGCGAGCCAGTAGACGGCGGCGTCGGGGTCGGAGTTGCGCATGGACTTGTGGAGCGCGGAGATGAGGTTGTAGTGCTCCTCCCCGTTCTTGTCGTACAGCAGAGATTTTTTCGACACGCACTGCTCGAGAAGCTCCGGCGTCACCGTGACGGCGCCGTCCTTTTCCTCGCCGTTCAGCACGAGCATCTCCAGCGTGGAAAGGGCGCTCCGGGCGTCGCCGTTGGCGAAGCGGGCGATGGATGCGATCATTTCCGGCCCGATGATGATTTTCCGGCCGCCCAGCCCCCTCGGGCTGCTCAGCGCGCGGTTCAGAAGTTCCGTCAGGTCCTCGGTCCCCAGCGGCTGGAGCACGAAGACGCGGCAGCGCGAAAGAAGAGCGTTGTTGATCTCGAAAGAGGGATTTTCCGTGGTCGCCCCGATCAGGACGATGCTGCCCTTTTCGACAAACGGCAGGAAGGCGTCCTGCTGCGCCTTGTTGAAACGGTGGATCTCGTCCACGAAGACGATCGTCTTCGTGCCGAACGTCCTGTTCGTGTCGGCCTGCTGCATCACGGACCTGATCTCGCGGATCCCGCTCGTCACGGCCGAGAAATTGATGAATTCCGAGCGGGTGCGGTTGGCGATGATGCGGGCCAGCGTCGTCTTCCCCACGCCCGGCGGCCCCCAGAAGATCATCGAGGATATCCTGTCGTTCTCGATCAGACGGGAAAGCACCTTGTTTTCACCGAGCAGGTGTTTCTGGCCGACGAACTCTTCCAGCGTCTGAGGCCGGAGCCTGGAGGCGAGGGGCTCGTCGGCGGCGATCTCGAACAGGTTCAGTTCTTCCATGGACTATCCCCCATTCAAACAGCGCTTTTCGCGTTCAGTCGGCGCTGGACGGGCACAGGCCGCGCAGCGGGCACTGCGCGCACTTGGGGTCGCGCGCCCTGCAGATGTTCTTGCCGTGCTGGATCAGGTTCAGGTGGCCCGCCGTCTTGAGTTCGGGTGGAACGACGTCTTCCATGCGCTTCTGAATGTCGGCGGGAGACTCCTTCTCGTCAGCCCAGCCGAGACGTCTGCAGATGCGCGCGACGTGCGTGTCGACGGGAAACGCGGGGAAGCCGAGGTCGAAAGCGAGCACGCAGGCCGCCGTCTTGGGGCCGACGCCTCGGATCCCCGTCATGAAACGGCGCGCGTCTTCGGGCGCGGCGTCCTTCAGGGCGCGCAGAGAGTACGCGCCGTAGGTCTTCTTCACCGTCTCCAGCACGCGGAGAATTGTCGCGGACTTGTTGTTGGCGATGCCGGCCGGCTTGATCGCCTCGGCGATGTCCCGCGCGGGAAGGGAGGCGATCTTCTCCCAGCCGCCCAGCTTCTTCAGCCGCGCGAAGGCCATGTCGCGGTTCCTGTCGTTCGTGTTCTGCGAAAGGACCGTCTCGATCAGGCCGTCGAGCGGCTCCTCGTAGGCGACCTTGGACGAGTCGGTTCCCTGCCGCCACATCTGCTCCAAGACGGCGAACACCGCCGCAACGGGCGGCGGGCCGATTTTTGCGGGCTGAACCTTTTTATTGACGTCGGCGCGGCTCATGCGCGACACTCCTTTCTGTGCGATCCGTCTTTTCACTTCGGCCGTCCGCGGCGTTTCCGCGTCCGGCAGCACCTTTGCGCGGGCGTCCCGGCGACCGTCCGAGCGTTCCCGCCGGAAAGCGGCTCCGCCTTGCCGCCGTTCGGGACCGCGCGGCAAAGGACGGGCGGGAGCGCGCCTCCCGCATCGAGCGCCGCGGGGCCGGCGGACCTTACCCGCTCAAAGACTCCGCCGTTTCAGCCGTCAGGGCGACGGAGGCCCCGCCGAGCAGCGCGTCGCCGTCGTAAAAGGCCAGCGCCTGCCCCGTCGAGACGCCGGGGGCGGGGCGCTCGAACTCGACAATCCCGTTCGTTCCGTCAAGACGCGTCACGCGGGCGGCGACGGCCGGAAAACGGTAGCAGTACTGCGCGGCGCAGCGGCCCGAGAAACCGGTTCCGGCCTGCCAGACGGCGGAGTCGAAACGGGCGGCCGCGCACAATTTTTCTTCGCCGCGGCTGAGCAGCAGCGTCGAAGTCGAAAAGTCGCGCCGCGCCACGAACCACGGCCCTCCGGAAAGCCCCAGCCCCTTGCGCTGGCCCTCCGTGTAAAAGATCAGGCCCCTGTGCGGCCCGAGATCGCGCCCGTCCTCGTCCGTCATACGGCCCTCAAAGCGCTCCCCGGGGGGGATGCGACGGCACAGGAAATCGAAAAGCTTTTCACCGCGCAGGAAGCAGATGCCGCTGCTTTCGGGCGTCGAGTCCTCGCTCCGCCCCAGTTTGAGGCCCAGTTCGCGCCGGAGAACGTCCTTGTCGGCCTCGTCGCCCAGAGGAAAGACGAGGCGCGGCAGCCACTCGCGGGGCAGACGGCACAGCATGTACGACTGGTCTTTGCGCGAGGGCGAGCGGGCGAGAGCGTATTCGCCGTTTCTGCGGACCACGCGCGCGTAATGGCCCGTGGCGACATGCTCCACGCCCATGCTGTCGGCGATTTCCAGGAGCGTTCGCACCTTTAGGGCCTCGTTGCAGAGGACGCAGGGGTTCGGGGTCCTGCCGCGCCTGTACGCGTCCACGAAAGGACGGATGACGCGCTCGGCGAAGGCCCGCCGCCGGTCGACCGTCATGACGGGCATTCCCGTCCGAAGGACGAGAGCGCGCAGACGGTCCTCTTCGTCCTCCAGGGCGCCGCCGGCCATGATCAGCCTCACGGGAACGACGGACCAGCCCCGCTCAGTCAGGCGCAGGACGGCGAGCGCGCTGTCGATCCCGCCGCTGACGCCGACGATAATTTTCCTTTTAACCATTCTCTCCCTTGAGACTTTCCTCAGAAATCAGTACAATGATGTCGCTTGACCGGTGAAAGGAAGGTACGCCATGCTTGTTGAAAGACGTTACAGCGTGAGCGGTATCGTGCAGGGCGTCGGCTTTCGCCCGCTCTGCGTGCGTATCGCGCACCGCTGCGGTATCAAGGGTTCCGTCGCCAACACGTCCGACGGAGTCATGCTCCGCCTCCAGGGCGACGCTGAGGCGACAGAGCGCTATCTCGGCCTGCTCAGGGACGAGTGCCCCGACGTGGCGCTGATCGTCGGCGTCGCGCTGCTCGAGGAAAAGACGATTGAACGCGCGGACGACGACTTTGTGATCCTCAAAAGCGTCAGGTCGCAGCGCCAGAGGGTGCTGCTGCCGCCCGACATGGCGACCTGCCCCGACTGCCTCGCCGACGTCCGCGAAAAGGGGAACCGCCGTTTTCGCTACCCCTTTACGAACTGCACGAACTGCGGGCCCCGCTTTTCCATCGTGAAAACTCTCCCGTACGACAGGCCCTGCACCACAATGTCGATCTTCCCCATGTGCCCCGACTGCGAGCGCGAATACCGAGACGAGGGAGACAGAAGGTTCCACGCGCAGCCGAACGCCTG
>CAZFNC010000077.1:0-7874 GCA_964520485.1 uncultured Synergistaceae bacterium | reverse complement strand
GCGATGTACTTGTACGCCGACATTCCGGCCTGAGCGCCGTCGCTGGCGGCGGTGACCACCTGGCGCAGTGTCGTGTCCCGCACGTCGCCGGCGGCGAGAATGCCGGGCACGCTGGTCATCATGTTCTTGTCCGTCACGACCCATCCGCCCTTTTCGGTGCAGGTCACGAGATCCTTGACGAGCTCGTTAATGGGCTGCGTGCCGACAAACATGAAGACGAACTCGACGGGCAGGTCGGACAGTTCGCCTGTCTTCACGTTCTTGATCACGGCCTTGGTGACAAGTTCGCCGTCGCCTTCGATGGACTCGACGACAGAATCCATGACGGGGACGACCTTGGGGTTTTTCTTCATGCGTTCGACGGCCATCTCGTCGGCGCGGAACTGGTCACGGCGATGGATGATGTAAACCTTTTCGGCAAACTGGGTGAGATAACAGCCCTCCTCAACGGCGGTGTTGCCGCCGCCGACGACGGCTACGTCACAGCCCTCGGTAAAAGCGGCGTCGCAGGTGGCGCAATAGCTGACGCCTTTCCCCGTATATTCGGCCTCGCCGGGACAGCCAAGCTTGCGGAACTCGGCGCCCGTGGCAACGATGACGACTTTCACCTTATAATCTCCCTTGTTCGTGGAGACAACTTTATACGCGCCGTCAACGGAGATGCCCTTTACGGTACAGTTCACCATCTCGGCGTTGAACGTCTTGGCGTGCTCGACGAACATCTTGCCGATCTCAGGACCGCTGGTATGAGCGATGGCGGGATAGTTCTCAATCTCGTCGGTGCGGTTGATCGCGCCGCCCCAGTTGCCCTTTTCAAGCACCACGGTCTTCAATCCGGCGCGACGGCAATACACGGCAGCGGACAGCCCGGCAGGTCCTCCTCCGATGATGGCAACATCTCTTTCTTCCATGACGAACCTTCCTCTCTTTTTGACAAATGGTTCTTTCGAAAAAACGCGGGGCAGCGCGTTCTTTTCTTAATTATAGCAAATTTCCGGCGTTTCGTCCTGTTGAAAATGTGAAATTTGCCAGCAAAGCACGCGGTCGTGCCCTGCAAAATCACGCACAAGCTCTTTTTCGCTCCAGTTTTCGGGCGCGAGAAGACGCAGTTTCTCCGTCTGTTTCCCGCCGCCGTATTCCACGCACAAAAAGCCGCCGTCCGTCAAAATCCTCTCCCCCAGCGCGAACAGCGCCGGATAAAGCGCGAGCCCGTCGCATCCGCCGTCAAGCGCCAGTCGCGGCTCCCAGCGAGAAACTTCGTGCATGAGTCCGTCCACAAGACGCGACGGAACATAGGGAGGGTTTGAGACGATCATGGAAACGCGCAGGTCCGGCACGTCGGCGGGCTCGAGGCTCGGCAGCAGAAGGGCGCGTGAAGCGAAACCGAATTTTTCGATGTTGCCGCGCGCGCAGGCGAGGGAATCGGGATTTTTTTCCACCATCACGGCGCGCGAAGCGGGAAAACGGCTCAACAACGCCAGAGCGATACAGCCCGTTCCCGTGCCCCAGTCGAGAAAAACCGTTCCGTCAAAAAAACGCGCGGCGCACTCCACAAGCAGTTCCGTCTCCGGTCGGGGCACAAGGCAACCGCGAGTGACGTTCACAGGCAGCCCGTCAAAGTCGCAGACGCCCGTGATGTACTGCAGCGGTTCGCGCGCCGCCCGTCTTGCGCACGAATCAAGCGCGGCGCGAACCAGTTCCCTAGGCGCCGGATCGAGTAGGTGGGCGTGCACCCAGCTTCGGTCTTTGCCCGCGTGGTGCGCGATGATCAGGTCAGCTTCAAGGTGAGGACTGTCGAGGTCTTTCAGTTCCCCGACGATACGCGCGCGCAATCTGCCGATGCTATACGCCATCGAGGGCTTCAAGCTTGGCGGCTTGCTCGGCCATGACGAGCGCCCTGAGCAGCTCGTAAATGTCGCCGTCCATCATGGTCTCAAGCTTATACAGCGTCAGACCGATGCGATGGTCTGTGACGCGGTTCTGAGGGTAGTTATAGGTGCGGATACGCTCCGACCGGTCGCCAGAACCGATCATTCCCTTGCGCTCGGCCGACTCGGCGCTTCGCTGTTTTTCGACTTCAATGTCGTAAAGGCGGGTCTTGAGCACCTGCAAAGCCTTGGCGCGATTCTTGATCTGTGAGCGTTCGTCCTGGCAGGTGACGACAAGCCCCGTGGGCAGGTGGGTGATGCGCACGGCGGAATCGGTCATGTTGACGTGCTGTCCTCCCGCGCCGCTGGAACGGTACGTGTCGATCTTGAGGTCTTCGGGACGAATATCGATGTCGATGTCCTCGGCTTCCGGCATGACGACGACCGTGGCCGCCGAGGTGTGAATCCTGCCGCCCGCTTCGGTGACGGGCACGCGCTGCACGCGATGGACACCGCTTTCGTATTTGAGCTGACTGTAGACGCCGTGTCCGTGAATCTGGAACACGATCTCCTTGTAGCCGCCCACTTCCGTCTCGTTGGCGTCGACGATCTCCAGCTTCCAGCCCTGGCGCTCCACAAATCGCGAGTACATGCGGAAGAGGTCGGCGGCGAACAGGCTGGCCTCGTCTCCGCCGGTGCCGGCGCGGATTTCCATGATAACGTCCTTTTCGTCGTTGGGATCTTTAGGCAGCAGGGCGACGCGCAACTGCTCCTCGATCTGCGTCAACAGAGGCTCTTTCTCTTCAATTTCCATCTTCGCCAGCTCCGACAGATCCGGATCCCCGCTCACGGCGAGCTCCCTGGCCTCGGCAAGCTCGGACTGCACGCGGCGGTAATGTCGGTAATCGTTCACAACTTCGTCAAGTTCGGAGTGTTTTTTGCCGAGTTCCTGCATCTCTCTGACGTCGGAAACGATCTCGGGATCGGCCATCTTCTGTTCCAGTTCGACGTAAATCGCTTCAAGTTCGCGCAGTTTCGGTTCAAGGTTCATCAAGCTGCCTCCGAGTCCTCAAATTTTTCTCCAAGCGCTTCTTCCAGCGAGCGGATACCGATTTCGATCTGATCTTCCGCCGGTTCCCGTGTCGTCAGGTACTGAAAGCTCATCGCCGGAGCCATCAGGAAGCGTCCCACGCGCCCGAAACGCGACATCGCGCGGATAAACTCGTAGGAGACGCCGACGACGAGAGGGGTCAGACAGACGCGCGTCATAACGCGGCGTGCGATCCCGCCGCCCCCCGCGAGAGAAAAAACGAAAATGCTGACGATCACAACGATGAGCAGAAACGACGTGCCGCACCTAGGATGCAGCCGCGAACACCGCTTGACCGATTCCACCGTCAGGGGGAGAGCAGATTCATAAGCGTTGATCGTCTTATGCTCTGCGCCGTGGTAGGCCAGGATCCGCGCCATATCTTCCCAACGACCGATGAAGGCCAGATAAGCGACGAAGACAAGGCCGCGCGCGCACCCTTCGATCACGTGCCCGCCGAAGTAGGACAAGCCCGCGGCGCGCTTTGTGACGTCGGCCAGCCAGACGGGCAGCGCCACGAAGAGACCGATAACCATCGCGACGGCAATAAGCGCCGACAGCGTGAAGTCTTTTGCCGACATCTCTTCCTCGCCGAGTGAAACGCTCGCTGAGCGCGACAGTGCCTTAAAGCCTTCGCGCAGCATTTCGATCATGTTGAGAAAGCCGCGCAGAACGGGGGTCCTGCCGATTCCTTTTTTTGACCAGTTTTTAGCGGGCCAGTGTTCGGTGACGATTTTGCCGTCCTGTGTTCGCAGGGCAAGTCCCCAGCGATCGCGGCCTTTCATGAGAACGCCCTCGATCACAGCCTGCCCGCCGACGGGCATGGGAGAGCGCGTCTCGCTTTCGGCCGCACATGCGCGGCAAAGCGACGGCAAAAGCGCGAAGAACGCTTTCAGCGCCGTCGGCATCAGGCGTCTGCCTTTCGGCCGAAATAAGGCGCCAGCCACGGTTCGCGCTCAACAAGGAGTTCGGCCATGCGCGCGATCATCGCGCGCACTTCCCACTGCGCTCCGCGCACGAGGACGCGCTTTTCGTACACATCCATAAGCGAGCGCAGATTGAGAGTGGTCACAAAGTTGGTGCAGATGCCGCCAGGGAGAACAAAACGGGCGTCCTCCATCGGCACGCCAGCGGCGATAAGCGCGTCGTAAGCGGCCTGGGCCTTTGCCATGGCGTCGCGGTACGTGGCCAGTTTCACGGCGTCGGCGGCGATCGTGGGCGGCGTGACGTAATCGAACAGTTTGCCGTCGTTTTTCTCGGAACCTTCGGACACGTAACGCTGGCTCTGCACCGACAGCGACACGCCGATGCGGTGACGACTGTACTGCGCCAGAAGCGTGCGCGACACGCCGCTGACGCCATAGGTCACCGAACAATGTTCGAGCGTGCTGAGATGTTTCGATTTGATGAGGAATCCGACGAGCTTCAGCATTTTCTGCTCGCTCTCGTCCATCTCAAAAATGTTCTGCGGCGTCAGAAAACTGTGGCAGGTACGTCCCCCGGCCCAGATGGTGCGCAAGAAATCGGGGGTTTTATTCAAAATTTTGATCTCCATCGATCCGGCCTCCTCTTCGTCCGGTTTTTGCCGGAAAGCGGACTCCCGGCGAATGTCTATTATTTATAGAAAAAGGAAGAAATCTGCGCCTTTCCCCGTGAACTTATCGGTTAAAAAACGCGTCCGCAGCGAAAGCGTCGCGCCCGTTTTGCGCGTTTTCGAGCGGCCATAACGAGGATTTTCGCGCAGTCTCACGAACTGCTGACCTTCAAAAAATGAAGGCGCACGCGCACGCGTACGCCCCTTAAGTCCAGGTTAGTTGGATGTTTCTCTCTGGCCGTAGTTCTTGCCCGCGTACTTCCTGTTGAACTTCTCAAGTCGACCGGCCTCGGAGATGATGCGCCCCTTCTTTCCGGTGTAGAACGGATGGCAGGCGGAGCAGACGCCGACTTTCAGCTCGGGAACCGTGGCGCGCGTCACAAACGAATTGCCGCACGCGCACGTCACCCTGCACTCGACGTACTGAGGATGAATGTCTTTCTTCACTTTGTGCACCTCCTTAGCGTACAAAGATATTCCAGATACAGCCATATAAATATAGCATAAAACGACCGTTTCTGCAAGCTCTATTTTCAGGAACGCGGCGCGCGGCGCAAGCGAAAACGGAGTCCGACGCCCGCCGTGTTCCGACGGGGAACCGGCGCCTCGCAGACTCCCGAAACACCTGAGAGAAAAGGTGCGGTCACGCGCCTTCAGCGCTCTTCTGAGCGTAGTTTTTGCCCGACCCCATCAGCACCCCAACCATGTTCAGCGGTTCCACGTTATCGCAGACGATCTTGATGATACCAGCTATGGGCATCGACAGCAGCGCCCCCGCCACGCCCCAGAGCCAGCCCCAGAGCAGCAGCGAGATGAGAATGATCACGGGACTCAGGTCCATGCTGTCGCCCATCACCTTGGGAGTGATGATGTTGCCGATCGTCAGCTGCACGACAAGAATCAGCGTCACAGTCATGAGAACTTCCGGCGCGATGCCCAGCATCGCCTGGGAAGCCTCGGGATAGAACTGCACGATGGCGACGAGAATCGGGGGAATTGAAGCGATGATTGAACCCACCGTCGGGATAAAGTTCAGGAAGAACGCCAACACGCCCCACGTCGCCGCCATATCCACGCCGATCCACTTCAGCCCCAACCAGATACAGACCCCCGTCGCGCCGCTGATCAGCGTCATCACGGAGATAAAACGCCCAATCTGCTTGGAGATCGAATCAAGGATCATCAGCACCTGCGTGCTCTTTTGAGGAAAAGCCCTGCGGATCTTCGCCTCGATGTACGGGCTGCCGATCAGGATGAACAACAGGAAGACGATGACCATCACCGTTTTGGAGAGAATGTTGAGGATCGATCCGGAGAAACTGATCAGCGACGATCTGATCAGGACGCGCCAGTTGATGCCGTCGAGATAGGTCGCCGTGAAATGATACTTGACGGAAAGGGCATCCCAGATCTGCCGCAGTTGTTCGTAATATTCGACATATTTGTCCGCAGAACCAACAACCACCTGGCTGAGGAAGGAGCCGATCAGTCCCGTACAGTACAGCAGCAGCGCCAGAAGGACAAACGTCGTGATCTCGACGGGTACCTTCAATCGCGCCATGAAACGCACGCCCGGCGCCATCATGTAGGAGATGACCCAAGCGATAAACAGCGGCAAAAACACGCCTTGCGCCGCGTGGAGCACAAAAGCGACGGCTATGGCCGTCAAAACGGCGATGCACCCTGTGAGAATTTTTATGTCTTTCATGTCTAATGCTCCCCTTATGTCGAAGTATCACGCGAACAGATTTTATTATAGCCGCAAAGAAACGCATAAAAAAGGGCGCCTTTTCAAAAAGGCGCCTTTTTTTAATATCTCATTTTCTGCCCGTGCACAGTCGCTACGCGCCGTCGCCGTCCGCAGATTTATAAGCAAGAACGGAGCGGGCGGACGCGCGGCTCCACCGTGTTACTTCAGGAAATCCAGCGCGATCTGCGCGAAGACCGCTGGGCCCTCCCAGAGCACGTCCTCGTCCACGTTAAACTTGGAGTTGTGGTGCGCGACGTCCGTCCCCTTGGCGTGGTTCGATGAGCTGAGGAACATGAACGCTCCCGGAACCACGGCCAGATACCCCGCGAAGTCCTCGCCGGCCATGTTCGGCTGCTCGACGCTCGTGATCACCATGTCTTCACCGAGTGTTTTCTTCGCGGCCCCGGCGGCCAGAGCGGCCATGGCGGCGTCGTTGACGACAGGCGGCGCGCCCCAGTCCATCTCAAACTCGACGTCGCCGCCGAAAGCTTTCGCGCAGCCACGCGATACTTCCTCGATGCGCTCGGCCATCCTCCGGCGAACTGTCTCCTTAAACGCCCGCGTCGTGCCCTCGATCACAACCGTGTCCGGTATGACGTTGTACTGCGCCCCGCCCTGGATCTTCCCGATCGTGATCACCGTGGGATCGTTGGCGTTGAACTCGCGCGCCACGATCCCCTCAAGACCCAGCACAACGTGCGCGGCAATGTTGACGGGGTCGATCCCCTTTTCGGGCGTGGAACCGTGGCACCCCTTGCCGATCACCTTGATCGTGAACTTATCGTACGATGCCATCACAGGACCAGGGCAGACAATGAACGTACCGGCGGGAATCTCCTTGTTGAGAATCGTGCCGATGTGCGTGCCGAACACGGCGTCAACGCCGTCCATCGCGTGGTTTTTCAGCATCACCTGCGAACCCTTGGCGATCTCCTCGCCTGTCTGGAAGATCAGCCTCACTTCGCCCTGCAACTCGTCGGCGTGAGCCTTCAGTATCTTCGCCGCGCCGAGCAACATCGCCGCGTGCGTGTCATGTCCGCAGGCGTGCATCTTGCCCGCGTGCTTTGACGCGAACGGAAGCCCCGTCTCCTCAGTGATGGGAAGCGCGTCCATGTCGGCGCGCAGGGCCAGCGTCTTGCCCTTTTTGCCCCTGTTGATGTAAGCGATGACGCCGGAGTCTCCCTCGTTGAGCGTGTACTCTATTCCCAGAGCGTCAAGCTTTCCGCACACGTATTTCCGCGTCTCGGGAAGATCGAGCCCCAACTCGGGTATCTGGTGCAGATCTCTTCTCATGCGCACCAGTTCAGGCTGGAGCGCTTTGCATTCGTTGTTCATATTTTTCTTCCTCCTCACGTCAGAAGATGTGAAAGAACCTTGTGATTCCGCCCGCCGCGATAAAAGAACCGGCGCCCGCCTCCCGGCAAAGGCCGCGCGCAGGGAAAGCGGGCGTCCGTTGCCGCCGGTTCGTTAAATGACCTCACTTTTTGGAGAACGAATAGAAAATCCTCGCGATGAGGACCGTGCCGAACACAGAAAGGACGATGATCACCCACGCGGGGATCGACATGTAGT
>CAZFNC010000076.1:6616-8076 GCA_964520485.1 uncultured Synergistaceae bacterium | reverse complement strand
CGGCGGCTGTGACGGCAACCTGAAAGCCATTGGACTCCTCGTCGAAGGAGCGAACGCCGCCAAAACAGCTGACCTGCTGCGCGGCAACGAGTGCGGCGGACGCGGCACAAGCTGCGCCGACCAACTTGCCCGCGCCATCGATCTGGCTCTGAAAGAGGGGCAGAGCCGGTAGCGATTTTATGGCGCGGACATACCGCAACCAAGCGTCGCCAAAAAAATAAATGGCACGCTCGACGTCCCTGTCCGTAAATAAACGGCGAACCGCGTACCCGAGGCCCGCCGTTTTACTCTCGCCGCACGCTTAAAAAACGCTAGTACGAGCGGCACGAGGAGGCGAAAAGATTGTACGCGCCCGCACACTCTATTTGAAGCGTATTGAGTTGAAAATTTCCGCCGTGTCGAACGCGTCGGGGGCGCCGATGATCGAGATGACGCCGTAACGGTCTTTCCCAAGCGAGAACACCTGCGCGTAGAGCCGCTGACGGAACGAGACGCCGCGATATTCCCACACTTCGTTGAGCGGATCGCTCTCTATCCTCTTCAGCGCGCGCAGTCCGCGATGCTGCTCCGCAAGGCATTCCGCAACCTCGCGCAGCGTGATGCGTCCCAGAGGCGCCGTCGTGACCGTCAGCACGGCTGAGCGATCGGCGGATACAATCGCGGCCGAACCCTCATTGATCTCTTCGACATGCCACTCGCCCTGAGGAGCCTCGGCGGTAAAAAACGCGCCTTCCAGTTTCTCATAGACGACGGAGTCTTCCGCATCGTCAGAGGCCGCGCCGGAAACGTCGCCCGAAACAACAGGGGGTTGAAAAACAGGCGCGCGCGCCGCTTTCCCCCCCGGCACCTGATTCGCCGCCTGCGACGCGCGGGCATGCGCGGCAAAGAAAACGATCAGCAGAGAAGCAAGCAGAGGGAACAAAAGCTTTTTCATCGAAGCACTCTCCTTCTGTCCAAGGGGCAACATTACGATACCCCGCCGCAGCCTATTTTATACGCAAAAGGTCAATTTTCCAACAGCGCAAATTCACTTCCGAAAGCGAAACTCACCCGTGCCGACGCGACACGGGTGAGTTTCTGTGAGGAGAAGCCTTTATGAGTGAACGCCGACGCTCTAGTTACTCAGGCGCAACAGAGCGGCCGCGATGGCGATGATGTCGTTTCCCTCTTGGGAAGAAGCGAACTCAAGCGGTTCATCAGTCTCGAACGCTTCCGTCTTCTGTGTCCGCGCATCCTTGCCCGCTCCGGCGGCGGGAGGAGCGGCGAACGCGGCGGAGGAAAACGCGAGAGCCGCGGCCGACGCGACGACGAGGAATTTGAACTTTTTCACGGGAGCGCCTCCTTTTTTCCAACGCGTTCTGTTTTCGATGGTCAGAGTATAGCTCAAAGCATCGTTTCGCACATCGTCATTTTTCACGATTTAGGAATTGTCGTTTTCTACAATCCGGCGCGAAAGAAAA
>CAZFNC010000076.1:0-6516 GCA_964520485.1 uncultured Synergistaceae bacterium | reverse complement strand
GTCATTTTTCACGATTTAGGAATTGTCGTTTTCTACAATCCGGCGCGAAAGAAAAGACCGGTACGGCGGGACAACGTTCTTCGATACAAACGGACAGCGGCCGGAACTTTGAGTTCCGGCCGCTGTCCGTTTGAACTACTACATACAGGTGCGGCAGGGACGGTACCCGCGGCGGCGGGCCTCTCTGATCGTCATCCTCCGCAGTCCGCGGAGGTGCCGGACGAACTTGCAGTCGCGGCGGTGGAAACTCTCACCGTGAGGCATCGCGTACACGTATACGGCGTCCCTGCGCGGAGGCGGAGGGGGCGGAGGACGGTGGCCGTGAACGTGCGGCGGCGCGGCAAAAGCGGCGGCGCTCAGGCAGAACGCAGCGGCAAGGATCGCGCACAGCGCGAAACGGTACAACTTTTTCATGTGTTTCACCCTTTCCCTACAGAATAGCCGGACAGTCATGGAACACTTCTCGTCGGCTCCCTGTCAATATACCATTAAACTGTTTTTTGTCAATGCCGGTTTAACGGCCATAAAAATGGCGCGCGTCGTATGTCTCTTCCCGCGGGGAACGATCTTCGCGGATTGAGTACGGTCGTGAGATGAACTTCAAAACAGCTTGAAATACGCCGCGGCGGCGCAGCAGACGCTGAAGCATATAGTCGATATGAGAAGTTCGTTGTAGAGTCTGTTGCGGTCGACGCCGTCGGGAGCGCCCGCGAGGCAGAGTGCCCCGACCGTGGAAAGAGGACTGATGACGACGCCGTTCGTGCCGACGATGACAGCCGTGACCAGTTCCATCGCCGTTCCCATGCCTGGCTGTTTGGCGACCTCGTTCGCCATGGGAATAAGCGTGGGCATGACGACGCCCGTGCCGCTCGATACGGCGCCCATGACGCCTCCGAGCGCGACAAAAGCGGGGCGGACGGTGGCCGCGCTCATGTGGGCCTTGAGCAGTTCCTCGAGGTACTTGAAACCGCCGGCGACGACGACCACGCGAAGCAGCACCGACATGCCGCAGATCAGGATAAGCGTGGCCCAGGGAGTGGCGGCGAAAGCTTTTTTCTGATCGGCCGCGCCGAGCACGATCAGGACACCCGCACAGGCGAACGCGAGCAGCCCGAGATCCTGCTTAAAGCAGATGACGCCGACAAGCAGCACGGCAACGGCGGCAACGGTGAGCGTCTGATCGCGGTTAAAGGCCGTGAGGCGCGCGGCTTCGGCGTTTTCACTCCGCTTCAGCGTCAGACCGCCCATGACGACGTACACGAAAGCGGCGAAGATGGTCATGGCGACGGCGTAAGGCGCCCAGAGCTGTCCGTAACTGTACCCCGGAATGTTCAGCGCGGCGGAGAGACGGTTGGCGACCAGTCCGTTGATCGCGACGGGCGAAAGCCCTCCCGCCATGATGCCGCACATCGTGACGAGCGACATCATCAGGACGGGGATTTTATTCTCGACGGCGATGTAGAGTGCGATCGGAGCGATGATGGCGATCACCAGTCCCCCCGCGCCGATGCCCGAGATGACCGCGCCGCCGATGAAGAAGACGACGGGCAGCAGTCGGGCGCTGCCGTGCGCGAAATAGGCGATGTTCTTCGCCATCACCTCGATCGTGCCGTTGACGTTGGCGATGGCGAACAGGAACGTCGTCGACAGGGCGATGAAGAAAACGGACATCGGCCAGCCCTTGGCGTAGATGTCGGCGGCCTTCATGCCGAGGCAGAACGTGCCCACAACGTAAGCGGCGACGAGAGCGATCACGCCGCAGTTCTTCTTCGTGACGGCGCCGAGGACGATCACGGCGGCGAAGACGATCAGAGAAACGACAGACATGTTCATTTTTCAAGCTCCTTTGCGTGACAAAATATACATCAAAACTTATTTTCCAATGCGTTCGCAGATCAGGCCGCCCATTTCCGCGGTTCCGACACGTCCGCTGCCTCCGACAGCGATGTCGGCTGTGCGGTACCCCTCTTCGAACACGGCGTTTACCGCTGATTCGACGGCTTCTGCCTCTTCGGACATGCCGAAGCTGTACTTCATCATCATCGCGCCCGACAGGATCGTGCCGATCGGGTTGACGATGTCCCTGCCCGCGATGTCGGGCGCCGAACCGTGTATCGGCTCGTACACACCGCGCGTTGTCTTTCCGAGACTCGCCGAGGGAATCAGGCCCACGGATCCCGTGATCACGCTGGCTTCGTCGGAAAGGACGTCGCCGAACAGGTTTTCCGTGACGATCGTGTCGAACTGCGACGGCTTGCGGACGATCTGCATGGCGCAGTTGTCGACGTACATCTCCCGCGTTTCCACGTCGGGATACTCAGCGGCGACACGGCGGAACACTTCGCTCCACAGTCGCGACGTGTCGAGCACATTCGACTTGTCGACGCTCGTCAGGCTTTTGCGGCGCGCTCGCGCGGTCTCGAATCCCACGCGGACGATGCGCTCGATCTCGCTCTCGCTGTAGCTCATGATGTCTGTCGCCCTCCTCCCGCCGTCCTCGCTCACGGTCTCGTGCTTCCCGAAGTAGACGCCTCCCGTCAGCTCGCGCACGATGACGAAGTCGATGCCCTCCGCGACGATCTCCGGCCTGAGCGGGGAAGACGCCGCCAGTTGTGGAAAAACGCGCGCGGGACGCAGATTGGCGAACAGTTCCATGCCCGCCCGCAGGCCCAAGAGACCGCGTTCGGGGCGTTTCGCGCGGGGCAGACTGTCGTACTTCGGGCCGCCGACGGCGCCGAGCAGAACGCTGTCGCTCGCGAGACACTTCTCAAGCGTCTCCGCGGGCAGAGGCTCGCCGAACTTTTCGATGGCCTGACCGCCCATCAGCGCGTTTTCGAAGACGAACTCGTGCCCGAAGACGTCCGCCGTCCTCTTCATCACCCTGACCGCCTGACGCACCACTTCCGGGCCGGAATAGTCGCCTTCGATCACCGCTATTGTCTTTCTCATCGCCGAACCTCCCTTGAAATGTGAAGACAAAAAAAGACCGGAGACTCCGCGCAAAGCGGATCTCCGGCCGTTAACGCGCCGTCTCGGACGCCCCGTTCGAGATCGAACATCGGGCACGCCGAAACCGCGGCTCCGGAAGAGACCCGCAGCCGCGTAGAGCCAGACGCTGATTTTCACCGATGCGGCGTATGTTCACGGGCGTCCTCCTCCTTCCGCCGAATTGAGGTAGTGCGTATTCTAACATGTAAAAATTTTCTGTCAAGTCAAGATACCTGCGAAAGGGCGCTCCCGTCATTTTTTGACGCCGAGCGTCCCCAGCAGCACACCCGCGACGATGACGGCCCCGCCGACCGCCTGAAACGGCGAAACCGTCTCTCCAAACGCCAGATATGAACAGACGACGCCGACGAGCGGCTGAAGATTGAGCAGCAGCGAAGGAACGACGACGGACAGCCCCTTCACGGCAAAGTTGAAAAATAGGAACGAAAGCAGGGAACAGCACGCCCCAAGGTATAGGATCGCGCAGCCGGAGCGCAGCGTCGGCGCAACCCACGGGCGTCCTTCGATCAGGACCAGCGGCACGAAGGCCGCCGCGCCGACAAGCATCTGCCAGACGGTCAAGAGAGAGACGGAATAGCGATCCGCCAGTTTTTCGACGGAAAGGCTGTACGCGCCCCACATCATGCCGGGGATCACCATCATCAGATCGCCTTTTACGGAACCGCCCTCGCCGCCCGACCCCGCCAGCATCCCCACGCCGAGAACAGCGAGGGCGATCCCCGCCACCTGCCGCAGCGCGGGCCGCCTGCGCCGCACGGCGCACTCCATGGCGAGAACGATGGCCGGATAACCGGCGGTGATCAGCGCGGCGCGCGAAGTGCTTGTCATCGAAAGCGCTGCGTTCTGAAAGGCAAAATACAACGTGACTCCGAACAGCCCGCTGACGACAAGCGTCGGCCAGTCGCGGGGGGCGACGCTCCCGCGCTCGCCGCGGACGGCGCGGAACACAAAAAAGAGCAGCCCCGCCAAGAGAGCGCGCGCAAGCCCCAGCTGCTGCGGCGAGATGGTCTCGTAGGCCAGAACCGTCATCAGATACGACGTGCCCCAAAAGACGATGGCGCCCATGATCGCGAGATAATTTTTCCACATTTTCTGTCTTTTCCTTCTTCAATGCGTAAAAACGGGATATTCCCGACGGCGGCGCGGACAATCATACCACAAAATCGCAGAAAGCGGGCCTGACGGAACTTCGCGGCGACGTTTCCCGCGCGCGTGACAAAAATCGCGAGCACGCTTCCCGCGAGAGACTTTTTTCACAGGATAAACGAGCGTAAAGAACTTGATTTTTATGAACCTTTAATCGCGGCTGGATGCTTTTCTGCCAAACTGCCGTTTTAACGATCGCGTGGAAGATCGTGTGAATTTTTTGAAATTTTATTCTGGAATCAAAGAATCTTTCGTGCTATTATATTATAAGGAGTTGTCTTGTGTACCTGATCTGTTCTCGAGTTTGAATCAGCGAGGAGGAACCGAAGAGATGAAAGATCTTGCAAGGGCGTATCGGAACATGGTTCTGCTGATGCTGGCCGCCGTGCCGGTAGGGCTCGCCGCGGGGCTTGTCGGCGTGTTTTTCGGCGTCGTGCTGAGCTGGATGACTTCAACTCGGCTCGCGCATCCCTATGCGCTGATACCGTTCCTCGGCGTCGGCGGAGCGATCATTGCCTGGTTGTTCCAGCGTCTCGGGGGCAAAAGCGTCAAGGGCATGACGCTGATCTTCGAGGCGGGGCACGGTCTCAGCGACGACATCCCGCTGAGGCTGATCCCTCTGGCCATCTGCGGCACGTGGCTGACGCACCTGTTCGGCGGCAGTTCTGGACGCGAGGGCGTCGCCCTGCAGATCGGCGGGACGATCGGACATGCCGCCGGAAAGTTCCTGCCTTCTTTAAAAGACGCTTCTCGCCTGCTGCTGATCGCGGGCATGGCGGCGGGGTACGCGGCCTTGTTCCGCACGCCGATGACAGCGACGTTCTTCGCGATCGAGGTGTTCACGGCAGGCGTGCTCGAGTACCGTGCGATCATGCCCGCGATGGTGGCGGCGTTCACTGCCAGCTTCCTGTCGGGAATCTTGGGCTGGGAGGGCTTCGTCTATAATCTCACGGGAACGCTTGAGATCTCGCCCATAACGGCAGCCCGTCTGATCTTCATCGGCGCTCTTTTCGGCGTCATCGGCGGCGTCTTCGCATGGGGCCTGCACCACACCAAGGACGCGCTGACCCGACTGCTTCCCTCGCCGGTCTGGCGCTCGCTCGTCGTAGGCACGGCGGTAGGCGTTCTGCTGCTTCTGTGCTGGGGCGGCCGCTATTCTGGGTCGTCCGCGGAACTCATCGTCGCCGCCATAGAGGGCAGATCCTATCGCTGCGACTTCATTCTCAAGGCAGTGCTCACGATCCTGACCCTGTCGGCGGGGTTCCTCGGCGGCGAGGTGGTGCCTCTTTTCGCTACCGGCGCCACTTTCGGAGCGATGGTCGGCCCGATGATCGGTCTTCCGATGCCGTTCGCGGCGGCGCTCGGGAGCTCCGCGGTCTTCTGCGGCGCGACGAACACGCTTCTCGGCGCGATCGCCGTCGGATGCGAGCTTTTCGGCTTCGCGCACATGCCGCTGTTCTTCGTCGTCTGCGCGACAGCCTACGTCTGCAACGGCAACGCGTCGATCTATCAGCTTCAAAAACTCGGCGGACACCTTGAACACCGCTGACGGGGAACGGACACCCGCTTTCCAAAAAAGCGCGCGGCAGAGTGCTCGGAACTGCCCGGCGCGCGCCTTCGCAAACAAACGTTAAAGATCGCTGCGGTTCGCGAACCGCCAAAAGGGACGGGGCCATATGCCCGTCCCTTTTATCGTGCTCGCTGAGAACGCGCACGACAGAGAGAGCACAAAACGTCCCGCGTCCCAATCTGTGATCCGGAGCGGATAGCCGACGCGAACAAAAAGTGAAAACAAATGCGGCTTGAAGAAAGCGCCCGTCAGCGTCAGTATTCATCAATCGTTAAATACGCTTTTTGATGTGGAAAATATCCGTGTTGCGCTCAACACCGCGCGAACCGTTTCTTTCATTATGGAAGATGTGCCGCCGTCCGCGCACGGCCTCCCGTTGAAGCGCACCCCGATTTTCCAGCATTTCCTTACTTCTACTTCTATACGTCTCCGCGTGTGTTGTCACGCGCGTAAAAAGCGAAAAAGGCGCCGCGCAGCCCTAAACCGACAGGAACAGAAATTCTAACGGCGTCCCTCGTTTTTTTCGCGCGTGGCAATACATTTGTGCCGATTCTCCCTCCCGCTCAAACGAAAATGAACGACAAAACCCCGTCACGACCGCCTCCGTGACGATTAACGGCAGAATAAAAAAATAAACTAAAATTTCCTATTGACAGAGAAAATAAACCGTGATATTATTCAGCCACGATAAATTTCAGTTCGCTATTAACGAACAAATAAACTTCAGGAGGAGTTATTGAAATGAAAAAGTCTCTGTTTGCCGTTCTGTTCGCTTCATTGTTCGCCGCGTC
>CAZFNC010000075.1:4841-8184 GCA_964520485.1 uncultured Synergistaceae bacterium | reverse complement strand
TCCGTTAAAGGTCACAGCGCGCGAAAACTCCCGCGCCGTCGGCCATTCGGTCGCCGCGCGCGGAAACGTTTTTTCTGCTACAATAGCTGCGTGCGGGACACGCGCCCGCAACGGGAAAAGGACATCCGCAAAGGAGACGCGCTCATGAACACAGAAGAAACACGGCAGACGCGGGAGGAGGCCCCGGCCGACAACGCCCGCGCGCTGGATGAACTGCTCGCGAAGATCGAGAAGGCGGCGTCGCAGGACGGCCATCTGCACGGCGGAGAGTACCTGCGCAGCAAGGGCGCGCGCTTTGAGACGCTGACGCGCGTCTATTTCCGGAACGAGCCGACCTACAAGGACCTGTTCGCCAAAATAGAGCCTTGGGCCGACTGGGCGAAAGCCCACCCGGAACTCTGCTCGGGCCGCTTCAAGGACACGGGCATCGACCTCGTGGCCACGCTGGCCGACGGCACGGGGTACGCCGCCGTGCAGTGCAAGTTCTACGCGAGGGACGCGCGCGTGGGCAAGGCGGACATCGACTCGTTCATCGCGGCCGCCAACAGGGAGTGCTTCAAGCTGCGCTTCCTCGTGGCCACGAACGAGACGTGGACGGACGAGGCCAAGGAAACATTGAAAGCCCAGAAAGACCCGATCACCCTTGTGACGCGCGGCGACTTGGGCCGCTCCGCCATCGACTGGGCGAACTATCTCGACACGGGAAAAGTGGACGTGAGGCCGCCGCGCAGGCTGCGCGACTACCAGAGACGGGCCGTCGAGGCCGTGGTGAAAGGTCTCTCGACCGCCGAACGCGGCAAGCTCATCATGGCCTGCGGCACGGGCAAGACGTTCACGGCGATGAAGATCGCCCAGCGCATGGCGCCTTCGGGCTTCGTGATGGTGCTGGTGCCCTCGCTGGCGCTGCTGTCGCAGACGCTGACGGACTGGAAGCAGAACGCGGAACTGAACGCTTTCGCCGTGTGCTCCGACGCGAGCACGGGCACGAAAGACGTGACCGAGGAGGACAACCTCCTGAGCATCTCCGAGCTGAACTACCCCGCCACCACCGACGCGCGCACGCTCGCCGCGAAGGCGCGCGCCGACGTTGAAAAGGGCGGCCGCATGACCGTGATCTTTTCGACGTACCAGTCCATCGGCGTGGTCGGCAGGGCGCAGAAAGAGTTCGGCCTGCCGGAGCTCGACCTCGTGATCTGCGACGAGGCGCACCGCACCGCCGCGGGATATTACCTCGACGAGGGCGAGGACAGGGAGACCGACTTCACGCGCGTGCACGACAAGGACTTCATCAGGGCGAAAAAGCGGCTGTACATGACGGCCACGCCCAAAGTCTACGGCGAGACGGCCAAGGCGAAGCAGAGGAACAAGGAAGTCGTGCTCTATTCCATGGACGACGAGGACGTGTTCGGGAAGACGCTGTACGAGATCTCGTTCCGCAGCGCCGTCACGCTCGACTGCCTGTGCGACTACAAGGTCATCGTCCTCACGGTGCCGGAGTCCATGGGCAAGGCCCTCGTGACCGAGGAGGACCTGCAGAGGGGAGAGGTCTCGTCGTCCAACGCCGTCAAGATCGTCGGCGCGTGGCGCGCGCTGGCCAAGAAAGGGCTGGAGTCCGACGTGTCGCTCGGCGGCGACGTGGCCCCCATGCGGCGCGCCGTGGGGTTCGCGCAGTACATCGAGCCGAAGGCGGGCGACGGGAAGCGCGTCTCGTCAAAACAGTTCGCGGCGCACTTCCAGAGCACCATCGACAAGTTCAAGAACTACCGGCTGAGCGAGCTGGTGTCCAACGAGGGAAACTACGACGACACGCTGTTTCAGCAGGACTGCGCCCTCTCGTGCGAGACGGAGCACATCGACGGCTCCATGGACGCCACCGAGAAGGTCAGAAAGCTGGCGTGGCTGCGCGAGGAGCCTGAGGAAGGCAAGTGCCGGATCCTGTTCAACGTCCGGTGCCTCAGCGAGGGCGTGGACGTGCCGTCGCTCGACGCCGTGATCTTCTTCTCGCCGCGCAAGTCGCAGGTGGACGTGGTGCAGATCGTCGGGCGCGTCATGCGCAAGGCACCGAACAAGCGGCGGGGCTACGTCATCATCCCCGTGGTGCTGCCCGGCACGAAGATCGACCCGTCGCTGAGCATGGAGCAGAACGAGGCGTTCCGTCCCGTGTGGCAGGTGCTGAAAGCCCTCAAGTCCATCGACCCCGAGCTGGGCGTGGACGGACAGCTGGGCAAGATCGACAGCGACCACATCGAGGTGATCTGCCTCGTGGAGGACATCGCCAGAAAAAGCAAAAAGACGCCTCCGTCCCCGCCCCCTCAAAAAGGCAAAAACGGCGGCGGAGGCGCGGGAGGCGGCAAGAACGGCGGAAAAAGCGGCGGCGAGCAGATCGACATCGTGTTCGGCCACGACGAAATATTGATGGAGAACATCAGGGCGCTCATCGTCAAGAAGGTCGGCAACGTGCGCGAGTGGGAGGACTGGGCCGAGGACGTGGGCGAACTGTGCAAGGCCCAGACGGCCCGCCTGCGCAAAGCGCTGGACGACCCCGAGGGCGCGAAGCGGCGCAAGGCGTTCGACACGTTCGTGAAGCAGCTGGGCGCCGCCGTCGGCGAGACGCTGGGCGCGGACGACGCCGTCGAGATGCTGGGGCAGCACATCGTCACGAAGCCCGTGATGGACGCGCTCTTTTCCGAGTACAGCTTTATGGATCAGAACCCCATCTCGCGCGCTCTCACGGCGATGATCGAGACCGTCGGCCGCGGGGAGATCGACAGGGCGAACGTCATGCTGAGCGACTTTTACGCGGGCGTGAGGCGCCGCGCCAAGAACGTCACGACGGTGAAGGAGCGCCAGATCGTCGTGCGCGAGCTGTTCGACAAGTTCTTCAAGTTCGCTTTCCCCAAGATGCGCGACAAGCTGGGCATCGTGTACACGCCGGAGCCGGTGGTGGACTTCATTTTGCGCTCCGCGGACGCGCTGCTGCGCAAGGAGTTCGGCGCGAGCCTCGCCGACGAGGGCGTGCACGTGCTGGACCCGTTCACGGGAACGGGCACGTTCATCCTGCGGCTGATCCAGTCGGGGCTGATTCCCCCCGAGCGCTTGAAGGAGAAGTACGAGCGCGAGCTGCACGCCAACGAGATCGTGCCGCTGGCCTACTACATCGCGTCGATGAACGTGGAACTGGCCTACCACGACGCGATGGCGCGCGCGGGGCTCGACGCGCCCTACGAGCCGAACAGGATCACGGTGTGGACGGACACGTTCGCGGACGCGGGAAGCGGCGACCGCGCGCTGTTCGGGGCAGGGCTGAGCGAGAACAACGAGAGGCTGGCGGCGCAGAGGAAGT
>CAZFNC010000075.1:0-4741 GCA_964520485.1 uncultured Synergistaceae bacterium | reverse complement strand
GCGCCAGCGCCGACGGCATGAGGAAGTGCCTGGCCGAGGAGTTCAGCTCGATCTACGTGTACCACCTGAAGGGCAACCAGAGAACCTCGGGAGAGCGGTCGCGGCGAGAGGGCGGCAAGATATTCGGCGAGGGCAGCCGAGCGCCCGTGGCGATCGTGCTGCTGGTCAGGAACCCCGCCGACCCCGTCAAGGGAAAGATCTATTTTCACGCCGTGGGCGACTACCTGACGCGCGAGCAGAAGCTGAAGGAGCTCGCTGAGGCGGGGTCCGTCGAGAACGTCCGCTTTGACGTCTTGAAGCCCGACGCGCACGGCGACTGGCTGGACGCGCGCGACCCGTCGTTTGCCGCCTTCATGCGCGTTGACGGCAAAAGGACAGAGGAGCCGGCGATCTTCGAGAACTATTCAAACGGCGTGACGACGAACAGGGACACGTGGGCGTACAACTCGTCGCGCGCGGCGCTCGAGAGGAACATGACGCGCTGCATCGAAAACTACAACGCGCAGGTGACGGCCGCGAGCGGAAAGGCCGGCGCCGCGCCGAACCTTGACCCCAAACTCCTCAAATGGGACGCGAATGTGCAGCGGGCGTTCGGCGCGGGGAGACAGTCAGCGTCCTTTGACCGCGGGCGCGTCGTGCCGTCGCTCTACCGCCCGTTCAACGCGCAGTACCTCTATTTCGACCCGTTCTGGAATCATCGCGTTGCTCAGTTGCCCTCTCTGTTCCCCGAGCCGGGGTATGAGAACCGCGTGATCTGCGTCAGCGGCGTCGGCGCGAACGATTTTTCGTGCCTGATGGCGGATAAAATCCCTGACGTTCAACTTATGTTCAACACTCAGTGCTTTCCGCTGTACCTCTACGCCAAGCGCCCCGAGTTCGCGGGCGGCGGGTACGAGCGGCACGACGCGATCACGGACGCGGCGTCGGAGCGGTTCGCGGCCGCCTACGGCCGCGACGTCGCGAAAGAGGACCTGTTCTACTACATCTACGGCCTGCTGCACAGCCCCGATTACCGCGCGCGCTACGCCAACAACCTGTCCAAGGAGCTGCCGAGAATCCCGCGCGCGGCGACGTACGAGCGGTTCGCCGCGTTCGCGGACGCGGGGCGCCGTCTGGCGGAACTGCACGTGAACTACGAGAGCGCCGCCGAGTACCCCGCGCAGGTTGACCTGACCGACGGCGTGTTCGACAGGGACACCTTGTACAAGGTGACGAAGATGAAGTACGCGCGCATCCCCGGCAAAAGAGGGAACGACGCTCTCGACAAGACGACGATCGTCTACAACGGTCACATCAGGGTGACGGGCGTGCCGCTCGAGGCGCAGAAGTACGTGGTGAACAAGCGCTCGGCGCTCGACTGGGTGCTCGAAAGGGCGGATTACCGCGTGGACAGGGAATCGGGCATCGTCAACGACTTCAACGCTCTCGGGCTGGAGAGGAACCCGCCCGACTCGCGCTATCCTCTCTCGCTGCTGCTGAAAGTGATCACCGTCAGCGTGGAGACGGTGAAGATCGTCGGGAGCCTGCCGCCGCTTGAAATCCACCCGCTCGACCTCCCCGAGGGGAAGTGACGGCGTGCGGCTGGCGGCTGGGGCGGCCCGCCGGAACACCGGCGAGGCGCCCGCGGCGTGCCGCCGGCGGAGGGCGGGATTTTTGCACGTTTTTTATTGAACACGTTTTTTGACGCGAGGAGAACTGTTTTGGGATGAACTACTTCGACAGCCACTGCCACATCAACGGCGAGCCGCTGCTTTCGGACGCTGAGGGAGTGCTTTCGCGCGCCCGCGCCGCCGGCGTGACGCGCGTGGGCGTGATCGGCACGACCCTGGCCGACAGCGCCGTGGCCGTCGCCCTGTGCCGCGAGCACGCGGGGTACGGCCTGTTTCCCGTCGTCGGCGTGCACCCGCACGAGGCGTCGTCCGTCGCGGACGGAGTTCCGCGCGCGCTGCTCGACCTGGCGGCGCTGCCCGAGGTGCTCGCGTGGGGCGAGATCGGCCTCGACTACTGCTACGACCTTTCGCCGCGCGACGCGCAGATTCGCGCGCTGACGGAGCAGCTCGAGGCGGCGAAGGCGCTCGGAAAGAAAGTTGTGTTTCACGTGCGAGACGCGTTCGACGACTTCTGGAAGCTGATGACGCCCGACATCGCGCCCGAACGCGCCGAGGTGCACTGTTTCACGGGGAGCGCGGAGGACGCGAGGCGCGCTCTCGACAGGGGCTGGATGCTGGGGTTCACCGGCATGATCACGTTCAAAAGCTGCGGCGCTCTGCGCGAGATCGTTCGCTCCGTGCCGCTCGAGTCGGTTCTCTGCGAGACGGACGCGCCGTGGCTGACGCCCGCGCCGTTCCGTGGCGCGCGCAACGAGCCGTGCCGCGTGCCGCTGGTGTGCCGCGCCGTCGCCGAGGCGCGCGGCATCCCGCCGGAGGAGGCCGCCGCGCGGATCTGGGAGAACAGCCTTGACTTCTGGGAATTGAGGTGAGAGCATGTTCGAATACCGTCTGCTCGCCGAGGACCCGGGGACGGGGGCGCGCGCGGGGGAGTTCGTCACGCCGCACGGCGCGATCCCCACGCCCGTTTTCATGCCCGTGGGCACGCGCGCGGCCGTCAAGACGCTTTCGCCCGGCGAGCTGAGACAGATCGGCGCGAAGATCATTCTGTCCAACACGTATCATCTGTTCCTGCGGCCGGGGCCGGACCTGATCGCCAAAGCGGGCGGGATTCAGCGCTTCATGAGCTGGGACGGGCCCGTGCTGACGGACAGCGGCGGCTTTCAGGTGTTCTCGCTGGCGAAGATTCGCACGGTGGGGGACGACGGCGTGGAGTTCCGCTCGCACCTCGACGGCACGAAGTACCTGATGACGCCGGAGCTTGCCACGCAGATCCAGGAAAAGCTGGGCAGCGACATCGCCATGTGCTTCGACCAGTGCGTCGAACTGCCCTGCTCGCGCGAGGCGGCGGAACGCGCCGTGGCGCACACGCTCGAATGGGCCGCGCGGTGCCGCGCCGCGCACGGCCGGAAGGACCAGGCGCTGTTCGGCATCGTGCAGGGAGGGCTGTTCGACGACCTGCGCGCGTCCTGCGCCGAGAGGCTGGCGGAGATGGGGTTCGACGGCTACGCTATCGGCGGTCTCTCCGTGGGGGAGAGCCACGCCGAGATGTACCGCTGTCTGGACGCGCTCATGCCGCGCATGCCCGTCTCAAAGCCCCGCTACCTGATGGGCGTGGGGCACCCCGCCAACCTGATCGAGGGCATCGCGCGCGGCGTGGACATGTTCGACTGCGTTCTGCCCACGCGCAACGGCCGCACGGGCACGGCCTTCACGCGCGACGGGAAGATCAACATCAAGAACGCGCGCTACGCGGAGGACTTCTCGCCCATCGACCCTGACTGCGACTGCTGGGCCTGCCGGAACTTCACGCGCGCGTACGCGAGGCACCTGTACCGCTCGGGAGAGATTCTCGGCGCGCGGCTGCTGTCGTACCACAACGTGCGGTTTCTCGTCGCTCTCGTCGAGGGGGCGCGCAGGGCGATCCTCGACGGGAGTTTCGCCCGTTACCGGCGCGACTTTCTGTCGCGCTACGAAGGAGGCGCTTACCTTTGAGCGACAGACCCGAGATCGTGCCCGTCGATTTCTGGAATCCCGATCCGCTCCTGATGGAGCGCGCGGGGAACCTGATCCGCTCGGGCGACTTGGTCGCGTTTCCCACGGAAACAGTCTACGGGCTGGGCGGCAACGCGCTCGACGGCGAGGCGGTGAAGAAAATTTACGCCGCCAAGGGGCGCCCTTCCGACAACCCGCTGATTCTGCACTTTCCGGACCCCGAGTCCGTGGAGCGGGCCGCTTACGTGGACGCGCGCGCGAAGTCGCTGATGGAACGCTTCTGGCCGGGGCCGCTGACGCTCGTCCTTCAGTCGCGCGACTGCGTTTCGAAGGAGGCTCGCGGCGGGCTGGAGACGGTGGCCTGCCGCATGCCCGACTATCCCTCGGCGCTGGCGTTTTTCGCCGCCTGCGGCGTGCCCGTCGCGGGGCCTTCGGCCAACCGTTCAGGGCGTCCCAGCCCGACGAACGCGCGCACCGTGGCCGCGGACATCGGCGACGGGGTCGCGCTGATCCTCGACGCGGGGGAGTGCCGCGTGGGCGTGGAATCGACCGTGCTCGACGTGACGGCCGACGTTCCCGTGCTGCTGCGCCCGGGCGGGCTGCCTCTGGAGGCCCTCGAGGAGTTCCTCGGGCCGGTGGCTTTCCCCACGGGCGACAACGAGCTGCGGCGCTCCCCCGGCACGCGCTACCGTCACTACGCTCCCAGCGTCGAGGTGCGCGTGTGGACTCCGGGCGGCGACTTCGACTGGCCCGACGTGTTCACGTACATGGGCGTGGCGCGGGCCGCGCGCGCGCCGTGGCGCGAGGTGGCCTTCGCGAGCTACGGCGCCTACGCGCACGGTCTGTTCTCCGCGCTGCGCGACCTGGAGCGCGACCGACTGCCCATCGTCGCCGAGTGGCCGCCGGAAAGCGGCATCGGCAGGGCGCTGCGCGACCGTCTCTCCCGCGCGGCGGGGATGTCGTAGCGCGGAAAGGCGGGCGCCCTGAACGCGGCGGCGAAACGCGGATTCCGGCGCGGCGGCGCGAAAAATTTTTCCGCGCGGGGCTTGTCAAAACGAAAAACGCGTGTATAATAAGCATGTTGAGGAAACGCCCGGGTGGCGGAATTGGTAGACGCGCTAGATTCAGGTTCTAGTGGG
>CAZFNC010000074.1:0-8254 GCA_964520485.1 uncultured Synergistaceae bacterium | reverse complement strand
CGGCGGACATCACGCGCTCGTTCAGCGAGCCGCAGGCGATGTAGTCGAGAAAGAAGAGGGGTTTGGCGCCGCAGGTGACAAGGTCGTTGACGTTCATCGCCACGAGGTCCTGCCCCAGTCCGTCGTAGATGCCCGAAGCGCGGGCGATTTCCACTTTGGTGCCCACGCCGTCGCAGCAGCCGGCGATCAGCAGATCGCCGGAAAGCCTCATCAGTCCGCTGAAGCCGCCGATGCCGCCCACAACCCGCGGATCCGCGGCGTGATCGCGTAAAATGCCTTTGATCGTCTCGACCCATCGATCGCCGCCTTTGATGTCGACGCCGGCCTTTTCATAGGTCAGATTGCTCATTGTCTTGTTCCTCCATGTAATTTCCGTCGAAGCACGCGGTGCAGAGACGCCGCGCGGGCAGGCCGATCGCGCCGACGAGATCCTTCCGGCTCAGGTAGAACAGGGAATCGACGCCCAGGTGTTTCCTGAGATCTTCGCCCTCGAGCTGCGCCGCGATCAGGTCCTTGCGGCTGGGCGTGTCGATGCCGTAAAAACACGGATAAGCGACCGGCGGGCTTGAAACGCACATATGCACGCCGTGCGCGCCGCAATGCGCGCGCAGCAGTTGGGCGACCTTGATCGATGTGGTGCCGCGCACGATGGAATCGTCGATGACGATCACGTCTCTTCCCTGGATCATCCGCTTCATCGGGTTGAGCTTCTTGAGGACGCCGAGTTCGCGCACGCGCTGCGTCGGCTCGATAAAAGTCCTGCCGCTGTAGCGGTTGCGGACGATGGCGCTCTCGTAGGGGACGCCGCTCTCTTCGGAAAAGCCGAGGGCGGCGATTGTGCCGCTGTCGGGCAGTCCCGTGACGAACGGGCGAATCAGCTCCGTGCCGCGGGCCTGGAAACAGCTTTTGCACGACCCTGCGAGCGCGCGCCCCATGTTCTTGCGGGCTTCGTAGACGGAGACGCCGTCGATGACGCTGTCGGGTCGGGCGAAGTAAACGTACTCAAACGCGCAGTGATAAGCCCGCGATGTCGAATGCGGGATACGGAAGCTCTGACAGCCTTCCTCGCCGATCACGAGAATTTCGCCGGGAGCGACGTCGCGGAGCATCTCCGCCCCGAGAAGGTCGAACGCGCACGATTCGGAAGCGACGTAGGTGACGTCGCCGCGACGACCGAGGACGAGCGGACGAAAGCCCCATGGATCGCGCGCGGCGATCAGCTTGTCCCCGTGCAGAAACACGAGCGAGTACGCGCCCTTCAGATCCCTCAGAGCCTGGGAAAGCGCGTCGAGGAACGGACGTCCAGACTGGTGGGAGATGAGGTGGAGGATCACTTCCGTGTCGGAGCTCGACTGGAACAGCGCGCCGCGGCCTTCCAGACTGACGCGCTGCGTCTCCGCCCCCGGAAGGTTGCCGTTGTGCGCGACGGCGAACGCTCCGCGCGCGAGCGTGTTGGCCGTCAGAGGCTGGATGTTGCAGGCCGCCGAGCCGCCCGCCGTCGCGTAACGAACGTGCCCGATCGCGCTTTTGCACGAGATTTTGCTCAATTCTCCCTGATCGAGCGCCGTATGGACAAGCCCCGGTCCCTTGCGGCAGACGATTTCGCCCCGAGGGGTCGTCCACGCGATCCCCGCCGCCTCCTGCCCCCTGTGCTGGAGCGCGTAAAGGCCGAGATAAACGTCCTCGGCCAACGTCGCGGGAGCGGGAGAGAACGCTCCGATGATGCCGCACATGATCTTTAACTCCTGAAAGCTTCGTCCAGTTCCTTGACCGACGCGAGGACAGCGCCGTTCAGCTTTAGACTGCCGCCGCCGGCGACGCCGATCCGCGCGAGGGGAACGCCTTTCCAGCACGACTGAAAGACTTCGACCTTGTCCGCGGGCACAGCGTAGACCGACGTCGTCGCGCCTTCGCCGAAGAGTTCCTCGACGGACGCGCCGTTCAGCGTGATCTCCGCGCCCGTGCCAGAGTCGATCGCCTCCTTGGCGAGAGTCGTCAGCAGACCGCCGCCGATGACGGGCCGCGCGCTGCGCGCGGCCCCCGCCTTGGCGACGGCAAGCGCGCAGGCGTCGAACGTCCTTTCCTTTTCGGCGTTGAAGGGAAGAGGACGGCCCGCGCTGGCGTGCCCGAAACGACGCTGATAGACGCTGGCCGTCAGCGTCGCGTCGTTGAGCCCCGCGAGGAAAACGACGTCCCCGTCCTTCCAACTGCCGGATTTGACGACGGCGGGGGCTTCGACCATGCCGACGACGCCGATTAAAGGCGTCGGGAGAATGGTCGTGGCGGAAGTTTCGTTGTAGAGGCTGACGTTGCCGGAGACGACGGGGCAGTCAAGGGTCTTGCAGGCCTCGATCATGCCGTCGACGCTGTGCGTCAGCACCCAGAAATGCTGCGGTTTTTCGGGAGAAGGGAAGTTGAGGCAGTTGGTCAGACCGGCGGGAACGGCGCCGGCAACCGCGAGCACGCGGCAGGATCGGGCCACGAGGTTGGCTGTCGCGCGCTCGGGGTCAAGGTCGCAGTTCCACGGGTCGGCTTCCATGCTGACGGCGCAGATGCGGCCCGATTCGGTCACTCGGAACGCGCACACGGGGGAGCCGGGGCCGACGACTGTGTTCGTCTGCACCATCGAATCGTACTGCACGTAAATGTTTTCCTTGCAATGAAGATTGCTGTCACTCAGAAGCTCGAGAAGCGCTTTGCCGTGATCGGCGGGCGCGTCGGTCTCGACCTTTTTGTTCCACCGCGATTCGAGATCGGGACGCTCAGCGGGCCACGGGATGACCGGACAGTCGCTGCCTATGGTCGTAGCGGGGACATCCGCGGCGACCTTGCCTTTCCAGAGGATGCGGTAATGGTCGCCTTCCTCCGTCCGTCCGATCTCCGTGGCGTCGAGCCCCCATTTGTCGGCGATTCGCATCACGTCGGACATCTTCTCGTCCTCGACGATAAGCAGCATGCGTTCCTGCGATTCCGAGAGGGCGATCTCCCACGGCTCCATGCCCTCGGCCCGCAGAGGCACTTTGTCAAAGTCGATGGTCATGCCCACGCCGCTTTTGGCGGCGACCTCGGACGACGACGAGAGGATTCCCGCCGCTCCCATGTCCTGCATGGAGACGAACAGACCGGCGTCGCGCATCTCAAGGCACGCTTCAGTGAGGAGCTTTTCGACGAACGGATCGCCGATCTGGATCGAAGGACGGCTCTCTTTGGTGTTGTCTCTGAGCTCGGTCGAGGCGAAAGCCGCCCCCGCGATGCCGTCGCGTCCCGTCTTGGAACCGAGGAGGACGACCGCCTGCCCGGGGCGCGCCGTCTGCGAGCTGACGATCTTGTCGACCCTGACCGTGCCGATGTTCATCGCGTTGACGAGCGGGTTGCCCTCGTAACTGGGATCGTAGTACGTCTTGCCGCCGATCGTCGGCACGCCGATGCAGTTTCCGTAGTCGCCGACGCCCTTGACGACGCCCTCGTGCACGGGGGAGTTGACCGAGCCGAAGAACAGGCCGTCAAGCGAGGCGACGGGGCGAGCGCCCAGCGCGATGATGTCGCGGATAATGCCGCCCACGCCCGTGGCGGCGCCCTGATAGGGGGCGACGGCGGAAGGGTGATTGTGGCTCTCGACCTTGAAGGCGATGCCCATACCGGCGCCTCCGTCGATGATCCCCGCGTTTTCGCCCGGTCCGAGGACGACGTATTTCCCCTCCTTGGGGAGCTTTTTTAAAAGCGGCCGCGTCGACTTGTAGCTGCAGTGCTCCGACCACATCACGCCCATGATGCGCAGTTCCAGATCGTTCGGCTCGCGGCCGAGCGTCTTTTTCAGCGAAAGGTATTCGGACTCGCGGAGTCCCGCGTCCCTGTAGTTCATCAGCGAAGGCCTCCTTCAAGCCATTTTTTCACGGAAGTCCAGAAGCGCGCGCCGTCGCAGCCGCCGAGCAGAGGGTCGCTGTAGCGCTCGGGGTGGGGCATCAGTCCGAGGACGTTGCCCCGTTCGTTGACGATGCCCGCGATGTTGTCAAGCGAGCCGTTCGGGTTGCTCTCCGGCGTGGCTGCGCCCGAGGCGTCGCAGTAGCGGAAAGCGACGCGGCCTTCGGTCTCGAGCGCCTTCAGCCCCTCGGGGTCGATGTAATAACGGCCTTCGTTGTGCGCGATGGGGATCGTGACGACTTCGCCCTTTTCGTAATCGAGCGTGAAGGGCAGGTCGTCGCGCTCAACGCGGATCGTAACCGGCTTGCAGACGAAATGCTGGCAGTCGTTGGCGAGGAGAGCGCCGGGAAGAAGGCGGCTTTCCGTGAGCACCTGAAAGCCGTTGCAGATTCCCAGCACAAGCCCGCCCCGCGCAGCGAAGTCCTTGACCGCCCGCACGATCGCCGAATTGGCGGCCATCGCGCCGCAGCGCAGGTAGTCGCCGTAGGAGAATCCGCCCGGAAGGATCACAAGGTCGGTGCCGGAGGGAAGAGACGTGTCCTTGTGCCACACCGTCACGGCGTCGCAGCCGGAAAGCGCGCCCGCGGCCTTGACGGCGTCCCTGTCGCAGTTGCTGCCGGGAAAGACGACGACCGCCGTTTTCATGCGCGCGCCGCCTCTGTCTCGACCTTGAACTCCTCGATGATGTCGTTGACAAGCAGGTCGTCGCACATCTTCTCCGTGAGAGAGACGGCTTCGGCTTCGCTCCCCGCGTCGATGTCAAGGTGAATGTACTTCCCGACGCGCAGATCCTTCAGGCAGTCATATCCCATGCCCTTCAGCGAAGCCGCGACAGTCTTGCCCTGGGTGTCGAGGACTCCTTCCTTGAGAAACACAAGCAGACGAATTCCGTATGTCATTCAGTTCAAACCTCTTTCCCTGAAAAAGTTTTCGCGCGGACGGTTCCCGTTTTTCCCCGCGACGCGGCGGGGCTTTGCCGAACGAGCGAAAAAAATCCCCTTAACAGGCGGAAAAACATATTTTCCTTTCCGCGGCGCCTCGCGGCGAAAAGGAAAACGCCGTGCCACGCGAAGCGTGACAACGCTAACATTATTCATCATTCACAAGTAAAAGTCAATAAAATATGGACTTGATTTTTGACGAAAGAAATTTATGACTTTAAGTAATTATCATGAAAAACGCTGAATTACAAGCAAAGATACAAACGGACGAAAATAAATCGGACTATATATCGTTGAATAATCGTCTCTGACTGAATTTTCAGCCATTTTTGACGCCCCGAGCCGGCTTTTTTCGCTCGAAAGTCTTTGTCGCGAAACGAAAAATAGGCTATACTTATCACGTTTAAAGCAAAAGACGTTCCCCATGGCTGTGCGGAACGCGGCGGAAAGGAAGATGCGTTGTGACTGCCGATCTCCGTAAAATACGCAATTTTTCGATCATCGCGCACATCGACCACGGCAAGTCGACGATTGCCGACCGTCTGCTCGAGACGACGGGGACGATCGAGAAGAGAAACATGAAAGAGCAGATTCTCGACAGCATGGACATCGAGCGCGAGCGCGGCATCACCATCAAGTCCGTGCCCGTGCGCATGAATTATCGCGCCCGGGACGGGCAGACGTACATTCTCAACCTGATCGACACGCCAGGGCACGTCGATTTCGGATACGAGGTCTCCCGTTCGCTGGCGGCGTGCGAGGGCGCGATCCTCGTCGTCGATTCGACGCAGGGCGTACAGGCGCAGACGCTTGCGAACGCCTACAAGGCCGTCGACGGTAACCTGACCGTTCTGCCCGTGCTGAACAAGATCGACCTGCCGTCGGCCCGCCCCGAGGAAGTTCGCCGCGAGATCGAGGACGTGATCGGCATCGACGCGTCGGAAGCCGTCTGCTGCAGCGCCAAGGAGGGGACGGGAATCGACGAGGTCCTCGAACAGATCGTCAGGGACGTGCCCCCGCCGCGCGGGTCGAACGACGCCCCTCTTCAGGCGCTGATCTTCGACGCCGTTTACGACAACTACCGCGGCATCGTCTGCTACGTGAGGCTGATGAACGGGACGATCAAGGCGGGCGACGTCGTGAAGATGATGGCGACGGACGCGTCGTACACGGTCGAGGAAGTCGGCGTCTTTTCGCCTGGCTGGACGCCCGTCGGACTTCTCGGCGCCGGCGAGGTAGGATATTTTACCGCCAGCATCAAGACGCTCGACGAGGCTCGCGTGGGCGATACCGTCACCGGCGCGTCGAATCCGGCGAAGGAGGCCCTTCCCGGCTACCGGCCCGTCAAACCCGTCGTGTACTGCGGGCTTTATCCCGTCGAGCGCGACGACTTTCCCCAGCTGCGCGACGCCCTCGAAAAGCTCAAGCTGAACGATGCCTCGCTGAGCTACGACCCCGAAACGTCTACGGCGCTCGGCTTCGGCTTCCGGTGCGGCTTCCTCGGGCTTCTGCACATGGACATCTCGCGCGAGCGCCTGGAGCGGGAATTCCAAGTCCGTCTCGTCGCGACGGCGCCGAACGTCGTCTATCGGGTCGTGAAAAAAAGCGGCGAGGTGATCGAGGCCCATCGTCCCACGGATTTTCCGCCCGACGGCGACATTCGGGAAGTTCAGGAACCCGTGATCCGCCTGACCGTCTACACGCCCAAGGACTACGTCGGCAAGGTCATGCAGCTGTGCCAGGACAAGCGCGGCGTCTATCAAAACCTCGACTATATCACCCCCGAACGGGCCCGCGTCGTCTACGACCTGCCTCTCGCGGAGTTCATCGTCGAGTTCTACGATAAGCTTCAGTCGCTCACGCGCGGCTACGCCTCGCTGGATTACGAGCACACCGGCTTCCGCGCGTCAAACCTTGTCAAGGTCGATATGCTGATCAACCAGGAGCCCGTCGACGCCTTTTCGTTCATCTGCCACGCCGACGACGCCTACCACCGCGGCCACGCCTCGGCGATGAAGCTGAAAACGCTCATTCCGAATCAGCTCTTCGAGGTGCCCATCCAGGCCTCCGTCGGCAAAAAGGTGATCGTGCGCACGAACGTCCGCGCCCTGCGCAAGGACGTTCTCGCCAAGTGCTACGGCGGCGACGTGACACGGAAGAACAAGCTCCTTGAAAAGCAGAAGAAAGGCAAGGAACGGCTGAAACAGATCGGCAGGGTCTCCATTCCGCCCGAGGCGTTCCTGTCGTTCCTGAACGTCGGTGAAGATGAGGACGACAGGTAGCCGCGAACTTTCGCTGTACGTTCACGTGCCGTTCTGCCGCTCCAAGTGCCCGTACTGCGCGTTTTACAGCTTTCGTCCCGCCGCGGGGGACGTCGAACTCTGGACAGAATGTATCGCCGCCGAGCTTCGCTCGCTTGCCGCGTCCCTCGCGCGGGAGCGGCCTCTGGCGACGGTCTACTTCGGCGGTGGGACGCCTTCGTGTCTGCCGATCCGAAGCTGGAAGCGCGTTTTCTCCGCGCTCGGCGCCTTTGCGAGGACGGACGGCTGCGAGTTTACCGTGGAGGCGAACCCCGAAAGCCTCGACAGGGAAGAACTTCTGCTCTGGAAGGACGCGGGCGTGAACAGGATCAGCCTCGGCGTGCAGTCGCTGAACGCCGCCGAACTGAGGACGCTCGCGCGTCCGCACTCCGCGTCGCGGGCGCTTGAAGCCGCGGAGCTCTGCCTGAACATGGGTTTTCGCGTCAGCGCCGACCTGATGTTCGCCCTTCCCGGGCAGACGCTCCGCTCATGGCACGGGAGCCTGCGAGGGCTCGTCAGCGCGGGAGTCGAGCACATTTCTGTCTATCAGCTGACGATCGAGCCGGACAGCTTCTGGGGAAAGCGTCCGCCAAAGAACCTGCCCGACGGCTACGCTTTCTACCGCTGGGCGCAGTATTACCTTCCGAGGCGCGGGCTGCTCCAGTACGAGATCGCGAGCTTTGCCGCGAAGGGACAGGAGAGCCGCCACAACCTCGCGTACTGGCGGAGGAGGGACGTCCTCGCCGCGGGGCCGGGCGCGTGGGGATTCCTCGGCGGGACTCGCTACGCCAACGCGCGGAGCCTTCGGCGCTGGGCGCGCGCCGTGCGCGAGGGAACCTCCCCGCGCGAGTACGAGGAGCGGCCGCGCGGCGCGAAGGCGGCGGGCGAGGCCGCCGTCCTCGCCCTGCGAACGTCCGAGGGGATCGTTTTCGACGAGTTCGCGCGGGCGTACGGGAGCGATGCTCTCGAAAGGGTTCTCTCGCGTCTTCGCGGCGTCCCGCCCGAAGACGTGAGATGGAGGAGCGGCGGCGTCTCTCTCTCCCCGCGCGGCATGAGAGTCGGAAATGCCATCTGGTGCGAACTGATCGATAT
>CAZFNC010000073.1:0-8456 GCA_964520485.1 uncultured Synergistaceae bacterium | reverse complement strand
CAGCGGACGAAAAGCTTAAAAAGAGAGCCGCGCATATCCCGTCTTGTGCGGGATGCGCGGCTCTTTCTGTCGAAAACCGAGATGGTCTAGTGCGCGGGCGCAGTGGAGAGATGCCCACGGGCGGCCCTGTATAGTATTAAAAATACGTCTGCGGGGGAGTCCGTCGCCTTACGGCAGACGTGACACCGCATCCCCGCGCGGCCCCTCGGGGCAGTTTAAGCGTGTTTTTCCTCCGCCCGTTCCATGAAGTACTTTACGAAGCCGCGCACGCTGTTGCCGAGGAAGTACGTCTCGCGGATTCTGTTCGCCTCGTCGAAAAAGGCGATGTCGGCCAGTTCAGGGTCTTCGCGAAGCATCGTCGCGACCGTTTCCCGTTCGCTCAGCCCCTCGCGCAGTGCCTGAGCGATTCTGCGCTCCCAGAACTCGTTCTGCGCCAGACTGCGCTCGACGAGCGTGCCGCGCGGCACGGCGCCGAAGTGCCCCGGGCAGTACAGGTCCCACTTTTGCGCGCCGAGCAGTCTCATGCTGGCTCGGCCGATTTCCGGCACGTACTTGGGCGGCGTGGCCGGACGGATCCCCTCGCGGCGCGCGCCGTCGGCAAACCAGCTTGTCACGTCGAGCCCCGCGACGACGCCGAGCGCTTCGCCGCCGAAGCAGACACGGGCGCCCGCGAAGTCGCGTATGAACGAGACGTGATGCGCGGCGTGCCCCGGCGTGTCGAGCACGGTCCAGGCCGCGTCCAGCCGGTCGCGCGCGACAATGCGTTCGGGCGGCACGGGCAGCGGCGGCTGATACGCGTTCGCCATCGCCTCGCCGAGCGTGGCGGCGGTAGCCGCCCAGAGCTTTTCAGGGGCGATCAGGTGCTTTGCCGCTTTTTCAAAGCAGAAAACGCGCATGTCGGGAAAGTCGCGACAAAGCGATCCGGCCGCGCCTGAATGGTCGAGGTGGATGTGAGTGAGCAGGAGCAGGTCGGGAACGGCTTCAAGTTCGTCCAGAGCCCTTTTCAGCGCTGTGTACGAGCCTGTGACGCCGCAGTCGACGAGCGCCGTTTCGCGCGGGTTTTTCAGCAGCCACGCGCCGAGAAACTCCTCGAATCCAGGGCGGTCAAGCGGCAGCCGGATCAGATAAAGAGTTTCGTCGCCGAGCCGCGCGGCGGTACGAATGTCAATGCTTTTTTTCATGGGATTACCTCCCGAAAGATTTTTTTTGGTCAGGGTGTTTCGGCGGGGCGGATGATCGGTCGAAAAACGCGGCGAACGGGTCCCGTTTTTCCTGCGATACGCCGCCCGAGGGCGGGTTTCGCCGTTCCGTGTGGTATGATAACGCCGGAGGGGAGTGGGAAGCATGAATTTTGACGCGGCGTTGTTTGACTTGGACGGCACGCTGATCGACTCGCGCGGCGTGTGGGCGCGAATCGACGCGGAGTTCCTGGCGCGCCGCGGGCTTCCCGTGCCTGACGACTACGTGCGCGAGGTCAGTTCCAAAAAGTTCAGCGAGGCGGCAGTCTACACGATCGCCCGTTTCGGGCTTGACGATACCGTCGAAGGTTTGTGCGCCGAGTGGCTGGAGATGGCGCGGCACGAGTACGGCGCGAACATTTTCCTCAAGGACGGCGCGGCCGATTTCCTGCGTTCGCTGAAAGGGAGGGGGCTGCGTCTCGGCACGGTGTCCGGTCTGCCGCACGCGCTCTCCGACGCCGTGCTTGAGAACAACGGCGTGCGCGGCCTGTTCGACGCGTTCACTAGCGCCGACGACGCGCCGCGCGGCAAGGAATATCCCGACGTCTACCTGCTGGCCGCGTCACGGCTGGGCGTCGCCCCCGGACGCTGTCTCGTCTTTGAGGACGTGGCCGCCTGCGCCCTTTCGGCGCGCGCGGCCGGCATGACCGTGTGCGCCTTCTACGACGGTCAGAGTGTCCTCGAGTGGGAAAAACTGCTGCGGGCGTCGCACATGAGCCTGCGCAGCTGGTCGATGTCCGGCAGGGACGCGACGTTTTTCAGCCGCGTCTGATCGCGGACCTCGCCGCCGATCATGGCGTTCCGGCGGCGTGTCGGCGCGATATGGCCTGTTTTAAAGGATAGAAACAGCCGATCGGGACAATCTTGTTTTCCAATCGGCTGTTTTTTTGCGAATGGACCGCGCGCCGCGCTTCCGCCTGCCGCGTGAAAGAGACGCGGGAAATCAATTCGCGCGTTCTGAACCGCCCTGTTTTTTCATCGCCGCGTCGACGAAGCCTTTAAAAATCGGATGCGGCCTCACGGGACGGCTTTTGAACTCGGGGTGGAACTGCACGCCGACAAACCAGCGGCAGTTGACGTTTTCCATGATCTCCACCATGCCGCCGTGGGGACAGGTTCCGGCGACTTTCATGCCCGCGGCCTCGAAGCGCTCGCGGTAGGCCTCGTTGAACTCAAAGCGGTGACGGTGCCGCTCGCTGATCGACGCGCTTTTGTAGATTTCCGAGCGCGCGCGGCTGTCGTGAACGAGATCGCACGGGTACGCGCCGAGACGCATGGTGCCGCCCCTCACCGTGACGGACTTTTGGGATTCCATCAGGTGGATAACGGGGTCCGGCGTGTCGGGGGCGAACTCAAGGCTGCTGGCCGAGGCAAGGCCGAGCACGTGCCGCGCGAACTCGATGACCGCCGTCTGCATGCCCAGGCAGATGCCCAAGTAGGGCACGTCGCGCTCGCGCGCGTAGCGGGCGGCGGCGATCTTGCCTTCAATGCCGCGCGTGCCGAAGCCTCCGGGGACGAGGATTCCGTCGGCGAAACCGAGCTTTTCCGAGACGTTTTCGTCGTCGATCTCCTCGGAATCGACGGGCACGATCTTCAGTTTCCCTCCGAGCGCGATGGCCGCGTGCGAGAGCGCCTCGTTGACGCTCAGGTAGGCGTCCTTGTTCTCCGTGTATTTGCCGACGAGAGCGATCGTCACGGGACGGGAAACCGTGTCGCGCCTGTGTAGGAACTCGCGCCAGTCGCTCATGTCGGGTTCGCCGGCCGTATCAAGCCCGAGGGAGCGCATGACGATCGTGTCGAATCCCTGTTCGTGCAGCGTCAGGGGCACGCGGTAGATGGTGTCGGCGTCGCGTTCGTCGATGACGTTCTCCGGGGCGACTGAGCAGAACAGACCTATTTTCTCGCGCGTCTCGCTCGTGACGGGGTGCTGCGAACGGCAGACGATCACGTCGGGCTGGATGCCGATGCCGCGCAGCGTGCTGACGCTATGCTGCGTGGGCTTCGTTTTCAGCTCGCCCGACGCGCCGATGTAGGGCAGCAGCGTGACGTGGCAGTAGAGAACGTTGCCGCGTCCCACGACGGCGGGCATTTGACGGATCGCCTCGAGGAACGGCTGGCCTTCGATGTCTCCCACCGTTCCGCCGATTTCCGAGATGAGCACGTCGCACTTCTCGCCCAGTTCGGTGATGCGTCGCAGGATCTCACCCGTGATGTGAGGGATCACCTGCACGGTGTGCCCGTCGTAGTCGCCGCGCCGTTCGTTGGTGATGACGGAGAGATAGACTTTGCCGGACGTGCAGCTGTTCGCGCCGCTCAGGGGCTCGTCGATGAATCTCTCGTAGTGGCCGAGGTCGAGGTCGGTCTCGGCGCCGTCGTCTGTGACGAACACCTCTCCGTGCTGGTACGGGCTCATCGTTCCCGCGTCGACGTTGAGATACGGATCCATCTTGAGGATGTTGATCTTCAGGCCGCGTTTTTTCAGCAGCACGCCCAGCGATGCCGCGGTGATGCCCTTGCCCAGCGACGAGACGACGCCGCCCGTGACGAAAACGTATTTTGCCATGCCGAACTCTCCTTTTGCTCGGGAAGCGCGCGTGCCTTTTGTTGTACGGCGGGAACGCGTCGCCCTGGTCAATAAAAAAAGCCTCCGCCGGGGGCGGAGAGACTTACGTTTTTTCACACGATGCCGAGGATCGCGCGGAGAGCGTCGGCGGCAGTGGTGAAACGGACAGGGTACGCGGGGACGCCCTGGCCGATCGCGACGAAATCGCCCCTGCCGAAAGAGTTCAACGCCTCGTACGAAGCGGAGGACGCGCCGAGCAGGAGCGGGCGGCGGCAGCCGAGCGCGCGGCAGACGGACTCCAACCCGTCGGCGTCGACGGCGCGGCTCACGGGGTTGTTGGACCAGTTCAGCGCCGTCAGAGCCGCTTCGCACTTTTCGCGAGCGAGCGCGGTCATGACGCCGACGGGAAGGGGCAGTTTATCCCAGCGGCCCGCGTAAAGCACTTCCACGGGCTGTTCAGTTTCCGCGTCCGCGCCTTCGGGCACGGCGGAGACGAGGACGCCCTCCAGTTCAAAGACGATGCAGTCGGCCTGGCTCGGGCTCAACAGCATTGTGGTTTCCCCCTTCGTAAAAAAGAATCAAAACAGGGGTTATTATACCACAACGCGGGTCGTTTGCGCCGCAAAAATGGAGAGCATTTTTCGCGCGTGAGTCGGGTAAGGCGTGTTTTTCGCCGCGTGATGGTATTATTATTCATATGCGGCGGGAAATAAGACACTCCAAAAGTCGGGAAAACGCGGAACGAACGCCGCGTCCACATGTGGAAAGGGAATGAACCATGGACAAAAAGGCGGGCCTTGCCGTCCGCGAAACCGACAGCGAGATCGCTTCGACCATTGAGAAGAATACCGCCGGCGGAACAGCCTGATCGGGATGCCCGTCTCGGAGAACTTTACTTCTACCGCGCCCAACCCTTCTGTTCCGCTCTGCACGAAGTATCGGAGACGATTTTTCCAGAAAGCGGCTTCCTCTAAAACCGTCCCGGCGGTCACGGGCGGATGCCGCGCGCGCCGCGCTTCTTCGGATCTGAAACAGGAAAAGGCCGTTGTCGCGCTAAAATCCCGCCCGCGTCCTGTAAAGGAACGCGGACGGGATTGTTTAACGTTCGATCCGCGCGGCCTTTTGCGCCGCCTGCACGACGTGCTTCATCAGCACGGTGGTCGTGACGCTTCCAACGCCTCCGGGGACGGGAGTGTACGCGGCGGAACGCTCGCAGGCTTCGGGCGAGACGTCGCCGCAGAGCTTGCCGTTCTCGTTGACGTTGATGCCGACATCGATGAGTATCTGCTCCGGATTGACGAACTCGGGCGTGACGGCCCCAGCGTGCCCGACGGCGGCGACGAGGATTTCCGCGCGGCTGGCGACGGCAGCGGCGTTCCGCGTCTTCGTGTGGCAGACGGTGACGGTGGCGCTGCGCTCGAGCAGCATCATCGCGGCCGGGCGGCCGATGACGAGACTGCGCCCCAGCACGACGGCGTCTTTTCCTTTGGGGTCGATGCCGTAATGGTTCAGGATCTCCATGCACGCGGCGGCCGTGCAGGGAGGCCAGCCTTCGCCGCGTCCGGAGTAGACGCGCGCCTGTGAGGCGAGCGTGATGCCGTCCACGTCCTTGTCAGGCGCTAGGGCGGCGCGCACGATGCTCTCGTCGATGTGCGGCGGAAGAGGCATGAAGATCAGCACGCCGTGCACGGCGCTGTCGGCGCTCAGGGATGAGACGGCGCCCGCGAGCCGATCTGTAGAGCAGTCGGCAGGGAACGTGACACGACGGACGGCGACGCCGACGGCCTGAGCTCGCTTGACGGCGCCGCGCTCGTAGGCGAGGTCGTCGTTCCGTTCTCCGACGCGTATGATTGCCAGCGTGGGCGTGGTCCCGCGCTCTTTCAGGCGCGCTGTCCGCTCTTTGAGTTCCGCCGTCAACGCGGCGGCGACGGCTTTGCCGTCTAAAATTCGCGGCATGACGATCCCTCCGGCATCAGCCGCGAAGCTGCGCGCGCACGGCTTCAAACGCGGCGGCCGCTCGGGGGACGTATTCGCGAAGCAGCGCGTCGGCTCTGGCTTCGTATTCCCGCGCGCGATCTCTGTCTTTCATCGCCTTCGTGTTGATAAAGACGTTGAGCGACGCTCCTTCCAGCGCGGCGCGACACAGCGCGGCGCCGACTCCCGCGTCGGATACGGCGATCTTTGAGCCTTTGACGGCAAAACGTTCCATCAGTTCGACGGCGCGCGCGCATTGTTCCATGATTTTCAGCGGGACGGCACAGGCGGCGTCAAGCGCGGTTTCCATGACGCGATCCTTCTCGGCGCGCTGTTCGGGCGTGTCCTTGGGCAGACCGTAGGCGGCCGCCAGCGGCGCGAACGCCTCGGCGTCGCGCTCGACGAGGCCGAGCAGTTCCGCCTGTATGCCGTCGCACTGCGTCAGCATGTCCTTGATCTCATCCTCGACGGCGGCGTATTTTTTCTTGCCGACGGTGAGCGAGCCGACCATGCTGCCGAGCGCTGTTCCGATCGCGCCGCACAGCGCGGAAGCTCCTCCGCCGCCGGGGACGGGCGTTTTTGACGCGAGGGCCGCGACGAAAGCCGAGCACGAGTTTTCGGTGAGTTTCATCGTTTTTTTCTCCTTCCTGTGTCCGCGCTCCCGCCCAACCAATCCGGGTCCCCCGTGTCTGGCGGCGAGCGCCGAGCCGTCCGCGGCGTTTATTCCAAAAGGTACGGCGTTGTATCGGGGAACATTGACGCGCCCCATCCTTGAAAAAAGCGTTTCAGTCTTATTTTGGGCGTGCGCGGTACTGCGCGCGCGGTGCGCGGGACGGGGAGGGGCCGCTTAACAGGGGACGAAGCCGCGCTTTGGACAGTGCGCGCGCGAGGCGTCTTTCCCTTCTAGAACAGACCCGTGATGCGGCCGTCTGAGTCGACGTCGATCTTCTCGGCCGCGGGCGCTTTCGGAAGCCCTGGCATGGTCATGATGTCGCCCGTCAGTGCGACGATGAAACCCGCTCCCGCCGACACTTTCAGGTTGCGCACGGTCACCTCAAAGCCGCTCGGCGCTCCCAGTTTGGCGGGGTCGTCGGAGAAACTGTACTGCGTCTTGGCCATGCAGATAGGCATGTTCCCGAACCCTAGTTCTTCAAGCTGTTTCGCCTGTTTTCTGGCGTTGGGCGTGAGCGCGACGCTGTCGCCGCGATAGACCTTGGTGACGATGGCGTTCAGCTTCTCTTCGATGGACATGCCGAGATCGTAGGCGTAGGTGAAGTCGTTGGGCTGCTCGCAGAGGCGCACGACCTCTTTGGCCAGCTCCACGCCGCCGTCGCCGCCCTTGCCCCACACCTCGGACAGGGCCACGTTGACGCCCAGATCGCGGCACTTGTCGGCGATCAGCCGAAGCTCGGCCTCCGTGTCGTCAGGGAAGCGGTTGATTGCCACGACGGCGGGCAGCCTGTAGACCGTCGTGATGTTTTCGACGTGCTGAAGCAGATTGGGCAGGCCTTTTTCAAGCGCGGTCAGGTTCTCCTTGCTCAGGTCGGCCTTGGCGACGCCGCCGTGATGCTTGAGAGCGCGCACCGTAGCGACGACGACGACGGCCGCAGGGCGAAGCCCCGCGAAGCGGCACTTGATGTCGAGGAACTTTTCGGCTCCGAGGTCGGCGCCGAATCCCGCCTCCGTGATCGCGTAGTCGCCGAGTTTCAGCGCCACGCGCGTGGCCGTGACGGAGTTGCAGCCGTGGGCGATATTGGCGAACGGTCCGCCGTGAATGATCGCCGGCGTGTGTTCGAGCGTCTGCACCAGATTGGGCTTGAGGGCTTCCACCAGCAGCGCCGCCATGGCGCCCTGAGCGCGCAGGTCGCCCGCCGTGACGGGCTTGCCGGCGCGGCTGTAGGCGACGATGATGCGCGCCAGGCGGGCTTTGAGGTCGTCGATGCCAGATGCCAGGCAGAAGATGGCCATGATCTCCGAGGCGACAGTGATGTCAAACCCGTCCTCGCGCGGCACGCCGTTGGCCTTTCCTCCGAGACCGCAGACGATGCTGCGGAGCTGGCGGTCGTTCATATCGACACAGCGTTTCCACGTGATGCGCCTCGTGTCGATGTCGAGAGCGTTGCCCTGCTGAATGTGGTTGTCGAGCATGGCCGCGAGCAGGTTGTTTGCCGCGCCGATGGCGTAGAAGTCGCCCGTGAAGTGAAGGTTGATGTCCTCCATCGGGACGACCTGAGCGTAGCCGCCTCCCGCCGCGCCGCCCTTGACGCCGAAGACGGGGCCAAGCGAAGGCTCGCGCAGGGCGACCATCACGTTCTTGCCGAGCTTGCGCATGCCGTCGGCGAGGCCGACGGTCGTCGTCGTCTTTCCCTCGCCCGCGGGCGTGGGCGTGATCGCCGTCACCAGCACCAGCTTGCCGTCGGGGCGCTTTGTGTCGCGCAGCAGGTTCACATAGTTGATCTTGGCCTTGTAGCGGCCGTAAAGCTCCAGGTACTTTTCGTCGATGCCCGCGGTCTTCGCCACCTCGGTGATCGGCTGCATGGGCGTGGACTGGGCGATCTCGATGTCGGACTTGTACGTCATATGGACAGGACCTCTCTTTCAAAGCCGGAAATTTTCGCGCTCGCGGCGTGAATACGGAACTGCCCCTGCATTATCCGCAGAACGCCGTTTTTTTGCAAGGG
>CAZFNC010000072.1:0-8458 GCA_964520485.1 uncultured Synergistaceae bacterium | reverse complement strand
CGTATTCTCTCCGCGCGTTTGCTGGTATAATATGGGAGCAGAAAGCTCCGCATCCGCGGACGCTTTCCGCCCCGTTCCCAATTTACGTCAGTTCGGAGTGAGCAGACATGCACCCCATCCTGCATTTTAAAACGATCACGGCGCACAAGCTGCAGGTGATGAAGTACTGTTTCCGTCTCGGACTTTACTGGCAGGGACTGTGTCACGACCTGTCCAAGTACGGACCGACAGAGTTTTTCGTGGGCGCGAAGTACTATCAGGGCACGTGCAGCCCCAACAACGCCGAGCGCAAGGCCACCGGCGTCAGCCGCGCTTGGCTGCACCACAAGGGGCGCAACAAGCACCACTTTGAGTACTGGATAGACTACGCCGTCGTTACAGATCTGAACGGCGAGAACATAACCATGGCCGGCATGAAGATGCCCGAAAAATACGTCGCCGAGATGTTCTGCGACCGCGTGGCCGCCAGCCGTATCTACCTCGGCGCGCTCTACAGGGACGCCTCGCCGTGGGAGTACTATAACCGTTCCAAGGGGCATTACGTCATCCACCCGCAGACGGCGGCGCAGCTGGAAACTGCGCTGCGCGTGCTGCGCGACGAGGGTGAAGAAGCCGCCTTCGCCTGGGTGCGGCGCGCGCTCCTGCACAAACGGTGAAAAAAATGTCTCGACGGAAGAGCAGATGACAAAAAGCGCGCCCGCGAAAAACTGTAACTCTTCGCGGGCGCACCGTTATGCCGAAACGTCCGAACGCAACCTTCAGAACCGCGCCGGTTCCGACGAATCAGCGCCTTCCTCCGCCTTCGGCTCCTTCAGGCAGAGCGAGAGCAGAACCGGCAGCGCGGCGAAAGCGGTGATCGCGCCGAAGGTCGCGCGCAGGCCGTACAAGTCGCCGAGCCTGCCAAGCGCCGGGGCGACGACTCCGCCGACGCTGACGGCCATTCCTAAAGTCATGCCGGAAGCCAGCCCGACATGGTGAGGCAGGTAACGCTGGCCGAGCGCGACCATCGGACTTAAGCATAGGTTCGCGCTTATGCTCATGGGCACAAGAAGCGCCAGAGCCAGCCACGGACGTCTTATCGACGTGAACAGAGCAAGCACCGGGAGCAGGATCGCGAACGAGAGCCTCACCGTCTTTCTGTGCCCCAGAGCGTCCGCGAGCCGCCCGCCGAGCAGAGTACTGAAGGCGCCGAGCCCGTAATAAAGGCTGAGGGCAGCGCTTGAGAGTTCTTTCGTCTGCCCGAGCGCCGTCACCAGAAAGAGCGCAGCGAACGTGTTGATGCCGCTGTTGACGATGGATCGGCTGAACACAAGGCCCGTGAGTTTGGCGAAGCCAGACCAGTCGTCGCCGGAAGCGCGCACGGGACGTTTCCGGCCGACGTTTTCGACGGCGAACTCCGGCGCGCCGAGGAAGAACAGCGCGTAGACGACCGCGAAAACGAGCGGCGGCAGCAAGAACACGAGCGTGCCTCGCAGCCCGAAGGCAGAGATCGAAGCGGCGGCCATAGCCGGACCAACGGCAAAGCCAAGGCTGCCTCCGAACGAGAAAATGCCGAGGTGAGTCGCCTTGTCGCCGTCGCTTGAAACGGCGCCGACCAGAATGGCGGCCTGCGGATGGAAGATGGCGATACCCGTGCCGCTGACGATCACGGCGGCGCACAGCCACGGAAAACTCGAGACGACGCCTATGGCGGCCATGCCGCCGCCGGCCATGCACACGCCGAGCGGCATCAGCCACGGGCGCGATCTTTTGTCGGCCAGGCAGCCGAACAGAGGCTGAATCAGCGACCCGACGACGTTAGAGAGCATCACGAGCGAAGCGGCGGTCGTAAAATCGAACCTGTAGGCGGCGACCAGGTAGGGCAGCAGGGCAGCCAGCGTTCCCTGGTTGACGTCGGAGCACAGGTGTCCCAAGGACAGCGCGCAGCAGCGCAGAGAAGATTTTTTCATTTTTCAGACGCTTTCCGGCACGGGAGCCCGATACATCGGCACGGTGAGGCCGCCTGCCGGCATGAGGGCGACTGTCGAATCGGAACCGACGATCCCTTCGGCGATCCTCAGCGCCTCGTCCACGGAGCTGACGGCGGCGGTGAAAAACAGGTCGTGCGCCAAGGAACGGTCGAGGCTTGTGACGAGGATAAAATGCGCCTTTTTCATCAGGCGCGTGATCGCGTAGGCCTTGTGCGCGCCGATGACGAAGTGCCCGCTCAGGTCGGCTTCGATGGCCTCGGGGCTTTTCAAGCGGCGGCAGGTCTGCTCGAGCACGGCGCTGCCGCTGCCCTCTTCGCACTCGGCCAGCAACACGACGCAGCCGCCTTCGCGCACGGCGAGAACGGCGTTGTCCATGGTTTTCTGCATCTGGTAGACGTTGATGTCCTTCGGCCAGCCTCCGCAGCTCGCGACGACGATGTCGGCTTTTTGGTCGATGGGCACCCCGTACGCGCTGTCGACGAACGCGCAGGCCTCCTTGTGCGCCGCTGCCCAGTCGCCCGCGAACATCTTCAGGAAGCGATGCCGCGCGTCGAGCACGGCGTTGAACAGAAAGACGCTGCGCCCTTTCGCCCACATGGCGACGGCCTCCATCTGATCCTCGTAGACGGGGTTGCCCTCCGTCCGGCCGAGCCCCGAAGCGGGATCGCGCATAAAACTGTGATTGTGCCGAATGGACTCCATGGCGGCGCAGCCGGGAAGGACGGCTTTTCTCCCGCCGCCGTAACCGCTGAAGAAGTGGTACACGACCGAGCCCGTGAGGATGACGTGGTCGCTGTGGCAGATGCGCCTGTTGATGAGCACGGGCGTAAAACGGCTCGTGGCGCCGAAGTACTCAAAATCAGACGGCACGGATGCGTCGCTGTTGTACATTTTCAGCCTCGAGGCGATCTCCTCCCCCACGGCCTCGCGCATCTCATCTTCCGTCATTGGACGATGCGTGCCGAGAGCGAAGACGATCTGCATGTTGGCGTCGGGCACGCCGAGCCGGTTCATCTCGTCCGCGAGCACGGGCATGAACTCGTCGCTGTTGGCCACGCGCGTCGGATCGTTGCAGATAAACGTCGCCGTGTCGCCCGACCTGACGCGATCCCCGAGCGGTTCGCAGCCGACAGGGTTCGCCAGCGCCTCGAGCACGGACGCCTCCACGTCGGCAAGCGGCGGAAGCGCGGGCATGACAATCTCGGCGACGACGCGCTTTTCGTCGAGCGAAAAAGTTCTGCTGCCGCGCCCGTAAGCAAAGGTATATTCTTTCATCGAGAGACCTCCTGTCCGAAAAAACATCAAAAGCGTCCGCATATTTCTCTTTCTTTGAACATATCCGACGCCGCGCGAGCCTTTGACCATCCCGAACGTCAGCGTGGAGCGCTGTCCTTTCGCGCGACGGTTTGACCGTTTTCCGAGCGCAATCATACAGCTTTCGCGAAAGAAGAAGCCACACGGCGCGCGGCGGCGCTTTTATGCATATTTGAGTTGAATTCATTAAATTTCGGCTCAGCCGCCGTCCGCATATAAAGAGACGAGTCCACTGGTTTTGCGCTCCCGTTCAGCTTGCGCTCTCCCCCGATATTTGTTAGGATGAAAGAAAACGCATCCGGTCGGTGCGTTTTCCAAAAAGGAGGTTTATCGACAGATGACGCAGGAAAAATCGCTCTGGCCCCGAGGCAAGTCGTGCGCTTTCATGCTCTGCTTCGATCTCGACGGCTCGACGATCTGGCTGAACAAGCTGCGTGCCACGCCCGGCGGCCTGACGTTTCTCAAAGGGCCGTCGGTCGGCGAGTACGGACCGCGGCGCGGCGCTGACCGCATCATGCGACTGCTCGACAAATGGGGGCTGAAATGCACGTTCTTCGTGCCGGGAACGGTGGCGAAAGAGCACCCTGACGTCGTCCGCCGCATGGTCGCCGCCGGACACGAAGTTGCCCATCACGGGCTGGATCACGAGTCGTCATACGGCGACACGGCCGAGGAACAGATGAGAATCATCGAGACCTCGCAGCGCATCTTCGAAGACGTGATCGGCGAACGCGCCGTCGGCTTCCGCTGTACAGGCCCGCTGTTGCCCGAGACGCAGAAGATACTCTACGGCGACCCTGACACGCTCTATTCGATGTTCAACGACGGGACGGAACGGCCGAGTTTTATCTCGGTCGGCGGCATGGAGACGGACGTCGTCCACCTGCCCTGTCGTCAGGTTGACGATTACATTCAGATGACATACAACTTTTGGCCGCCCATCCCCACGGGACTGCCCCGCATCGCCCCCTACGACGAAGTGCTCGACAATTTCATCGACGAGGCCGAGGGCGTGCGGCGTTTCGGCGGCTGCGTGGGAACGGCGTTTCACCCTCAGGTGTCCGGAAGCCCCGGAAAGTCAAAAATCACTGAAAAGCTGATTGAGTATCTCCTGAGCCGCGACGACATCTGGCTGGCGACGTGCCGCGAAGTGGCTCTGTGGTGGAGATCACGGAAGGAGAGCGAATAACATGAACACGTCCGGGATCGCGTGGCCTGACGGCGCGAGGTGCGCCGCGCTGATCACGTTCAACCTTGACGCGGGGCTGTTCCTGACCGCCCTTCACCCCGGCGAACGGCCCGAAAGCACGGGCATCGGCAGTATCGTCGACAATTCCTACGCTTTTCGCACGCGCCGACTGCTCGACATCCTCGAGAAACGCGGCGTTCGCGCGACGTTCTTTGTCCCCGGTTCCGTTGCCGCCGCGCGAACGGAACTCGTGCGCGAGATCGCCTCGCGCGGGCATGAAATCGCCGTGCGCGGCTGGGCCGCCGAGAATCTGGCGCTTCTGCCCGAGGAGGAACAGCGTCGCCTGATATTCAAAAGCGCGAACGCCGTGCGCGAAGCCTGCGGCAAATCTCCCGCCGGTTTCCGCATGCCCGACGGCGAGATCTCGCCGAAAACGCTGGAGTTCGTGTACGAGGCGGGCATGTCCTACTCCAGCAGCCTCTGCGACGACGACCGCCCCTACGCGCACAGTCTGCCGGGGGGCGCGAAGCTGGTGGAGATCCCCGCGCATTGGTCAATATGTGATATGACATATTTTACGTTCAACTTCTGGCCGACGGTGCCCCTCGGACAGGATCGGATCGCCTGTTTCCGCAAGGTGCTTGAGAACTGGAAGTGGGAGTACGACGCGTTTTTCGACGAGGGGCTGTGCTGGGTTCTCCAGCTTGACCCCTACGCGTCGGGGGAACCGGGACACGTTTTCGTCGTCGAAGACATTCTCGACCACATCGCCGAAAAGGGCGGCGCGTGGTTCGCGACCTGCGCGCAGGTCGCGGATTTCTGCGCCGGCGGGACGCTGTAAACCGTTTTTTTTGACTTTATCTCGCGGAAAAGGGGCCGCTTTCGATTTCGATGAAAGGCGGCTCCCTTTCTTTTGTGTCCGCGTCTCACAGATACCGGCCAGTGACGCTTTCCGGACAGTTTTTCACGTCGCGGGGCGTGCCGGCAACGACGACGCGTCCGCCCTCGTCCCCTCCGCCCGGCCCCATGTCGACGATCCAATCGGCGTTGGCGATCACGTCAAGGTCGTGTTCGACGACGACAACCGTGGCGCCGTTTTCAATCAGGCGCTGGAAAACTCCCAGCAGCGACCGCACGTCGAGCGGATGCAGTCCGATGGTCGGCTCGTCGAACACAAACACGGATCCTTCCTGTCCGCGTCCCATCTCGCTGGCCAGCTTGAGACGCTGCGCCTCGCCGCCGGAAAGCCCCGGCGTGTCCTCGCCGAGCGTCAGATAGCCAAGACCGAGATCGTACAGAACCCGAAGCCGAGAACTGACAAGGCGCAGATCGGAGCAGGCGTCCAGCGCTCGCTCGACGTCCATGTCCATCAGGTCGGGCAGCGAGAGAGACCTGCCGTCCTTTCCCGTTCGGCGCACGGCGAAAGCATCCTTCGAGTAGCGGCTGCCGCGGCAGTCGGGGCAGGGAATCGTGACGTCGGGCAGGAACTGCACGTCCAAATCGATGACGCCCGTGCCGTCGCAGGTCGGGCAGCGGAGTTTCCCCGTGTTGTACGAAAAGTCGCCCGCCCTCAGCCCCGCCGCCTTCGCCTCCGGCGTCTTCGCCCAGACCTTGCGCAGTTCGTCGTGAACGTTCGCGTAAGTGGCGACGGTCGATCGCACGTTGAGCCCTATCGGCGAGGCGTCGATCAGCTTCGTCTGCCTCACTCCCGGGGCGTCCAGCGCCGTCACATGTCCGGGCAGCGGCGCGTTCGCGATCCTCGCTTCGAGCGCGGGCACAAGGCTTTCGAGGACAAGCGTCGTCTTGCCCGAGCCGGAGACACCCGTGACGACCGTCAGACGCCCGACGGGGAAGTCGACATCAAGCGGCTTCACCGTGTGAACAGCGCCGCACGACAGGCGAATCCGTCCGAGCGCGAACATTTCTTCCCTGACGACATGCGGGCGCAGGCGTTCCGGCGCGCTTCGCGCGAGGAACGGAGCGATGCGCGAACTTCTGTTCCGCGAAACCTGCGCGACCGTGCCTTGAGCTATGACGCGCCCGCCGTTTGCGCCGGCGCCGGGGCCCATTTCGATCAGCCAGTCGGCTTCCCTGAGAACGTTGAGATCGTGATCGACAAGCACCACGGAGTTGCCGTCCGACACGAGGTCGCGCATGACGCCGCGCAATCCTTCGATGTTGGACGGATGCAGGCCTATCGAGGGTTCGTCGAGCACGTAGAGCACGCCGGTCGTGCGGTTGCGCACGGCCCGCGCCAGTTGCATGCGCTGACGTTCCCCCGTGGAAAGCGTAGCCGAAGCGCGGTCGAGCGTCAGATAGCCGAGACCGAGTTCCGCCAGGCGCTTCGCCGCCGTCTCAAAGGAGTCGCAGATGCTGCTCGCCATCGTCCTCATCTCCCCTGGCAGGGAGCAGGGGACGCCGCGAACCCATTCGCGCAGGTCGCTCAACGTCATGGCGCACGCCTGCGCGAGCGAAATTCCGCGCAGCCTGGGCGCTCTGGCGGCGGCGGAAAGCCTTGTGCCGCCGCAGTCGGGGCAGACGCCGAGTTTCAAGAACTTTTCGACGCGTTTCATTCCTTTTTCGTCTTTTACCTTGGAAAGGGCGTTCTCGACCGTATAGACGGCATTGTAATAGGTGAAGTCCAGCTCTCCGGCGGTTTCGGTCGACTTTGAGCGATAGAAGATATGCTTTTTTTCGGGCGGCCCGTGAAACACGATCTCGCGCTCACGCGCCGTCAGCTCACGGAACGGCACGTCGGTTCTCACGCCCATCGCGCGGCACACGTCCGTCATCAGCGACCACATCAGCGAGTTCCACGGAGCGACCGCCCCCTCGTCGATGGAAAGCGATTCGTCGGGCACGAGCGTCGTCTCGTCAACCGTCCTCACCACCCCCGTGCCGTCGCACGCGCGGCACGCCCCGCTGCTGTTGAACGCCAGTTCCTCCGCGCCGGGGCCGTAAAACCGAGCGCCGCACACGGGGCAGACTAGCTCGCGTTCAGCGGCGACATTGAGCGACGGCGGAACGTAATGCCCGTTCGGACAGCGGTGACTCGCGAGGCGCGAAAACATCAGACGAAGGCTGTTGAGCAGTTCCGTGCCAGTGCCGAACGTGCTGCGGATGCCCGGCACGCCGGGACGCTGACGCAGCGCCAGCGCCGCGGGCACGTAGAGCACCTCGTCGACAGGCGCGCGCGACGCCTGCGCCAGCCTGCGACGCGTGTATGTGGAAAGCGCTTCCAAATAGCGCCGCGAACCCTCCGCGTAGAGCACGCCGAGCGCGAGAGAAGACTTTCCCGAGCCCGACACGCCCGCGACGGCCACGATCTCGTTCAGAGGCACTTCTACGTCAACATTTTTCAAGTTATGTACGCGCGCGCCGCGCACGACGATCTTCCGCGGAGAGCATCCGTTCCCGTTCATGAGATCTCCTCCGCACCCTTGGAACTTTCAAGGCGCAGGCGTCCGGCGCTTCTCTCGCACAGGAAATAGAGCGCCAGCGAGAAAACGCCAAGCGCCGTCATCTTCCGCACGCCCAAGAGCGAGATAATTTTTGCCCAGAGCATCCCCAGAACAGAGCTGATCGCGAAACGGGCGCTGAACATCAGAGAAAAGTCCATGCGCGCGAACCCCAGATCGGTAGTGACGGGCACGACATACTGTCCCGAGGGCATGTTGTCCAGCCCCAGCACGGTGAAGATCGTCAAAAAACAGGCTCCCGCTATAACGTAACGGTACGGACGTTCTCCGTCGGCGCGTCCGGCTTGATTTTCGATCATAAAAAAGCCCCCCGTGCGCGCGGCGCGCGCAAAAAATGAGACATCCGCCGTATAAAAAAGCGCTTTCGGACGACGCCGAAGGCTCCCGTCGTCCTCATAAAACAACCTCGCGCAGACGCGCGGCGCCTGGCGACGCGTATTTTAGCGTTCCTTGAAGTGATAAACTAAAATTGGACACAGGGGGGTAATTTTCGTACAGGGTAATGT
>CAZFNC010000071.1:0-8595 GCA_964520485.1 uncultured Synergistaceae bacterium | reverse complement strand
CAAGCGCGCAACGCCGCGTATATTACTCTCCTCTCTCCCTCTTGTCTACTCTGTCAAATCATCTCTTCATTTGTAATTTTGTCTTTTAATTGTTTTCTTACACGGACAAAAATTTTATCTTTCACGTTTAGTTCTGAAATTATCAGTACTTTCATCTTAATTCATATAAAAATATCCGTTCAATTTCTTTATAGTTGCACTTTTCTGTCTATTTCTTCAATTATCTCCATCCTCTTCCTTAAATTATACTTTTTACTAGACAACACGACAGCTTCTGACCTGTCGCTATTGGTCAATAAAAATCAGTTCAACTTTTTTGTAGAAAACCGCAATTTACAAATTTCACTTTTGCGGTATGATATCCGCGTAAAGGGGCGTCTACGCCCCATATTCTCTGTGGAGGTGGATTTCTATGACAAATCCTGTCCGTTTTAGAAAGTCTCTGCTAGGTGTGCTGATCGGAGCGTTCATGTTCAGCGCCGTTCCCTCTTTCTCCGCAAACCTTCCGCCAGAAGCGCTGAGCGACAAAAGCCCTGTCGCCGATCTGGTAGAGCAGGTTGCGCCGGCAGTCGTCAACATCGACGTCGAGGGCACCGTCACTCGCACCGTCGGCGGCGGCATGCCCAACGATCCTTTTTTCCGTGAGTTCTTCGGCGACATGTTCCGCGAATACACGCGGCGCGTGCCGATGAAGGGTGCCGGAAGCGGTTTCGTCGTCTCGAAAGACGGGCGCATCCTGACGAACAACCACGTGATCGACGGCGCCGATAAGATCACAGTGACTTTCTCCGACGGAAAATCCATGGAAGCGACCGTGATCGGCAAGGATCCGACGTTCGACATCGCCGTGATCAAGGTTAAAGCCAAGGATCTGCCGGTCATCGATATGGGCGACAGCGACAAGATCCGTGTCGGCGAGACCCTGATAGCGATCGGCAACACGCTCGGCTTAGGTGTCGAACCCACCGTGACTGTCGGGGTTCTTTCTGCACGCAATCGTTCGATCCACGTACAGAATTTCAACTTCGACGGTTTCCTTCAGACCGATGCATCGATCAACCCCGGCAACAGCGGCGGACCTCTCCTCGACATGACCGGAAAGGTGATCGGCATCAACACGGCGATCATCTCTTCGGCGCAAGGTATCGGTTTCGCCATCCCGATCAACATGGCAAAACAGGTGATGAACGACATTGTGACCTACGGCAAAGTGCGCCGCGGACAAATGGGCGTATATCTCCAGCCGATCACCGAGGAAATTGCCTCCGCGTTCGACCTGAAAAACACCAAGGGTGCCCTGATCGCCGAGGTGCTTCGCGAGTCTCCCGCTGAGAAGGCCGGTCTGCGTCGCGGAGACATCATCGTCAAAATTGACGGCAAGGATGTGGAGGACAGTTCCAAACTGAGCGCGACGGTACGCCAGCACATGGCGGGCGACACGATTGTCCTTGACGTGCTGCGCCGCGGCAAGGAGATGAAGGTCTCCATCACGCTTTCCGAAGTCGACACGACCGTGGCCGAATCAGACACAGCAGACAAATTGGGGTTCTCGGTCGCGGCGATCACGCCCGAAATCCGCAAAGAACTGAATCTTTCCGAAAACGACACGGGCATCGTCGTCACGGACGTCCAGGAGAGATCCCTCGCCGCCCGTTCCGGCCTGAGAAGAGGCGACATCATTCTCGAAGCAGCAAACCGAGAGGTGCGCACGACCTCGGACCTGATGAAGGCCATCGCGTCGACGAACAGAAACCGTGTGCCGCTGTTGATCAAAAGAAGCGGTCACATGCAGTATCTGCCCTTAAGCGTGAAATAATTCAAGCGGGAACGGGAATCAAAAACAAGAGCCGGAAGGGACGTTTCAGCCTTTTCCGGCTCTTTTCTCGTCTGCCCTGGGACGTCTCAAATTTAACCGCAGACCATATTGGAAATCCTCGGCGGCGAGCGTCATCGCCGCCTTGCGCGGAAAACGATTCTCCGTCCAAAGTAGCCGACTTGTGGGCGCGCGACGCGGGCCCTGCGAGTGCTGCGCTTGTTTTATGCGCGTGAAAAAACGACGCGCTTTCCGGCAGTCGGAACGCGCATCGTTTTTTTGTTCAGTCCATATCGGAACTTATTCGGTTTCGTCCCGCTGATAACGTGACTGAGCCCCAGAAACGCGGCGGGGCTGGCGGCCTCCGTAGCGGCGGCCTCGGCGCGGCGCGGACCCCAAGCTGTCGCGAGTGTCACGGCGCGAACTGCTGCCCACAAGCCGCACGGCGACCTTGCGGCCCGGTTCGACACCAATCGAGTGTGTCTCGACGTTTGAGCTTTCGCGCAGTGTCAGATGCACGATACGGCGTTCCCAGCTGCTCATCGGCGGCAGGTAGACGGTGCGATGCGTCTTCATCGCCTCTTTGGCGGCATCCATGGCTATTTGTTCCAATTCCTTCTCCCGCTTGCGGCGGAAACCGTCGCAGTCAACGCGCACATGAGGGACGGGACCTTCGTTGCGGGCCATCAGGTTGACGATGTAGTCGAGCGCCTTCAGAGCTTCGCCGTGACGCCCCGCCGTCAGATAACGGCTGTCGGGACCAGTGAGGTTGACGGAACCGTCGCTTTGGACGTTGATATCGAGATCCAGTCCGGCGGCCTCGATGACGCGTGCCAGCAGCGTCGTGAACGCGGAACTGTTATCATGCTTTTCCGATACGGCGGCAGGCCGGCGCGCTTCTATTTTCAGCTTGCGGCCGAACAATCCGAGGAAGCCTTTCTCTTCTTCAAGGACGTTCAGTACGACATCCTCTGAGGATATTCCCCAGCGCAAAGCCGCCTCTCGGCGCGCCTGCTCCTGCGAGGACACTTCCAACACCAGGACGTCGTCGTTCTGAGATGTCGTTAAATTTTCCACGTGATCAAACCTCCCTCACGCCCAGCTGTCACTTGCTCCTGCGGGGAATGAACGAATCGTCGTCATAGACAAAAGACGTTTTCTTCTCTCCGGAGGATGGTATATCGGCGGAAGTGTCCCTTCCGCGAGCCGGCGAGGTGGCCTTGCGCTCGCGCTTCGGAGCGTAAACGGCCTTCTTCGCGGTCTCGCCCTCGCGGGGACGCTCGGCGTACAGCACGGGCTTTTCTTCCTTGGAAACCTTGCGGACAGAGTACCACTGCTGCGCGACGGCAAACAGAGAGGACAACATCCAGTAGACAAGCAGCCCGCCGGGCATGGAAAGGCAGATGAAACCCATAAAGATAGGCATGATGACGCCCATCATGGCCATTTGCGGGTTGTCGTTGGACGTCAGTTTCTGCTGATACCAGGAGAGAAAAACGATCAGTGCCAGCAACAGGATGATCGGCAGGTAGAGCATCACGTTCTTCAGACCGGCGGGGTTGGCGGCGACAGCCTTGGCGGTTTCGCCGATGCCGATCAGGGGGGTAACATTCTGATAACCGACAGCCTTCGCCAGCGCGGAAAGCACCGTGCCCGCCAGGGGGACGCCGAAGAACGTCTGCTCGCCGAACTTGGCGGCAGACTCGCGCAAAACCTTGAACAACAGGATAAGCACGGGCAGCTGGATCAGCAGCGGCAGACAGCCCGAGGCCGGATTGACTTTGTGCTCCCTGTAGAGCGCCATCGTCTCGCGGCTCAGAGCCTCGCGGTCGTCGGCGTATTTCTCCTGGAGCACCTTCAGCCTTGGCTGCAGGCGCTGCATCTGCTGCATGCTGCGCATCTGCTTGGCGTTGAGCGGATGCGTGACGAGACGGAAGATCACCGTCAGAGCAACGATCGCCCAGCCCCATGAACCGAAGAGAATGTTATGCAGAAATTCCAAAAACTGACCAAGGTAATTACTGGCTGCGGACCACAAGATAAAGTCACCTTCCCAATTGGTTTAATGATGAAGCTCATGTACGAGAGAGCTCATGTTTCCTCTTGACACTCAAAAAACGCGTCTGGCACGCTGCGGGCGGAAAGCGCTTTGGAGCCGATGTACGTCCGAAACACGCCGCCTCAAAGCGTGCCGCCGCATAAGACGCGTCGGCTTTTTTCGATACGCTATATCCGATTTCCCTGCGACTTTGGCGCGTCGCCCCCCCGACCTCTGCTCGGAAACGACATCATTCGCCGATATCACTTGAACGGCCCTTTTTCGGGGGTACAGGGTCGTAACCGCCCTCACTCCACGGGCCGCAGCGCAGAAGACGCCACGCCGTCAGAAAACCGCCTTTGACAAAACCGTGAACGCGAAAGGCCTCGAGAGCGTAAGTGGAACACGAGGGATAGAAACGGCAGTGCGCGCCGAGCAGCGGCGAGATGAATCTCTTGTACCCGCGAATCAGCAGAATACAGAATGCCGCCGGAAGTCTACTGATACCAGACAGCGCCGGGCCAGTCATCGCTCAGAAATCCCTCTTTACTCAAAACTCTACCGAGATCGGCGTAGACTTCTGGAGCCGTCGCGTTCATGCCGCGCTCGGTGAGCATCAGCGCGAACCACCAGCCGTCTTTCAACCACGGGTACAGACGGCGGACGGCCTCTCTGAGGACGCGACGCCCGCGGTTGCGGCGGACGGCCTTGCCCATCTTTTTGCCGACCGCCATCGCGCAGCGCGTCTTCCCGTCGGGCGCCTGAACAAACAACAACCGCACCAGCCTGCCTTTTAATCGACTGCCGGTGCGGAATAGGGTGTCGTATTCCCAGCCCTGTTTGAGCCGAAAGGCAGCGGGAAATGGGAAAGACGTGGCGCTCCGATTAAACAGCGAGGCGTTTGCGGCCCTTGGCACGGCGTGCCGCGAGCACCGCGCGTCCGCCGTGGGAGCGGGAACGGGCAAGGAAACCCATGGCTCTTTTACGCGACCTGACATGAGGCTGAAATGTCTGCTTCACTCTGTCCACCTCCTCATAAGGAAGATCAAACGCGCATTCATCTTTTGCGTCATTTTATCCGTCATAGAACTATAACACATTCAAGGCCATCTTGTAAATATCCAACTTTCAGCGCTGCGTCGGAAGCAGTCGGAATTTTTTCACGGGAACTGCCGGCAGGCTGTCCAGAATTTTCCATCCCGGGCGCGAGAGAACCCGCCCGTCGAGGATGACCACGCGACCGCGGTCGCTCCCCGAACGGATCAGACGCCCCGTCGCTTGACGCAGCTGCATCTTCGCCCCGGGAAGCACGACCTTCATGAAATTTTCGCGTCCTTCGAGCTGGCTTCGCGCCTCCCCGACGGGATCGCCGGGGTGAGGAAAAGGGATTCTGTCGATGATCACCTGAGTCAGAGCATCGCCCTGCACGTCAATCCCCTCGCGGAACGACGCCATGCCGATCAGGACGCTGTGATCGTTTTCGCGGAACAGTCTCAGCAGTTCCGTGCGCGGGAGTTCTCCCTGGACGAGGACGTTCAGGCCGTCCTTCTCCGCCATCTGCTCCATGTAATCTGAGACGACTTTCAGCAGTCTCCGCGACGAGAGCAGAATCAGCGTAGCGCCGCCGTTTTCGCGCACATACTTGCGGCACACTCTGGCAACGGCGTCTGCATAGCCTTCGTCCATCACCTTCAAGCCCAGATCGACGACGTGGATCTCCATCTGCCGCGCCAGGTCGAACGGCGAATCGAGCGCCACGGTCTCGTCAGGCACGAGCCCAGTCTCGCCCGACCAGTAGTCGAACGACTGATCCACCGTCAGCGTTGCTGAAAGCGCTACCATCGGCACGTCGTCCTCAAACGCGGATGGCACGATGTCGCTGCCGCTGACGCACGAACTTTTCAGCGCCTCGCCTTCGCGCCAGTACGCCCACAGAGGATAGTTCCCCGGCTCGCAGCACCAGCGCAGCGCGTCGCGGTACCGCGTCAGTTCTCCACTCCAGACGGCAAGAGTCCCCTCTGCGTCGTCATCACCGTACAGATCGCGCGCTGAAACGGACTCCCGCAGATTTTTCAGGTCCCCCAGCAGCTCATCGCAGCGCCCCAGCAGATCGGACGTGTCCGTTTTCAGTTCTTCAGGATATTCGGCAAAGCCCCTGCCGTCGGGCAGACAAGCGACCATCCGCGAAAAAAGGCTATCGGAGACGTTTTTCAGCCCCGCCACCCGATCGCTGAAACGCCCTGCGTCCAGTCCCGACGCGCGCAAAAGCGAGACGTCCACGCCGCCCAGTCTTGGCGGATGCCGCAGAAGACGCTGCCAGCCGCGTCGATCGACGGCCACCTGCGTCACAGAACGAGCTGCTTCCTCCATCTTGTGCGCCTCGTCGCAGAGAATCAGCCCGTACTCCACGGGGAAAGACTTCCCCTGTCCGAGCACATACGAGAAAAAGACGTGATAATTTGCCGCGACGACGCGCCATCCCGCCGCGCCGCGCAGAAGCCGGGCGTAAAAACAATGCTCGCGGTGGGGACACAGTGGCCCCGTGCAGGTCAGGTAGGACGACGCGATCATTTCGCGCGCAGGATGCCCCTCGCCTAGATTCAGCTCGCTCAAGTCGCCAGTCTCTGTGCCGTAGAGCCATTCCGCGATGTCACGCGAAGCCTGTCCTCTGTCGCCGCCGAAATCGAGAAAACCCTCCTGCGATACCTCGCGGGCCCGACGGATACAGGCATAGTTTCCCCGCCCCTTGAGCAGTCCGTACGGCAGGCCGATGCCGAGCGCGTCGATCAAGGTCGGGATATCCTTGTCGATCAGCTGTTCCTGGAGCGTGATCCCCGACGTGAGCACCAGGACAGTGCTGTTGTTCTTCTCCGCCCAGAGCATCGCCGGCACAAGCATCGCGAACGTCTTGCCGACCCCCGTCGGCGCTTCCGCCGCCAGCAGACGTTTTCCCGAACCGAGAAATTCATCGATTTTTTTCGCCAGTTCCTGCTGCTGCTGACGGTATTCAAATCCGTCCAGACGCTGCCTGAGCAGCCCTTCCGGACCAAAATATCTTTCCATGCGATCACCGCGTTTTACAAAAAAATGCGCAGTCGCGCAGCCACGACTTTAGACTCATAATATCACGAACCGGGCCGCTATGAAGTAAAAACAGCGCGAAAATTGACCGCCGGACGCGAACCGATCGCCCGATCACCGCAACGCGTTACATACTCATCCCTCGAGTGAAGAGGCGAAACGGAGGCGCTTGGACGCGGAAAAAACGATAAGAGAGACGGACTCGCGGATCATCTCGCGCCTCAATACATCGCCGCGAAAACTGCCGCGCCAGCCACGGTGCACAACCCGCTGACGACGATGGCTATGCCGCTCATAGCGCCTTCGACCTCACCCATCTCCAGAGCTTTCGCCGTTCCGATGGCGTGAGACGCGGTTCCGACGGCCAGCCCCCTCGAGACGGCATGCCTGATGCGGAACAGACGGCACAGAGATTCCGCAGTCATGTTGCCTAGGATGCCCGTGACGATGATAACCGCCGCTGTGATCGTCCCGTTCCCGCCCAGTTCCTCTGACACGCTCATTCCGATGGCCGTCGTGACGGACTTGGGCAGGAGCGTCACATAATCCGCGCGTGACAGTCCGAATGCCAAGGAAAGAGAAAGCACCGTCAGCAGATTTGTCAACACCCCCGAGGCAATCCCCGTCATGATGGCGGCAGCGTTCTTTTTCAGAAGCTCCAACTGTCTGTAAAGGGGAATCGCCAGGCTGACCGTGGCCGGCGGCAGCAGCCAGCTCAGGTATTTCGCGCTCGCATGATACGTCCCGTAGTCGATGCCCGCCGCCAGCAGGAACAGGATCACCAGAACGACGGAAATCATGAGAGGGTTGAAGATGGCCAGTTTCCATCTCTTTTGTACCGCCGTTCCCAGAAAATACGCGGCCAGACTGATCATCACCCCGACGTTCGCCGAACTCAGGAAAAAATCGTTCATTTTAACCCTCTGCCCAACATCAAATCCGTCACTTTGCCGGTGACCCCGAATACCAGAACTGTGGAGACGGGAACGATCACGCACAGCGGGAGCAGCATCCCTCTGACCTGATCCCATGAAGCTATGAGCCCCACAGCAGCGGGAATGAACATGACCGACATAATCTCGATCAGAAATTCTCCCGTTTCCCGTACCTGCTCCGGCCGAATCACGCGGAAGATCAGCAACAGGAGCAGAATCACCAAACCGCAGATGCTCCCCGGCACAGGCAGACCGATCAAAGATTTCAGAATTTCTCCCGCGCAGGTCGCAGCGAGGATGATCGCGAACTGTTTGACGTACTTCACGCTTATTCCCCCTTCAATCACTCCGCACACATTTTTTATCTTAACACGACAGAGCAAAACATGCACAGATTTTGTTCGAAAACCTGTGCATGTTCCCCGACCGTTTCCCCGCCAACCAATCGCCTCGAACGAAAGAATACAGAAAGAAATGTCCTACGGAGGCGCCGAGCCGTTCGGCACGAAGATACTTATGCCCCGCTTGTGTTCCAGAAAAAATACTTTTATCCCACAACGCGAGAGCTGCGAACTAGACGGACATGCCGCCTTCAAAGCACCCTTGCGACGATTACAATAGCTCTCTGCACCGGAAACATTTGTTGTGGCGCCGTGAGCGTGGACAAAACCAGAGGGGCTTCGCGAGCAGTTCCGCGTGGACAACATCAGAACCTGTATGGAGATGCT
>CAZFNC010000070.1:0-8694 GCA_964520485.1 uncultured Synergistaceae bacterium | reverse complement strand
GGCGGTTCCTCGCCGACGGGCCCCTCCTCGTTTCGCAGGGGAAGAGCTTCGTCTTCGTTCAGCGACTCGACGGCGTCAAGCCGGCGCCTGAGGGCGCGCGTGCGGCGGCCCGTCTCCTCGATGGACGACGCGGCCGCGGACAACTGGCGGCGGGCTTTTTCAAGCGCTTCGCCGAACTTTCCGAACTCTGTGCGCACCGAGGCGAGGATTTCCCACACTTCGCTGCCGCGCCGCTGGATGGCGAGCGTGCGAAAGCCAATGCGCAGGCTGGAGAGCAGAGCGGCGAGCGTGGATGGGCCGGCGAGCACGACGCGAAAGCGGCGCTGGACGCGCTCGGCGAGCGCAGGGTCGCGCAGGGCTTCTGCGTACAGTCCCTCGACGGGCAGGAAAAGGATGGCGAAATCGGTGCTGTGCGGAGGCGCGATGTACTTGGCGCAAATGTCGCGGGCCTCGCTCTCGAGAAGCTTGAGAAGGGCGTTTCTCGCGGCGGCGGCCGCCTTCTCGTCGCCGGCGGTGTCCGCGTCGATCAGACGGTGGTAGTCCTCGAGCGGGAACTTGCTGTCGATGGGCAGCCACACGGGGGAATCCCCGTCGCCGGGGAGACGGACGGCGTATTCGACCCTTTCAAGGCTGTCGGGGCGCACGGCGACGTTGGCGGCGTACTGCTCGGGAGAAAGAATCTGGTCGAGAATGGCGCGCAGCTGCACTTCGCCCCACGTGCCGCGCACCTTGACGTTGGAGAGCACGCGGCTCAGGTCGCCGACGCTCTCCGCCAGCGCGCGTATCTCGCCGAGGCCGCTCTGTACGGCGTCGAGCTGCCTCTGCACGAGGGAGAAAGAACTGCCGAGTCTCCTGTCGATGCTCGTCTGGAGACGGTTTTCGACGTTTTCGCGAATTTTTTCGAGCTGGTCGGCGTTCTCGGCGCGAAGAGCGCTCACGTCGGCGCGGATACGTTCGAGACGGGCGTCGACGGCGGCGTTCAGGTCTCCGCTGCGGCGATCGAGTCGCTCGATGCGGTCGGCCTGGAGGTCGCCGATGATGCGCACCGACTGCGTGAGGTTCGACGAAAGCCCGCGCAGCGTCTCGTTCAGCTCGCGGCGCATCTCTGAATTGCGGCGCAGCGCTTCCTCGCTCTGGTCGGAAAGTTCCTGCTGGAGCAGTTCGATGAGCAGGTCCTCCGTGGCGATCCGTCCCCTTTTCTGCGCGAGGATGAAGACGAGACAGGCGATCACGGCCCCGAGAGAGGACAGCGCCGTGATCCACAGCAGATAGTTTTCCATTTTCGGCTCCTGAAAGCTAAATGATACCTTATTGTACCATGAATATCGTGCCTGAAAAGGTCTGACAAAAACGTTTTTTTCGGGTATACTGACGGTATGAACTTTGGGGAAAGGGGAGTTGAGTCCGTTGCCGAGAGTGCCCGTCGATTTCAGACGACGCGTTAATCCCATGGGTATGCCGCCCTCCGTGCGCGACGCGCTTCTGGCGGGGATTTCCGATGGCGTGCCCGAACCGCTGGACACGGAATTCTCGGGGCTGCGAGAACTGTTCGCGCAGCGCCATAACGTCTCTGTGGCACAGATTGCCGTCGCGCAGACGGAAGAGGAACTGATCGCGCTGCTGTCCCGCGCTTCAGGAGCAAAGCTCGCCCTGCTGCCGACGCCCTGTCCGCCGGCCTACCGACGGGTGCTGAACCGCGCCGGTATCGCCGCGAAAGAACTGAAGCTGTCTCCGCGCCTCGCGTTTCACTTTGAGCCCGGTCGACTGAAGGATGCCTTGCCCGGCTGTGACCTGCTGCTGATGGGGAACCCCGCCTTTCCCTCGGGAAAGCTGATCAAGCTTCAGGAACTGCTCGAGGAGATCGCCGGCTGGCTTGAGGACGGCGGCCGTCTGATCCTCGACGAGCGCGCCATCGACTTCACGTACGGCAGCGTGGCCAACTCGCTCTGGTCGGCTGTGCGCTATCAGCCGGGCGCCGCGTTGATTCGCTCGTTCACGGCGCTGCTGTCGCTTTCCGTCTGTCCTCTTTGTTACGCCGTAGGCGACAAGGACTGGATCTCCGCGGCGCGTTCCCGTCAGTTCCATCCCGCGCTGCCGCCTTTGGCATCGTGTCTGGCCGGGCCGATATCGGATCTGGCGCGGTTTCGCGCCGACTCGGTGGACTGCGTGATACAGATCAGGCAGCGCCTTGCCGCGCGGCTTCGCCGCGTCGCGGGGCTGCGGCCTCTGCCGGCCGACGCCGACTGGGTGCTCTGCCGCCTCGAACGCGACGACATGACCGCGAACGATCTCGCCCTGCATCTGCGCCGTCGCGCCGTGATCGTCGAACCGCTTGACGACGGGCGGCATTTTCCTCTCGCCCTGCGAGCGGAGGAAGAGAACGACCGATTCGTCCGCGCCGTCCGCGAGATTCTTATGCCGAAAAAAGGTTATCAGGAGATGCTGCCGTTCCTTTGAAAGATGGCATCGCGTCGGCGTATGCCGAGCTTTTTCGTTTTCGCGGAAATTTGCAGCGTTGAAAAGACATGGCCGCGCCGTTTTCACCGACGAATCGGGGAAAGCGGCGCGGCCGTGTCTGCGCCGTGGGGTGGCCGCGCGTGAAAACGCGCGCCGGGGCCGGAAGAACCGTCTTTTTCACTCTGGCCGCGAAAACCGGCCGCGGCGCACGACAGACATCAGAGGGCGAGCCACTCGCCGCGCGCTAACGGCCTAGAAAGCGCCCGGTTTCATCGAGGCGGGGATCAGCGTCTTATAGACGCGGCCCGCCTTGGCAGTCTCGAAATCCTTTCTGGCCTGCTCGCGCAGGTTCGGCGAGCGCAGAAGCTCCAGGGCGATGTCGGCCATCGCATGGGCCGCCGTGTGCATGCCTTTCTTCGCGACACCGCCGCGTCCCTGCGCGACGGCCGTCCAGCCGTGCATGACCGTTCCCGTGGCGTAGGTCGCGGTATAGATGCCGACCGTCGGCACAACCCAGCTGACATCGCCCACGTCCGTCGAGCCGCCCATCTTCGCCGCGGCGGGGTCTTCGACAGCCGTGTTTATGGGCTCGGAGGCGTCGGGCTGAGAGCCGACGGCAACGAACCTGCGCGCGTACTCGATTTCCTCGGGCGTGTATGTCACGGACGCGACTTCCTCGCGCAGGCATTTCACCGCGAGATCGCGCAGGGCCGCCGGCAGCAGGGTGCTCGCGTAGGCGCTGACGACCCGCTCTTCGACCTTGGTGCCGCAGATCAGAGCGGCGCCGCGCGCGACGTCGAGCACTCGGGCGTACACCTCCCTCACCTGCGACGTCTCCGGCGCGCGCAGGGCGTAAAGTACGGCCGCGTGCGGCTGGACGACGTTGGGTGCCGTGCCGCCCGCGTCGAGGTAGGCGTAGTGCATCCTCACGTCGGTGGGAACGTGTTCGCGCAGGTAGTTGACGCCCACGCTCATGATCTCGCAGCTGTCAAGCGCCGACCTGCCCTTTTCCGGAAAAGCGGCCGCGTGGGCGGCGACGCCGGAGAACGTGAAGATCACGCGCGCGTTCGCCAGAGAGCGCGCCATCAGGCCGTTGTACGTGTGCGGGTGCCAGGCGAGGCAGAAATCGACGCCGTCAAAGCAGCCTTCGCGCACCATGAACGCCTTTCCCGCGCCGCTTTCCTCGGCGGGACAGCCGAAGTAAACGACGCGTCCCCGCTCTCCTGTGGAAGCGAGATATTCTGCCAGCGCGCAGGCCGCTTCCATGCAGCCGGAGCCGAGCAGGTGATGCCCGCACCCGTGCCCGCACGCGCCCGGCGTGACCGGTGTTTCCTCCGTGCAGTCGGCCTTCTGGCTCAGGCCGGGCAGCGCGTCGTACTCGCCGAGAAAGCCGATGACGGGGCCTGTTGTGCCCCAGTCGGCGCGGAAAGCCGTCGCGATGCCGCCGATGCCGCGCGTCACCTTGAAACCGCGCTCCTCAAAGTATTTGGCCTGCAGCTCTGACGATTTGAACTCGACGAAGCGATACTCGGCAAAATCCCAGATGCGGTCGGCGATCTCCTCAAAGTCCTTTTCGCGCGAGGCAAAAACGGCTTTCAAGCGTTCCTCCATCACAAAAAACCTCCTCCGTATCATTTCGCTCAAGGGGCAAGACGCGCGCTGCCGTCGGACAAGCCGCCGTTTCGCGGCCTCTCCGCGCCCGCTCGCGCAGGGGCACACGTCAAAGCGCGCGAGGGAACGGGACAGTCTTGATTCTTCCTTAGTCGGGACGACAGACTTTACAGGGAGTCTTTCCCATCTCGCGAGCCTGGGCGCGCGTCACCTGTCTGCTGCTTTTGCGTATCGTGGAGCAACCCTTTCTGTGATACTTCTTGCCCCGAGGCGTGATGTAGACGATGTCGTCGCCCTGATCGCCGGCGTCCTCCGTCGCGGGTGCGTTCCGCACAACCGCCGGCGCGGACTGCTTCGCGGGTTCCGCCGCGTCCCCGACGGTCGAGACTTTGCCGTTCTCTGCGCCGACAACCTGTTCCGGCGCCTTCTCGGAAACCTCGCTTTTCGTCTCCTCGCGAACGCTTCCGCCCGCGCCCTGACCGAAGAGATCGCCGATGCCCGCGGCGCGCGCGGCGGCAGCGCCCGAGGAGAGCATGGCGGACGCGACGGCGCAGAGGACGAAACGCTTGAACGTCTTCATGTGAAAAACCCCTTTTCTCTTAAAAATCAGTCACTTCGCCGTCGCTGCGATCATGTTGCCGATGAACGGCCAGACGTACCTGAAAACGACATAAAGGATCACGACGACCGTCATGACCGTCTTCAGGCGTCTTTTGAAAGCGGTGGCGCCCGCCCCTTTCGGCAGAAGATCCGTCAGCTTTTTGCGATAGCTCACGCCGTTGCCGAGACTGACGTTGCCGTACACGCCGCCCGTGCCGACGTTCACGGTCTTGCCTTTGGAACCGAGCGAAAGACTGACGCCTGTCTTGCTGAAGTTCAGCTTCGCGAGCCCGGGGACGAGCGTGATGCTTTTGCGAAAACGCAGACCCATGGTACATTCCTCCCCCAAGTTGAAACGCCGGCGCGCGTCCGTCCGCGCAAAACGCCAAGGCGGAAACGGGACGGGGCTCCGGCTGGCTTCCTGTCCGAATTATATCCGGAAAAAAAGCCCTGTCAAAGGATTTTAGACGCGAAAAGAGCGCATCTCCGGCGGAGCGGAAAAACGCGCAGACGTCGCGTCGCGCGCCCCGCTAAAAAGTCGCGCTCACGGACGCCCAGCGCGGAGAGGGCGCGGGAGGCGGAAGAACCTACTTGATAAACGCGCACAGCAACGGAGCGATCACGATCGCGGGAAGGTAGTCGATCACCTTGAACCTCGTCATCCTCAGGATGTTGAACCCCAGCAGGACGATGACGATGGAACCCGCGCTGATCATCTCGCCGCGGGCGTATTCGTTCAGGTACGGCGCCAAAACGCCCGCGAGCAGACAGATGCCGCCCTCGAAGACGAGCACGAAGATCGCGGAGAAAAGCACCCCGACGCCGAGACTTGCCGCCAGCATCGTCGAAGAGAACAGGTCCATGATCGACTTCGTGAAGAGCAGCTCATAGTCGCGCGTCAGCCCCGCGTTCAGCGAGCCGACGATGGTCATGGAGCCGACGCAGAACAGAAGACTCGACGAGACAAAAGCCTGCACCACGTCCCCCCCGCGGCCCGCCCTACCGCCGGGCGGCGGCCCCGGCCGTTTGTTCACGAGACGGCTGAAAAACTCCCCGAGAGCGTTCAGACGCGCGTCGAGGTCGAGCGCCGTGCCGAACGCCCCGCCGAACACGATCGAGAGCACGAGGACGAGCGTGTTTTTCCCGGCGAGCGCGCCCGAAAAGCCGATGTAGACCGTGCATATCCCGAGCCCGATCATGATCGCGTCCGAGATCCTCTTCGAGACCAGCCTTCTGGCCGTCAGTCCGACGAGAGAACCGATCAGAACGGTGAGCGTGTTGAAGAGAACGGCGATCATGTTTTCGCCCCTCCCGCGCCATACAGCGCGGGATTTCCCGTTCTGCGGAACCGTTTTACGTCGAAAGCCATGAGGACACCTCCGAAAAAGTTTCATTCCGCCGTAAACGACGAGAATGACGTACACTACACTATTATTCCGCTTTTTCGAGGAATTTGCAAGCGCCTTGGACGCTCCGGACGGACGTTCCGCGCGGGGACGGCGAACGCGCGCGAAGTCGGAGCCGGGCGCTTCGAGCCGCGGCGGGACGTTTCCGCGGACGGGAACGGACATATGAAGGGACGGTGGACGATATCGCGGTATACGGTTACATACGGGTGAGCACGCGGGAACAGAACGAAGCCCGTCAGCTCGCGGCGCTTCGAGAGTTGAACGTCCCCGAGAAGAACATCTATACGGACAAACAGTCCGGCAAGGACTTTCGGCGCCCCGAGTACAGAAAGATGGTACGGCGCATGAAAAAGGACGATCTCCTCTGCGTCAAGAGCATTGACCGTCTGGGACGCAACTACGAGGAGATACTGGAACAGTGGCGCGTCCTCACCAAAGAGAAAGGCGTCGACATCTTCGTGCTGGACATGCCCCTGCTGGACACGCGGCGGGGCAAGGACCTGCTGGGGAACTTTCTGTCGGACGTCGTCCTTCAAGTCTTGAGCTTCGTGGCGGAGAACGAGCGCGTCAACATCCGCCAGCGTCAGGCGGAGGGCATCGCGGCGGCAAAAGCCCGGGGAGTTCGCTTCGGCCGGCCGCCGAGACCTCTTCCGCCGAACTTCTGGCGAGCGTGCCGGAGATGGGAGGAGAACAGGATCAGCTGTTCCGCTGCGGCGAGGGAATGCGGCATGCCGCTTTCCTCGTTCCGCTACAGGGCGGCGCGCTTCCAAAGCGCGCGCTCCGGTTAAAAAGGCGGTTTGCGAAAAAGTCTACTTTTTCGCAAACCGCCCTTCTTGACAACGATTATGTATTATGCCATAAAAAAGGGCCGGTGTCTATATCTTTTTCTAAAAAATTCAGCGAAAGCGAGGCGTGAAACACGGGAACTCACGCTTGCGAAAAAGTAGGATTTTTTGCAAGATGGGCGGATCCGTTATTAAGGTCCCCCGACCTTTCGGCATGACGAAAAACGCCCTTCAGCTCTCCGCGACGATAACGCGAACCGCGTATCGCGGGAGAAGAAGAAAAACGAGACGGGAAAGGAGACAGAGACAACATGACAGACAGATCGAACGCCGGATACACGCGCCGCGGACGCCTCATGCCAAAAGGAAACGGCGAGCGGGACGCCAAAAGAAACGCGGGCGCGGAGACGGCAGGCGCCGTTTACGGAAACGTCAGCAACGCGAGCACCATATACGGCGAGATGAAATTCGCCGCCGAACGGGGACACGGCTTCGCCGCAGAACGGGCCAACCATTTATATGACAGACTGACCGGCAAAGACGCGCGACTCGTCGGCGACGACAACGCGATCAACGGCGCGGACAGAATCGTCAACGGCGTGCAGATTCAGAGCAAGTACTGCAGTTCCGGCTCCAAGTGCATCGAAGAATGTTTCCAAAACGGGAAATACCGCTACCTGAACCCCGACGGCAGCCCGATGCAGATCGAAGTTCCCCTCGACAAGTACGACGACGCCGTGAGAGCCATGGAAAACCGCATCAGAAACGGCAAAGTTCCCGGCGTCAGCGACCCCGCCAAAGCCAAAGAACTCGTCCGCAAAGGCCACTTCACCTACGAACAGGCCAAGAACATCGCCAAATTCGGCACAGTCGAATCGCTGACATACGACGCCGTCAACGGCGCGATCACCGGCGCGACAACCTTCGGAATCACAGCCGTCATGACCTTCGCCGTGTCAGTCTGGGACGGGAAAGACATCGACGAAGCCCTGGAAACGTCCGTCGCCGCCGGCCTGAAAGTCGGAGGAGTCACCTTCGCGAGCGCCCTGCTGTCGGGACAGCTGGTCAAAGCGGGAGCGAAAGGACTCGTCTCCGGCGCGTCCGGAGAGATCGTCCACCTGATGGGACCGAGAGCGTCAGCCGTGCTGGTGAACGCCTTCAGAAGCGGAAGCAACATCTACGGAGCAGCCGCCATGAAGAGCCTCCAGAAAATGCTGTCAAGCAACATGATCACAGGACTCGCCACAGTCGTCGTCCTGTCCGCGAGAGACGTGTTCGACATCTTCAGCGGCAGAATATCGGGAGCGCAGCTGTTTAAGAACGTCGTCAACACCGGAGCGGCCGTCGCCGGAGGCACAGGCGGCTGGGTGGCGGGCTCCGCCGCCGGAGCGGCCGTCGGAAGCTTTATCCCGATCATCGGCACAGCCGTGGGCGGAGTCGTCGGCGGCCTGCTGGGAGCGTTCGCGGGCGGCTCGGCCGCGAACAAAGTGTCGAGCGCCGTCACAGACACCTTCATCGAAGACGACGCGAACGAGATGATCGACATCATCCAGGACGAATTTAAGGACATCGCCTTCGACTACGTGCTCAACAGGGAAGAGGGAGAAACGGCCGTCGATTACCTGAAACAGGACCTCGACGCCTCCAGACTGAAGGACATGTACGCGTCCTCGGACAGACGCCGTTTCGCCAGGGAACTGATCGTCCCGAACGTCGAACTGGTCGCGAGGAACAGGAAGCGCGTGCAGGCTCCCAGCCGGAGACAGCTTTTGAACGGGCTGCGGTCCGTCCTCGAAAAGATGGACGACGGCGGACAGGTTTACGCTTAGGGG
>CAZFNC010000069.1:0-8795 GCA_964520485.1 uncultured Synergistaceae bacterium | reverse complement strand
TATTCGTTGCGAACGAATCGCGCTCCCGACTGCGCCACAGCCCCTCTACCAACAAACGGCATTTTATCCTTTCGGGCTCATCTTGTCAAGGGGGGATTTTCTGAGATAATGGACGCGAAAACACATCCATCGTCAGGAGAACGCAGATCATGAACTACGGTCCGGAACTTGTCGCGGCCCTCGTCCCCGAGCTTCGGGAATACGGCGGCTGTCAGCTTCAGCGCGTGGACGCCGGAAACGACTGGTGCGCGCTTGGCTTTCGAGGCAAAGCCCCGCTTTTTTTCACGTGGAACCCTGAGTTTTTCGGCGTCTGCTCGCTCTCCGCGGGCGGCCTGCGCGACCTGCGCAGTCAAAGCGCGAAAACGCCGTTCGCGCTCGGGATGCAGCGCCATCTCGCGGGCGGGGAGATCACGGACGTATCGTGTTCGCCCGGGGACAGGGTGCTCTTCTTGAAGTTCAGGCGCTTCGTCGGCGGCGGCGTCAGCAGGGAGCTGACGCTGATCCTCGAGCTGACGGGGCGTCTGAGCAACGCCCTGTTCACCGACGAAAACGGCGTGATCCTCGAAGCCGCGCGGCACGTCCGTCCAGACGTCAACCGCTACCGGTCCGTCCTGCCGGGGCTGCCCTACGTGCCGCCTCCGCCTTTCGAAGGGACGACGGCCTCGCCGGAGGCGGACGACGCGGCGCTGACGGAGTTCTTCGAGCGGCCGCGAGGGCTGGGACGCGTCGTCGCGGGGACGCTGAAGGAACTGTGGGCGGCGGGGGAACGCGATCTCGTGCGCCGCGCGCTCTTTTCCGAGCCGAAATACTTTCAGCGCGTCGGGAACGTCCTGACGGCGCTCGGCGCCGCGCTGCCGGGCGTCTCCGGCGCGCGGACGGGCGGGCTTGAATTCTGCCGCGCATCCATCGCCGGGGAGATCAGGCGCCGCGCCGCGCGCGCCGTCGCTTCGCGGGCGCTGAAGATTCTCGACAGGCAGAGGGGGCGCCGCGCGCGCCACATCGAAGGGCTGCTCAGCCGGATCGACAAGGCGGAGCACTGCGACGACTACCGCGTCGCGGGGGAGGCGCTGATCCAGAACCTGGGGAAAGATGTCCCGCGCCGGGAGACCGTCACGCTCCCCTACTGGGACGAGGCGGGCGAAAAGACGGTCGACGTCCGGCTTGACCCTGCGCTCGACTTGAAAGGCAACGCGCGGGAGTATTTCAAAAAATACCAGAAGTACAGGACCGACGTCGCGGCGGCCAGGGAACAGGTTCGCTCGCTGCGCGCCGAACTGGACGACATCGCCTCTCTCGAGGCGAACGTGAAGAGGCTTGAAAGCGCCGAAAAGCTCACCGCCGTCTGCGAACAGATCGCCGAGCAGTACGACGCCGGCCCGCGGGCGAAGACGCAGCCCGCGCGCAAGGCGAAAAAGCCTCTGCCGCCGCACCTGCGCTTTTCGCTCGGGAACAGCCTGATCCTCGTGGGGCTGAACGAGAGGGGCAACCGCTACGTGACGTTTCAGGAAGCCGCGCCCGACGACCTGTGGTTCCACGTCCACGAGTTCCCCGGCTCGCACGTGATCCTGAAAAATCCTCCCGCGCCCGGCGGCGAGCTCGAGCGCGCCGTCCGCGCCGCCGCGTCGCTGGCGCTGTGTTACAGCGACCGCGCCGAGCGCGAGTCCGTCATCGACTACACGGAGAAGAAGCAGGTGCGCCACATCGCGGGCTCAGGCCCGGCGAACGTCACCTACAAGCGCCCGAGGACTGTCCTCGTCGGCGCGGACGAGTGGAAGTCGATCCTCGAATGAAAAAACGACGGAGGAAAAGCCGCCGCGACGTCGCGGCGCGGCGTTTCTCTCCGTCGTTTGAGGACGTTCGGGAGCTCCCGCGGCGGGAGACGCCGCCCGCGCGGAAAGGGCTCCTTGCGCGCACGCGCGCGGCCGGCGACACGGCGCGAGCGCCGCTTCAGCGGTCAGGCGGCAGCGAGAGCGGCACGCGCAGCGCCTCGACGAGCTCCGGCGGGAGCGGCGCGCGGAACTCCATGCGACGGCGCGTCACGGGGTGGAAGAAACCGAGGCGCCACGAGTGAAGGAATACGCGGTCCTTCAGGATGTGCTGCGCGGGGTCCTTCGGGCCGTAAAGCGTGTCCCCGTCGAGGGAGCAGCCAAGCGCGCGCATGTGGACGCGTATCTGGTGCGTCCGTCCCGTGTGCAGGCGCAGGAGCAGCAGGCAATAGCGCGCTCTGCTCCAGAGCACACGATAGTCGGTCACCGCGTCGCGTCCGTCCCACGTCACGCACATCTTCAGCCTGTTGCGCGGGTCGCGCCCGATTGGCGCGTCGATCGTGCCCTCGCGCGCGGGAAGGGCGCCGACGCCGAGCCCGATGTACTCCTTGCGCACCTCGCGCGCCTGAAACGCGCCGCGCAGTCCCGCGAACGCCGCGTCGCTGCGGGCGACGACCATCAGCCCCGAAGTGCCGGCGTCGAGCCTGTGGACGATCCCGGGGCGGACGGCGTCGCCGATCGAGCCGATCTCGGGGAAGCGCTCCATCAGCCCGTTCACCAGCGTCCCGTCGGGACGTCCCGCGCCGGGGTGCACGACGACTCCCGCGGGCTTGTTCACCACGATCAGGTGCTCGTCCGAGTAGACGACCTCGAACGGCACTTTCTGCGGCACGATCCGCGAGGGGCGCGCGCGGGGCAGCGTCACCGCATACACGCGGCCCGCCCGCACCCGCGCGGCGGCGCGCCATTTCCTCTCGCCGGGGGAAGCGACGGCCCCGCCGTCGATCAGCTTTCGCGCGCGGCTGCGCGAGACGGACAGCTCGCCGGCCAGAAACAGGTCAAGCCGCGTCCCGTCGTCCTCCTCCGCCGCCGTCAGATCATACCGCTCCGCCTGTTCGTTTGTGTCCATCGCCATTCACCACTCAGAGAGAACCTTTTCGGCTATTCTACTTCTTTTCGCTCCAAAGCGAAAGAGGCGCGCCGCGCGGGGAGTCGCCGCAGGGCTCCGCAAAGCGCGCGCGCCGCGTCTCCGCCGTTTCGGCGCGGCGCGAGATTCCGCGCGGGCGGCCGGCGCTTTCGCGAAAACGGCGCCGACGGCCCGCATTGCTTTTTACATAGTTTTTTGATATAGTATCGACGTTCGGGAAAGGTCCTTTCCCGACGCGCGCCTCGCCGTTCCGCCGTTTCGCGGGGGGAGACGACGCTTTCAAGCCGCGGGGCTGAAAGACCGCGCCCGCCGGGACGGACGCCGACGTTCGACTGAAAAAATCATCTGTTCGGAGGAAAATTCGATGACAGACCCTGTCTCAAAAGTTCAGGAGGCGCTGGACGCGCTCCACTACGAGGGAAAGATCATCCACAGCGACGCCACGATCTTCACGGTGGACGACGCCTCAAAGGCCATCGGCGTGACGCCCGGGGAGATCCTCAAGAGCCTGATCTTCATGGTGGACGATCAGCCGTGGCTGGTGCTGATGTCGGGGCCCAACCGCGTCCATTCAGGCAAGGTCAAGCGCGCCGCCAAGGGGCACCGCGTGACGATGGCTTCGCCCGATTACGTCTACGAGAACTTCGGATTCAAGATCGGAGGCGTCCCGCCTCTCGGCTACCCGTCGCCCCTTCCGGCGCTCGTCGACGAGGATCTCTGGAACTACGACACCGTCTGGGCGGCGGCGGGGACGGATCACGCCTTTTTCCCCGTCTCCGCGGAGCAGATCTGCGGCTACGTGAACGGCACGCGGGCGGACGTGAAAAAGGCCCCCGCGCCGTCGAACCCGTAACGGAGCCCGCGAGCGAAACGGGGCGCCGTTCGTTCAACGTTCAACGAAGGAGGAACTGGACATGAAAACACCGCGTTTAAAGATTTTCCGCGAACGTCCCATCGTCGGCTGCGGCTGCTGCACCAAGCCGCTGACGGCGGACGAGATGAAAGGTTTTCGCGGAGGCTACGACAGCCGAGAAGTCGGCAGTCTGTACATGAGGCTGAAAGAGGAGTACAAGGGGCGGCTTGAAGTGGAGTTCTACGACCCTCGCTGCTTCATCTTCCTGATTGACACGCTGCGCTACGGGCTGCGCGGCGGCGAGGTCACATGGGTGCTGGGCAACAAGGTTCTCCGCCGCGGCGTGCCGAGCTGGGAAGAGCTGAAGTCGGACATCGACGCGGCTCTCGCGAGCTGAGACGGCGCGCGCTTCGGATCGCTCAAACGGAACGAGGGAGGCGGGGTTCGCCGTCGCGCGGCGGCCCCGTCTCCCTCGCTTTTCGTCCGTCAGGTTCAGCGGCGCGACTTGAGGGTTTTCGTCTCTCCCTTGCCGCCGCGCCTGAGGATCACGGCCCAGTAATACCGGCTCATGTCGCGGAAGTCGCGCGGCCTGACGCCGAGGATGTTCTCCAGCTTTTCAAGGCGGTAATCGACCGTCGTGCGGTGCACGTGCAGCAGTTCGGCGGCGCGGACGACGCTGAAGCCGCTCTCGCACCACGCGACGATGGTCTCCTGAAGCTCCTCGCCGTCGCTTCGGTCAAAGAGGGGGCTGAGCTCGCGCCGAACCATGCTCTCCAGCAGCCGTGGCTCGGAACTGAGCATGATCTCCTCGACGCGGTAGTCCGTGACGACGTGGACGCGTTCGCGCGGGAAGATGCGCGGCCCGACGCTCAGCGCCACCTGCGCTTCCCTGTAGGACGTGACGAGGCCGGACACGCCGGCCTGAAGGCTGCCGACGCCGACGGAGACGGTCAGGCCACGGCGTTTCAGCCGCTCGCACAGGCCGGAGCAGCGCGCGCGGAGATCCCCGTAAAACAGGGTCTCGCTGAACCCGCCTTCGCGCGTCGCGCCGTGGAAGACGACGTAACGGCGCGGGGCAAGGCTGCCCGAAACGTCGCCCGCCGCCCCGAAGACTTCGCGTATGTCGGCCAGCGTGCGGTCGCGCTCGGGGTAATCGCCGTCAGCGTCGTTCCGCGACGACGTGTCAAGCTCGATCGCGGCGTAAGACAAAGATTTGTCATAACCCATCAGGGCGGCTCTCGTCTCCAAGGCCTGGGGATCGTTGATCCCCGAGCGGAACAGGGCGATGTCCGCGACAAGCGCCCTGAAGCCGCGCTCCCGCTCGGCGAACTGCCGCGCGAGGAAACGTTCCCTGACGAAGAGTTCGACCTGGCTCTTGACGAGCTGCGAGAACGCCCTGACCTTCTCGGGGTCGCCCGAGATCGTCACGGCGCCGGCGACGTTCTGCTCCGCGTCGAGAATGGGACACGTGACGCCCGGCTTGAGGCCCTTGTTGCGGCGCGCGTCGTCGGCTGTCTCGCGGCGCGTCTGCCCCGTGCGCGCGACAGCCGCGCCCGTTTCGTACTCCGTGCCGACGGCGCGGCCGGGGTCGCTGCTCCCGACGACGGTCCCGCCCGCGTCCGTGATCACGATGTCATAGCCGACGAGGCGCGCGATGTTTTCGGCTATTTCCTGAGCGATCGATTTTAACATGATTTCCCCCCTGACGGCTTTTTGTGCGGTTCTCTCTCCGCGCGTTTTACGGCGGACGCGCGGAACGTTTTACCGGCTGCGGAAGTTTTAAAAGGAACGGCGGGCGCGGAGACAGGGAAAACTTCCGGCGTCCCCGCCGTTTTTCGTTCATTGGGGCGTATTCAGACGCCACATATCATACCACTTTCTGCACTTTTAGGGAATATCTTGCGATTCGATCCTCGCGAAAAGACGTCGTCCCGACGAGAGAAAAGACGGCGCGCGCCGCCTCTCAAACGCTTTCAAGGGAGCGAGCCGCCGTTGATCCTTCAGCGGGAAACCAGCCGTGAGCCGCACGCGGACAGTTCCTCGAGGAGGCGTTCGATGTGGCGGCACTTTCCCCCGCTCCCGTCGCCGCACGTACAGCGGCGGTGGGCCAGGTCGACGGCATAGACGTCCTCCCCCTCCTCGGCCAGCCAGACATTGGCGGCCGCGCGCCTGAAAACGCACGGCGCGGGGGAACCGGCCGCGCGGGAAGGCGGGGCTTGCGGCGCGGCGGCGTCCTCAGTCAGTCCGCCCGAGTCGAGCGCCAGATTTGAGAGACGGTCGGCCTCGGCGTTCCGCTCGCGCGGCACCCAGAGGCATCTCGCCCCGAGCGCCTTGAGCCGTCCGATCAGCGGCAGGGCGAGTTCGCGCAGGCGGGGTTCCTTGATCTGCCACGCGCCCGTCACCTGTGAGATCACCAGACGGCTGTCGCCGCACACTTCGGCCCCGCGCGCGCCGCGCCGCTCCAGCTCGCCGAGCAGCAGATCCAGAGCGGCGTATTCGGCTTCGTTGTTCGTCTTCGTCCCGAGAGGGAGAGCGCGCCGCCAGAGGACGCGTTCCCCCTCGCAGATCACGGCGCCGGCGCCGGCGGGCCCGGGGTTGCCGCGCGACGCGCCGTCAAAAAAACCGCGGATCATGAGCGGGACTTCTCCGCTTTGACCATGCCGGGACGCCACAGGAAGAAGTAGATCAGCGGGAAAGCGACCAGCCCGAGCGCGCCCGCGGCGCCGATCACGCCGCCCATCCCGAACCGCGCGGGCGCGGCCCCGATCGCCAGAGGCACGAGGATCGTCGCGACGTCGTAGACGATCAGATACGCCGACGCCCCTTTGGGCAACAGGTGCGCGGGAACCGTGTCAGGGAGCAGCGCCGTCATCGCGGGGAAGTCGATCCCGTGGCTCACGCCGAAAGCGACGCCGCTCAGGACGAAGCCGGCGGTCGAGGCGGAGCGCCCCGCCAGGATCATCGAGGCCGCCTCGACCATCGCGAAGACGGTGAACGTGCGGCGCCTGTCGAACGAAGTCATGATCAGGGCGCCGACTGACAGACGGATCAGCACGCTCGTGAGCGCCATCGTCTGCGTGAACGAGGAACCGCGCAGGCCGAGCGAGCGCATCAGGTTGGGCACGTACTGGCAGGCGACGTTGGTCGTCAGCGATACGACGAAAAACGACGCCAGCAGCGCCCACGTGTCGCGCCGCGAAAACAGCTCGCCCCAGCTTCCCCACTCGCGTTTCTCCGTGACCGTCGCTGTGCCCGCGTCTTTCGGCAGGGTCAGCGCGAACAGCGCCGCGAACGTCAGGACGGCGGACGAGAGGAGCATGAATATCGCCTGCATGCCGCCGTCGATCAGGTACTCCGACAGCGGCACGAGCAGGAACTGCGGCAAGATCGACGCCAGCGTGAGGAAGCCCACGACGCGGCCCCGCTCCTCCGCCGTGAACGAAAGGCCCTGGTAGGCCATCACGGCCACGTAGAGCACGCTTCCCGCGACGCCGAGGCAAAACCTCGAAAACAGCAGAGGCGCGAAACCGCCAGAAAGCATGAGCACGCCCGCCGCCGCTCCCGGCACGACTCCCGCGAGGATGCTGCGCTTGATGCCGAACCGTTCGATCATCCTGCTCGCCGCGGGGCGCGTCACGAAAGCGCCGACGAAGAAGGCGCTCATCAGCACTCCCGCCCGCCACTGAGAAAAGCCCATGCCCAGAAGCTGAGACGGCATGACATACGACGCCGCGAAAAGGGAGTTGTTGAGAAAGAGCAGGACGAAGTTGGTATAAAACGACCGAGGCAAACGAATCATGAAAAAAATCCTCCGTTGCGCGGACAGCCCGAGAGCCGCCGAAAAAATACGGTGTCCTCTGATATAATACGCTTAACTCGTCAGAAAGGAAAGATTTTCATGTTTCCGCGCGCAAGAAAAATACTTCTCGCGGCCGCTCTCCTCTGCTCGGTCGCCGCGGCGTTCGTCTGGCGGCGGCGGTTTCGCCCTCTCGACGGCGCCGACTTCCGCTACGAGATCCGCGGCGACAACCGCGTGTGGAGGCTCCGCCCAGGCGCGGCGGCTCCGCTTGAAAACGCCGTCGTTCGTCCCGTTTCGCCAGAGCCGCCGTACTGCGCCGCGTGGACGGGCATCCCGGCCGCGAAAGGCGAGCGCGGGGGCATCGTCCTCTTTCGCGGAGACGGGCAGCCGGTCGCCTTTCTCCCCTGCAAAAACGCGCCGAGCGTCACGTCCCTTTCGGCCTCGCCGGGCGGGCGCGTCCTCGCCGCGGTCAAGGAACCGCGCGGGGAGATCGAGTTTTTCGCCATGCCGGAACGAGCCGCGCGCGGCACGATCCTCGCGTTCGGCCCCGTGCTCTGGAGCGACGCGCGAAGCGGGGCCGCCTTCGCGCGCGACGGCTCGAAGGTGAAGTTCACGCTCTCGCCCGAGGAATGACGCGCGCGGGAGCCCGCCGTTCTCCGCCTACAAGACCGGCGGGGGCGGAACCGGCGGGGCGTTCGCCGCTCGCGGCCGCGTGACGGATCACACGCGGGAACCGCCCGCGCGTCCTGTTTTACGGCAGAACACGGGCGGAAAACTGAATCAACACTTCAAACGGGAGGAAAAAACATGACTGTTCGCAAGAACGCGCTCAAAAAATCGTCGGCGCTGTTCATCGGCATCGTGGCGGCGATGACAGTGTTTACTTCTTGTTGTTTCGGGGGGGGGGCAAATACCCATAGTTTAAAAACGAGCGCCTTAAACGGCGCGCCTTCCGTCTCTCAAGTCAGCCCCGCGAGAAAGAGCGGGCTCTCCCCAGAACAGCGCGTTCGCAATCTTGAATGTCCGCGCGGGCCAGTACCGGTCGTGCTGGACACCGACGCGTATAACGAGATCGACGACCAGTTCGCCATCGCCTTCGCCCTGCGCGCGAAGAAACTTTCCGTTCACGCCATCTACGCCGCGCCCTTCCAGAACAGCCTTTCCACGGACCCGGCAAACGGCATGGAACTGAGCTACGCGGAGATCCAAAAGCTTTTGGGCCTGATGAAC
>CAZFNC010000068.1:0-9187 GCA_964520485.1 uncultured Synergistaceae bacterium | reverse complement strand
TTTGTATTCTGCTTTTTTCAGTCCATGTGTCCATTTTTTGTTGACTAGTGCATCCTCCGCCGAACCTTTCTCCGTCTGGACGGAAAGAAAAACGCTTGTCGCGTTTTTCTATGAAAAAACGGCGGATTCCGTTTAAAAATACCCCCGAAGCGGCGATTCGTCAACCGCGCGGTCATTTGCCTCCGCTCACGTCGCCGAGCTCCGTCGGACGCAGAATTGGTGTATATAGTGTTATTCTAAAAAAATAGCCCTGTATTTAGTGTTTTCGCCTTTACTTTCACGGGCGAAGGGTGTAAGATTGCCCTTGTGAAAAAAAAGCGGCCGCGAAAAACGCGGGAATTTTCCGCGCCGCATTTTTTGTGAAGGAAGGACGCCGCATGATTCAGACGATCAAGAAACGCGACGGGCGCAACGTCCCGTTCAACGAGGACCGCATCACCCGCGCGATCTTTCTGGCCGCCTCGGCCGTGGCCGAGAAAGAGGGCACGGCGGCGGATTACCGCATCGCCGAGGGACTGACCTCGCAGGTTGTCCGCCGTCTCGGGGAAAAGTACGGAAAGGCCGTTCCGGGCGTCGAGGACGTGCAGGACATGGTGGTCAAGACCCTCATCGAGAACGGACACGCCAGAACGAGCGAAGCGTACATCACCTACCGCAACGAGCGCACGCGCATCCGCGACTCGCGCACGAGGCTGATGAAAGCCATCGAGGAGATCACGTTCTCCGACGCCGCCGACGCCGACGTCAAGCGCGAGAACGCCAACATCAACGGCAACACGGCCATGGGCACGATGCTCGAGTACGGAAGCGCCGTGTCGCGCGAGTTCTGCAGGACGCACGTGATGAATCCTCTCCACGCCGCGGCGCACGACGCGGGCGACATCCATATCCACGACATGGATTTCATGAACATGGGCACGCTGACCTGCTGTCAGATCGACATCGGCAGGCTGTTCAAGGACGGCTTCTCGACGGGACACGGTTTCCTGCGCGAGCCTCAGGACATCATGAGTTACGCGGCTCTTGCTGCCATCGCCATCCAGAGCAACCAGAACGACCAGCACGGCGGCCAGAGTATCCCATTCTTCGACTACGGGATCGCCCCGGGCGTCGCCAAGACCTACCGAAAGTGTTACTCCTCCATCCTCGCCCGCTCCGTCGAACTCCTCCGAGGCGTTGACCCCGCGGCGGCGAAGAAAGCCGTTAGAGAAGCCGTGGCGAAGTCTGAAAAGCTCTGCCGTCCGATCGGCGTCGAGAGAAACGCCGAACGCGAGCGGGCGGAACGCGAGAGCCTTCTCTCAGCGCTCGCGATCGACGAAGCGGAGATCGCCCGTCTGCAGGATTTCGCCGCCCGCGAGGCCCTCGACGAGACAGAAAACCGCACGTATCAGGCCATGGAAGCGTTCATCCACAACCTCAACACGATGCACTCCCGCGCGGGCGCTCAGGTGCCTTTCTCAAGCGTCAACTTCGGCACAGACACATCGCCGGAAGGGCGCATGGTGTCGCGCAGCCTGCTCCTGGCGACGGAGCGCGGCCTCGGCAGCGGCGAAACGCCCATTTTCCCTATCCTCATCTTCAAGGTGAAAGAGGGCGTCAACTTCAACCCAGGCGACCCCAATTACGACCTCCTCAAGCTCTCCTGCCGCGTCACGAGCCGAAGGCTGTTCCCCAACTTCAGCTTTCTCGACGCGCCGTTCAACGCCCAGTATTACAGAGCGGGCGATCCCGACACGGAAGCCGCGTACATGGGGTGCCGCACTCGCGTCGTCGCCAACAGGTGCGGCGAACCGACCGTCAGCGGGCGCGGAAACCTGTCGTTCACGTCGATCAACCTGCCGCGGCTGGGAATCCTGCACGGACAGTTGAACGGCGCGACGGCCGATCTCGACGCGTTCTTCCGCGACCTCGACGCAAAAATCGACCTCGTCGTCGACCAGCTTCTCGAACGCATGACCATTCAAGGACACAAGCGCGCGAAGAACTTCCCGTTCCTGATGGGACAGGGCGTCTGGCGCGGAAGCGAAGCGCTCGGCCCCGAGGACGAACTTGCCTCAGTGATCCGGCAGGGCACGCTGACCGTCGGTTTCATCGGCCTTGCAGAATGCCTGAAAGCCCTCACGGGGGCGCACCACGGCGAGAGCGACGAGGCGCAGGAGCTGGGGCTTCGCATCGTCCGCCGCATGCGCGAGCGCATGGACGAGGCGTCGGAACTGTACGGCCTCAACTTCTCGCTCATCGCCACGCCCGCGGAGGGGCTCTCGGGACGCTTCACGCGCATCGACGCCAAAAGGTTCGGCGTCATCCCCGGCGTCACCGACCGCGAATATTACACGAACTCGTTCCACGTGCCCGTCTATCACAAAATCGGCGTGTTCGACAAGATCGCCCGCGAAGCGCCCTACCACGAGCTGACCAACGGCGGGCACATCAGCTACGTCGAGCTTGACGGTCTGGGAGCGAACAATCCCGAGGCGTTCGAGCAGATCGTCCGCGGGATGAAAGAAGCGGGAATCGGCTACGGAGGCGTCAACCATCCCGTCGACCGCGACCCCGTCTGCGGCTACACGGGCGTCATCCCCGGCGACGTCTGCCCCGGGTGCGGTCGTCGCGAGAAGGACGGCCCCGTCGGTTTCGAGCGCATCCGTCGCATCACGGGCTATCTCGTCGGCACGCTTGAACGCTTCAACGACGCCAAACGCGCCGAAGTGCGCGACCGAGTCGTGCACAACGCGCATGCCGACGGGACGGCGGGGAAGTGCGAATGAAAGTCCGCCTCGCCGCCCCTGTCACGCGAGACAGCATCGTCGACGGCCCCGGCCTGCGCGCCGTCGTCTGGGCGCAGGGATGTTTTCACCGCTGCCCCGGCTGTCACAACCCGGACACGCACGACCCGTTCGGCGGCTTTGAAACGGACACCGCCGACGTGATCGAACAGATCCGTTCGCTCCGCCTCCAGCGAGGCGTCACGCTTTCAGGGGGCGAACCGTTCCTCCAGCCCCGTCCGATGGCCGAGATCGCCCGTTCGGCCCGCCTGTGCGGATTGGACGTGTGGTGCTTTTCCGGCTACACGTTCGAACAGCTCACCGACAGGCGCGCTCCCGAATACGCCGACCGCCTCGCCCTGCTGAGCCTTCTCGACGTGCTCGTCGACGGGCCGTTCGCGCGCGAAAGGCGCGACCTCTCGCTGAAGTTCCGCGGCTCGTCGAACCAGAGGATCATCGACGTGAAGCGCAGCCTCGAGCTCGGCGCCGCGTGCACGGTCGATGAATATATGAATAAAGCAATGTAAGACCCTGAAAAACCGCCGTCCCGAAACGATTCGAGACGGCGGTGACAATTTTTATTAAGAGAAAAAATTCGCGAGAGCCGCCGCGACACGGCGAACCTTACCTTTTGAGCATCTCGGCGACGACGCGCCTGTATATGGCGGCGCAGTTGTCGACCTGCCACGGGTAAGCGTATTCGTTGTCGCCGTGCATGTTCTCCCCGCTCGGACCGAACGTGACCGTCGGGATGCCGAGCGTCACGGCGAGGATGTTCGAGTCGCACACCGAAGGGTCGTAGGCGACGGGCAGTTCCTTGCCCGTCACTTCGGCAAAGCACCTTTGGAGCGTCGTCACGAGCGGGTGGTTCACGTCGAGAGCGAACGACCGCATATAGGGCGACGTGCGCGGCCTCAGACGGATGTCCACCTTGCCTTCCAGTCCCAGCGACCGCGCGGCTTCCTCCATCTGGGCGATGCAGGTCGCCTCGTCCTCGCCGGGGACGACGTACCGGTCGACGAAAATATAGCAGCTGTCGGGAACGATCAGCGTGCCCGCGTTGCCGCCTTCCATATAGCGCACGCACCACGTGCCGTGCTTGAGGTCGGGGTGCGTCAGAGTCGGCAGAGACTCGATGGCCGCCGCCAGTTTGCCGCCCGAGATGAGCGCGTTTTCGCCCACTTCGGGATAACGGCTGGCGTGAGCGCTTACTCCGCGCACGGTCACGTCGAAACTGTAACGTCCGCGGAAGCCCACGGCGACGTTGTCGTAGCGACATTCGGCCATGATCGCCCAGTCGGCGGTAAGACCGTCGGCGACGAGCTGATACGTGCCCTTGCTCAGACCCTCCTCGTCGGAGACGAAACAGATGAGGATTCGCCCGCAAATCTCATCGGAATTTTTTACGAAGTGCTCGACCGTATCGAGGATGCAGGCGTCCCCGCCCTTCATGTCCATCGAACCGCGCCCGTAGACGACGCCGTCCTTTTCGACGGGCGTGAACGGGTCGGTGTTCCAGCGGTCGCGGTTGACGCCGACCGTGTCGATGTGCCCGATCAGCATCATCGTTTTGCCGGGACGACCTGTGTCGAAGACCGTCCACACCGACGGGCGTTCCTTCTTCTCGGCGTCCTCGGGGAAATAGCTGTAACGCGGTTCCAGCCCCATCTCGCGAAGCTGCCCCGCGACGTAATCGGCCATGTCCGCCTCGTGACCGTTGACGGAATTGATGCCGATCATGTCGAACCAGCGTTGCCGAAGCGTGCGCATGTCAGGCTTCCTCTTTTCCGGGGAGACGCGCGGTGCACAGACCGGTAGCGGCGTAGATCACCGTGAGAACGATCGAGCCCCAGAGCATCGGAGCGTAAAGCGCGAAATCCGCGTTGGCCACGCCCAGCGTCGTCGCCGTGTACGAGCCTGTCGTCGACCACGGAACGAGAGGCGCCAGCCCCGTGCCCGTGTCGAGCATTCCGCGCATCAGGTTCTTCTTGTGGATGCCGTACTCGGGGTACAGATCTTTCGTCATCGACCCGACGACGGGATATGTGACGTAGTACGCGCCCGTGATGCAGAAGAACAGAGAGTGCAGGGCCAGAACGCCCAGCGACATCACGCGCGAGTTGCGCGCGATCTTGCGCACAAAGTTGAGGAGCACGTCGACCACGCCAGCCGTGCGAAGCGGCGCGCCGAAGATGGCCGCAGAGATCAGCAGGGCGACCGTGGGCATCATGCTGTTGAAACCGCCGCGGTTGAGCATCGAGTCGACGACTTTCGAGCCCGAAGAGCCGCTGTAGCCCGCGTACATCACCGACAACACCTTGTCGAGCGGCGCCCCCTGCACGAACATGGCCACGAGCGCGCCCGCGGCGATTCCCGCCACGAACGTGGGGATCGTCGGCTGTTTGCAGACGATCAGCACGATGACGACGGCGACGGGCAGCAGGAGCCACGGGTTGAGCGCGAACGTCGAAGAGACTGTGCCGAGGATGTCCTCATACACCTGTCCGCCCACCGTGCCCGAGTTGAAATTGCGCCCGTAGACGAAGAAAAACGCGAGCGAAGCCAGATAGGCGGGACCGGTCGAGACGAGCGCGTGACGGATGCCCTCCATCATCGGCACATCGGTCACCGTCGACGTGATCACGGGCGAGTCCGATAGCGGCGACACCTTGTCGCCGAAAAACGCGCCCACGCACACCGCACCCGCTGCGACGGGAAGCGGCACGCCAAGCCCCTGCGCGACGCCCATGCAGGCGATGCCGACGGTCGCGAGCGTCCCCCACGAAGTGCCCGCCAGTGTGCTCATCAGCGTGCAGAGGATACAGCACACGGGCAGGAACGTCCCCGGCGTGAGGACTTTCATGCCGTAGTAGATCATCACGGGCACCGTTCCGGAGATCATCCAGGTGGACACAAGCACGCCCACGGAGAGCAGGATCAGGATGGCCACGACCATCGACGTGATCGTATCCCTGATCCCGTTCTGCAGGTCGGCGTAAGGTATGCCGAAAATCCACGCCATAAAGCACATCAGCACGCCGTCCGCCGCCAGCACGATGCGGTTGTTCAGCTTCATGCCCATCAGTCCGACAAAGATGACGGCGATGCCGACGGTCAGCATCAAAGCCGCCTGCCACGGAGCAACGATCTTCTTGTTCCCGCTCATGTACAAACCTCCCTTTCGCTCGCCGCGCCGCCGTTTGAAAAGGGCGGACGCGATCCCCGCCGCGTTTTCCAAGAGGACAAAAAACGGTTTTCCCGCCCCTTTCGGGCGGGAAAACCGTCGCGTGCGCCTCGCGGCGCGAGAAGACGCTTTTGATAGCTCTCCACCCAAAAGTGACAGTCCGCCAGATGTTCTCTGAAAAAAACGGCCCAGGCAGATTCCTCCGGGCAGAGGGATCCCCTTCGGCGGCGTGCCCTTTCGCCGTCCGGCGAAATGCCCGTTTCATGACCGAACGCTACTGATGCGCGCCGCGCCTCTATCAAACATATTCAGTTGACGGTTTTTATTAACATTCTTTGAACGTGCTGTCAACACCGCCGCCTTAAAAAAAACTGAATTCTTGAAGCGACCGTGTTCTCTATGAAAATAAGCGCTTTAAAATGACTGTTATTGTGGTATAATTATCGCGGACGTCGTATCCGACGTTCGACCGGCGTGCCTGCGCGCCCGCCGAAAAATCTTTAGTTACGGGAGGAATCGTTCATGAAGAAGATCGCAACTCTGGCCGCTCTTGCCGTTCTCGCCTTCGCGGCCGCAGCGTTCGCCGAGCCCAAAGGCACGGTCATGGTCTACTCGTCAATGCAGGAAAAGCAGCTGATCGCCATTCGCGAAGGCTTCGAGAAGAAGTATCCCGGCGTCAAGATGGAGTACTACTTCGCCGGTACCGGCAAGGTCATGACCAAGATCGCCACCGAAATCCAGGCCGGCCACGTCGACGCCGACATCCTCTGGGTGGGCGATCCCACCAACTACGTGCAGTTCAAGGAGCAGGGCATCCTCGAAAAGTACGTCTCCCCCGAGACAGAGCACATCGGCAAGGCGTTTGTCGATCCCGAAGGATATTACACCGGCGCCCGTATGATGAACATGGGCATCGCCTACAACACCAACAACGTCAAGGGCGACGACATCCCCAGCAAGTGGAGCGACCTGCTCGATCCCAAGTGGAAGGGCATCGTCGTCATGAGCGATCCCAACACGGCCGGCACGACGAAGTACTGGAGAAACGCGATGATGGCCAACGAGAAGTTCGGCAAGGCGTTCTTCGAGGGGCTCAAGGCCAACGACTGCAAGATGGAAAGCGGAACGAACGCCACGCACAACCAGATCGCGGCCGGCGAGTACGACGTGGGCGTCTGCCTCGACTACGTGACGGCCAACATCAAGGAGAAGGGGTCGCCGATCGAGTACGTGTACCCTGAGGACACGGTGTCCATCTACAGCCCCATCGGTCTGGTGAAGGACGCGAAGAACTTAGAGAACGGCAAGCTTCTCTACGACTTCATCCTCTCGCAGGAGGGACAGGAGATCCTCGTGGCGCAGAACCTGCTCTCGGTGCGCGACGGCGTGAAGCAGAACGCGGACGTGAACGCCATCGCTTCCAAGGCGATGGTGAGCGACATGAAGACGGTGGTGGAGAAAGAGAAGGAGAGCGAGAAACTCTTCGACGAGATCTTCCGCTGACACCAATTTGTTTGACGAAAAAGCGGCGGATAACCCGCAGTTGCTGAAAAAAGGGGCAGCCGATGCGCTGCCCCTTTTATCGTTCGCGCGGAAAACCGCCTGTGCGGACCGTAAAATTACGGGCAGGGAGGACTCAATGGGAAAGATCGTGTTTAAAAACATCTCCTTCAGCTACGGTAAGAACGTCATCTTAAAGAATTTCAGCCTCGAAGCGGACGACGGCCAGATCCTCTGCCTGGTCGGGCCGTCGGGCTGCGGCAAGACCACGCTGGTGCGCTGTCTGCTGGGTCTGAACAAGCCGGAGACAGGGGAAATATGGGTGGGCGGCACGTGTCTGTTCAGCGCCGAGAAGCACGTCAACGTGCCTGTGGAGCGGAGAAACATCGGCATCGTGTTCCAGGACTACGCCGTGTGGCCGCACATGACGGTAGCGGAGAACGTGCTCTACCCGCTTAAAAAACGCCGCGTCCCGAGAGACGAAGCGTTGAAGCGCGCGCGTCACGCGCTTGAACAGGTGAAGATGACGGAGTACGCCAACCATCTGCCCAGCCAGCTTTCGGGCGGCCAGCAGCAGCGCGTGGCGATCGCCCGCGCTCTCGTGGGCGACGGCGAGGTCATCGTCATGGACGAGCCGATCACGAACCTGGACGCCAAGCTGCGCGAGCAGATGCTGCTGGAAATCCGCGAGATCCAGCGCAACCTGGGCACGACGATCTTCTACATCACGCACGACCAGCAGTCGGCGCTTCAGCTGTGCGACAGAATGGCGATCATGGAGCAGGACGGCACGCTGTGCCAGGTGGGCACGGACGAGGACATCATCCTGCGCCCCGCCAACCGCTTCACGTTCGAGTTCATCGGCGTGTCAAACTTCATCCCGCTTGTCCGCCGCGGCGACGGTCTCGGGCTGGATACGGGGTGCGGCGTGGCGCCGTGGGACGGCGAACTTCCCGCTGGGCTTGACGTGGACGCGGGCGCGGAACTGGGCGTGCGGCCCAACGACATCGTATTCGACCCCGAATCGCCCGTGAAAGTGAAGGTAAACCGCTGCACATTCCTGGGCAGCGAGTACGACTACCGTGTGACGCTGGGAACGCGGGAACTTCGCGTGCAGCAGTCGGCGCTCGACGCGATGCGGCGCGGCACGGTGAAAGCAGGGGAAGTCGCGGGCGTGCGGCTCGTCAACGTCCGCTGCTATCCCGCCAAAAAGAAGGAGGCGCAGTCGGCATGAGTATCGGCTTCGGCAAACAGAAGGATCTGGCGGCCATCGAAGGCCGTCGCGTCAGTCTCGACGGCGCGCTGACGATTCTCAGCTTCGCGCTGCTGCTGATCATCGTCGTCATTCCCGTGTTCATGATCGTGTACCACGCGTTCTTCTATCAGGGACACTTCAATCCGGACCTGTTCAAGTCTCAGCTGCTTGACGCCAAGAACATCGGAGCGATGTGGAACACCGTGAAGATCGCGTTCTTCGTGACGGTGTTCGGCACGATCATGGGAGTGTTCTACGCCTGGCTGCTGGGCAGGAGCGACATTCCCGCCAAAGGCCTGATGCGCGCTCTGTTCAGCATTCCCTACATGTTCCCGCCGTTCCTGGGGGCCATGGCTTGGAAACTGCTGCTCGGCGGCCGCGCCGGCTACCTCAACAAATGGCTGTGGGCGACGTTCGGTTTTCGCATGAACATCAACAGCGTGTGGGGCATCGTCTTCGTGGAGATCTCGTACTACTTCCCGT
>CAZFNC010000067.1:0-9196 GCA_964520485.1 uncultured Synergistaceae bacterium | reverse complement strand
TGTTGGCCAGCGGGCGGCTCTCCAGCTTGTTGAGGTTGATGTCGAGCGCCTTGAAACGCGAGAGCACGTGCGACAGCGAGCCGCGACGGTGCGGAACGGTGATCATCAGGCTGGTACGGTCCGCGCCGGGGTAGATCTCGAGATTCTTGCTGATGCAGATGAAACGAGTGAAGTTGTTGCCGGTGTCCTGCACCGACGATTTGAGGCAGTTCAGTCCGTACAGTTCCGCGCAGCTCATCGACGAGAGCGCGGCAAGATCACGGCGGCCGCTGTCATGCACCATCTGCGCGGCGACGGCGGTGTTCTTGACCGGAATGGCCTTGGCGCCGATGGACTTGATGAAAGCCTGACTCTGTGCGAGCGCCTGTTCGTGCGAGACGACTTCCTTGATCTCCTCAAGCTTCGCGCCGGGATTGGCGAGCAAGCAGTGATCCACCTTGACTCGGCAGCTGCGAACGATGTAGCAGTTGTACTCCATCATCAGGTCGTAAATGCGGTTGACCGACCCCGCGGTGCTGTTTTCGATGGGCAGGATGCCGTAGCGGCACAGCCCCTTTTCAACCGCCGCGAAGACGTTTTCAAAGTAGCTGAAATACATGATGCTTCCGGAGGGGAAAATCCGTTCGCACGCCATCTGCGAATACGCGCCCTCCACGCCCTGACAGGCGACCGTCGGACGCAGGGGGAACTGCGCCGGAGTGTTGGCGAGCGCCTGCGTGATCGCGTCTTTGACCGGCGAAGGGCCTGCGAAAATTCTGTGCTGTTCGGAACGGCTGAGGTCGAAGATGAGCGAAAAGAGCGCGTCCATCGAGGGCGCCAGTTCCTCGCCGACGGAACCGGCGAGATCGTTCAGTTTCTGACGCTCGCGCGCGGGGTCGTAAATCGGGATGTTGTTTTTCGCCTTGTACGCCGCGATGTCGCGGACGACGGCGAAACGCCGTGTGATGAGATCGATGATGCCGCTGTCGATCTCGTCGATCTGTGCGCGAAAATCCTTCATGTCCATTTTTTAAGTTTGCTCCTTATCGATTCAACGGTTCGTAATTGCCTGGAAGCAACGCGTCGCAGAGCGCGACGGCCGTGACTGCCTCGACCACGGGAACGGCGCGCGTCACGACGCATGGGTCGTGACGGCCTTTGACTCGCAGTTCCGTCTCCGCCATCGTCTCCACGTTCAGCGTGCGCTGAGCCACGGCGATCGACGGCGTGGGCTTGAACGCGACGCGGAAGATCAGCGGCATGCCGCTGGAGATTCCCCCGAGGATGCCTCCGTGGTTGTTTGTGCTCGTGCGTACATGCCCGCCGTCGCTGACGAACGGGTCGTTGTGCGAACTGCCCCGCATTCGAGCGGCGGCGAAGCCGCTGCCGAACTCGACGCCCTTGACGGCGGGAACGGCAAAGACGATCGACGCGAGCCGGCTTTCCAGTCCGTCAAACATCGGATCGCCGACGCCCGCGCGCAGGCCGACGGCCGCGCACTCCACGACGCCGCCTACAGAGTCCCCGTCGGCCCGAGCCGCCTCGATCGCCTCCGCCATGCGGTCACCCGCCCGCGCGTCCAGCACCGTCAGCGGCGCAAAAGTCCGCGCGTTGAAGTCCTCGCATCCCACGTTCACAGGGTCAAAGGGCGTGTCGCGCACGCCGGCGATTTCGGCGATATGCGCTCCGATCGACACGCCGAGGCTCTCGAGAATCTGCATGCAGACCCCTCCGGCCGCCGTCAGCGGCGCCGTCAGACGGGCGGAAAAGTGGCCACCCCCTGAGGCGTCCTGAAAGCCGCCGTATTTCACCGCCGCCGTCCAGTCGGCGTGCCCGGGGCGAGGCACGGCGGAAAATTCCGAGTAATCGCCGGGGCGCACGTTCGTGTTGCGGATCAGGAACGCCAGAGGCGCGCCGCAAAGTCTGCCGCGGGCGATGCCGCCGAGGAACTCGATCTCGTCCGCCTCTTTGCGCGCCGTCGAAAATGGACTCTTTCCCGGCGAGCGCCGTGCCATAAAAGCCGAAAGACGATTCATGTCGACGGGAAAGCCCGCCGGAAGCCCTTCGACCACGGCCCCGACCGCGGCGGAATGCGACTGTCCAAAGACGGACACACGGATCCTCTCTCCCCACGATGAACTCACGGTCTCACTCCTCCCATGTCGATACGGCGCCGCCAAGCATCGCGATGTCGTCGAAAAATCCGGGGTACGACTTATCCACCGCCTGAGCCCCGAGGATGCGCACCGTGCCGGAACACAGCGGCGAAGCAGCTGCCGCCAGCATGACGATACGATGGTCGCCGCATGCGTCGACGCTGCCGCCCGAGAGCGGGATGCCGCCCTCGATCGAAAGCGCGTCGCCCTCGTCGGCCGCGCGCCCGCCGAGAGCGCTGACAGCCGCGCACACCGAGGCGATGCGGTCGCTTTCTTTCAGGCGCAGGCGTCCGGCGTTGTAAAACGTCGTCCGTCCCCGCGCCGCCATCGCCGCGACCGCCAGAGCGGGCACGAGATCGGGGACGTTGCCCACGTCGATTTTCCCGCCGGTCAGAGCGCTTCCGCTTACGCGCACGGCGTCACCGGCAACGTCGATCTTCGCGCCCATGTTTCGTAAAATTTCCACGACGGCGCTGTCGCCCTGCAGGGAGGGAAGTTTCAGGCCCTTCACGGCAATATCGCCGCGCGCGGCCGCGGCGCACAGCCAAAAAGCGCCGTTTGACCAGTCGCCTTCGGCCTCGAGGCGTCCGGGCGCCGTGTAGTTCTGTCCGCCGCGCGCGACAAAACGTCGTCCGTCAAAACAAGTTTTCACGCCGAACGACTCGAGGGCGTCCAGTGTCAGGTTCACGTAGCCGACCGATTCCAGACGGCCGTCCACGGTGATCTCGCTGTCGCCGTCAAGCAAGGGCAGGGAGAAGAGCAGCCCCGTGAAAAATTGTGAGGACACCGCTCCCGGCAGACAATATTCGCCCGCCGTCAGGCGACCGCGCAGGACAGGGTGCGCCGTCCCTTTCCCCTCGACCGTCACGCCGTGCCGTTCCATCTCGCGCCACAGGTCGTCCATCGGGCGCGACGGCAGCTTCCCGTGCAGTGAAAAGTGAGCCTCCACCCCCAGCGCGGAAACGAGCGGCGTGAAGAAACGGTACGTCGATCCGCTTTCGCCCGGATCGAGATCGGCCGCGTGGGGAACGGTCCCGATCGGCTTCACGGAGATGCGCACGCTCTCGGCCGACACCGAAGCGCCGAGCGCGTTCAGGCAGTTCATCGTGGCGCGGATGTCCTGCGAGAGGACGCGGCATTCCAGGGAAACGGGTCTGTCGCCCAGCGCGGCGCAGATCAGGAGCCGGTGCACGTGCGACTTGGAGGGAATGGCGCGCACAGCGCCGTTGAACGGACGCGGTGTCAGTGTGACGTTCATGCGAACACCTCCTGCGAATTTTTTGTCAGCTCAAGCCCGTCTTCGAGGAAACCCCGCGCCTCGTCGAGCGTCATCTTCCTCCGCTCGCAGACGCCGACGCGCAGCGGCAGCACAAGCGTCACCGAGTTGGAAACGCGCTTTTTGTCCGCCATCATGCTGTTGAAAAGCTCGTCGGCGCTGTACCCTGTGCTCACGGGCAGACCGCGCGCCTTCAGCGCCGCCGCGAGCCGCGAAGCTGTGTCCGGCGGGCAGACACGACGTTTGGCGCATGCCGCCGTGATCAGCGACATGCCGATGGCCACGCAGAAACCGTGAGGAATCGTGAAGCCGCTGCATTTTTCCACGGCGTGCCCGAACGTGTGTCCGAAGTTGAGGATCATGCGAAGTCCCGTTTCCTTTTCGTCGCTGCGCACCACGTCGCGCTTGATCTCCACGCAGCGGTGGACGATCCTCTCGATGTCGCCCGTGCCGACCTCGGCGGCGGCGGACGCGAGGAAAAGACGTTCGTCGCGGATCATGCCCGTCTTGACGATCTCGCCGAAACCGTTCGCCATTTGATCGGGAGGAAGCGTCGCGAGCGTGTCGGTGTCGTAGAGCACGAGGTCGGGCTGATAGAACGTGCCGACGAGATTCTTGCCCGCGTCGAGGTCGATCGCCGTCTTGCCGCCCACCGAAGAATCGACCGCCGCCAAAAGCGACGTCGGCAGCTGCACCAGTCCGATGCCGCGCATATAAAGCGACGCGGCGAGGCCGCCTATGTCGCCTATCACGCCGCCGCCAAGGGCGAACAGCGTATCGGCACGCGTCATGCGGAACTCGGCCATGGCGTTGAGCACGGAAAAGAGCGAGAGGACATTCTTCGACTGTTCGCCGGCTGGAATGACGTGCAGCTTCGGCGTGAAAGCCGCGTGCCCGAGCGAATCAAGCACGCGTTCCGAGTAGATGGGAGCGACGTTGCTGTCCGAGAGGACGAGAGCCTTGCCTGGTCTGCGCAGCGTGGTCGCGAGTTCCCCCGCCGCCGTCAGCAGTTCCGCGCCCGTGTGAACGTAATATTTTTTCGACGCCGCCGTGACGGTGACGCTGTTCATCTAGCCGTCCACCTCTTCCTTGAGGATGCGCCCCTCCTCGAGCAGCTTCCAGAGTTTTTTTTCATCGTGACGCGCGATCGCGTCGCGGAACTTTTGAAGCTCGCCGATGATCATCTCCACCTCTCTGGTCAGATTGTCGCTGTTTTCGATGAACAGGTCGGTCCACATCGTCGGATTCAGCCAGGCCACGCGCGTCATGTCGCGGTAGGAGCCGGCGGAGAATCCGAGATGTTCGCGCGCCGTCGGGCTCTTGATGTAAGCGTTGCTCACCACGTGCGCCAGCTGCGAAGTGAAGGCGATCAGCCTGTCGTGACGCTCCGCCGTCGTCACAGAGATGCGGGCAAAACCGGCCGGCATGACAAAACTTTTCACGCGCTCCAGCAGTGTCACGTCGTCGTACACGCGCGGCACCACGACGAAGCTCGCGCCCTTGTACATGTTCGCGGAACTGTTTTTGAACCCCCAGCGGTGCGTGCCCGCCATCGGATGACCGCCCGCGTACTCGAAGCCGTACTGCCCCGCCAGCCGGAACCCCACCTCGCAGATGCGCCGCTTGATGCCGCAGCAGTCCATCACCAGGCAGGATTCGGGAATGTACGGCGCGTTCTCCTCAAGCCAGTCGATCGACAGCGCCGTATGCAGACAGACGAGCACACAATCGCACTCTTTCAGCCGCTCGCGCGTCAGTTCGCCGTCGACGGCTCCCGCCAAGTGCGCAAAGCTCAGTGTCGCCGCGTCCTTTTCCGCGGCGTAAACAGTGAACTCCGTGTCCGACACTTTGTACGCGCGCGCGAACGAGCCCCCGATCAGCCCCAGGCCGACGATACCGATCGTTTTCATGCGATCGCCTCGCGCACTTTCGCGATCTTTTTCGCAAGGTCGTCGAACTGCGTCGGCGTCAGGGACTGCGCGCCGTCGCAGAGCGCGTGCGCGGGGTCGTTGTGCACCTCGATGATCAAGCCGTCGGCGCCAGCCGCCGTCGCCGCCAGCGACGTCGACGCGACGTAGCGCGAGTATCCCGTCGAGTGACTGGGATCGACGATTACGGGCAAGTGCGTGTAATCGTGAAGCACCGGCACCGCCGAAACGTCCAGCGTGTTGCGCGTGTACGTTTCAAACGTGCGGATGCCGCGCTCGCACAGCATCACGTTCTCGTTGCCCCCCGCCATGATGTACTCGGCGCTCATCAGAAGCTCCTTGAGCGTGTTCGCCATCCCGCGCTTCAGCAGGATCGGCTTGTCGCAATGTCCCAGCTCCTTGAGCAGGTCAAAGTTCTGCATGTTGCGCGCTCCCACCTGAAGCACGTCGACGTCGGAGAACAGGTCGAGATCGTTGATGTTCATGATCTCGGAGACGACGGGCAGCCCCGTTTCCTTTTTGGCTTCCTGCAGCAGTCTGATCCCTTCGCCGTGCAGTCCCTGGAACGCGTACGGCGAAGTGCGAGGTTTGAAAGCCCCGCCGCGGAGCAGAGTTGCGCCTGCCGCCTTGACGGCGCGCGCCACCGTGATGATCTGCTCCTCGCTCTCCACCGAGCAGGGGCCGGCGATGATCTGGAAAAATCCGCCGCCGAACTTGCGCCCCGCCACGTCGACCACGGTGGCCTCCTCGTGGAACTTGCGGTTAGCTTTCTTGAAGGGATCGCTGATGCGCGCGACCCGCTCGATAATGGACAGGCTTTCCAGCATCTCGATGTCGACCTTGCTCACGTCGCCGATCAGACCGATGATCGTGTGATACTGGCCCTTTGAGACGTTGCAGCTCAGTCCGAGGCTCTCAAACCACTTGCAGAGGTTCTCCCTCTGCTCATCCGTTACGCCGTTTTTCAGTACCGCTATCATGATGAACACGCTCCTTTGAACATTCATCCGCGTTTCGCGCCGGCACGTCCGAGCGAAAAGAGAAAATAGAAGGCCGCGCAGCGATTCTGCGCGGCCTTTTGTTTCCCGATAGGGAAAAAACTGATGAAACGCGATCCTATTCGTCAGCTTGAAGGCAACACAAAATCACCTTTCTGGATGCTCCAAAAAAGTAAAAGTAAAAATATTTGGCTGCGTAAAAGCTGACACGATTCACGAGAGACTCCCTCACGTTCCGAGAAGCTGAAATTCGAAAAATCTTGCGCTTGGAGAGCAGTATACAGCGCTCGTCCGTTTTTGTCAATAAGAAACCGCACAAAAGAGTTTTAAGAAGCAAAGACAAAGCACGGACAGGTAAAAAAGGCGGCGCCGACGAATATGAGCCGTGCGGCGGGAAAACTAGGACTTCTCCTCGTGTCCCGCGACGAAGTCCTCGTCGCGGAGCTTACGGCGCAGGACCTTGCCGAGGGCGTTGCGCGGGAAGTCGGTAACCGTCTTGATGCTGCGCGGCACCTTGTAGTGCGGCAGACGCTCGCGGCACCAGTCGACCAGATCCGAAGAGCTCGTTGTCATGCCTTCCTTAAGGATGACGAACGCGCGCACGATCTGGCCCGTCACGGCGCGGGCCACGCCGACGGCCGCCGATTCTTTCACGTTGGGATTGGAGTTGAGCACCGCTTCGACTTCCTGCGGGTAGACGTTGAAACCGCTGACGATGATCAGGTCGCTGACGCGCTCTTCGACAAAGACGTTGCGGTTCGCGTCGACCCGCACCATGTCGCCCGTGTTGAACCAGCCGTCCTTGTATTTCTCGGCCGTGATCTCGGGCGCGCGGAAATATTCCTTTGCGACGTTCGGTCCCTTGATCCAGAGCACGCCTTCGTCCCCTTGCGCGGGCGAGCCGTCGAGGTCGCAGAGTTTGTACTGGATGTCGCACAGAATCGGTCCGACCGAACCCTCAGGCGATCCTGTGAACGCTTGGGCGGAAACGATGGGCGAGCACTCGGTCAGGCCGTACCCTTCGATGATACTGGCGTTGAGAAGGCGCTCGACGCGCTCTCGCAGCGTCTTGGTGAGCCGGTCGCCGCCCGAGACGACGTAGCGCAGGCAGCGGGGTTTCCAGCCGGTCTTGGACGCGACTCCGCAGAGGAAATGCAGCAGCGTGGGCACGGCGACGAGCACCGTGACGCCGGCTTCGTCGATGGCGCGGACAGTGCCCTCCACGGGCAGGAAGTTTCCGCGGATCGTTTCGGGTATGCCGGCGAGCATGGGCATAAAGCCCGACAGACAGCAGCCGAGCGTATGGAAGTTGGGCAGCACGTTGAGCAGATTGTGCTTCTCGATGTCGGGGATCACCTGCTTGAGGACCTGAAGCATGCAGGAGATGATGTTCATGTGTGTGATCGGGACGCCTTTTGGCGTGCCCGTCGTTCCCGAAGTGTAGAAGATCATCGCCATATCCTCGCCGGTCTTGAACGACGGCACGGCCTTGAACGCGGGAAGCGAGCCTGCGCTTTCCAGGAAGACGAAAGGAAGCGGGAGCGCGGCGAACGCCGAGGCGTGTGCCTTCATAGCCGGAGCGGCGACGATAGCGGCGGGCATGGTGTGACGAATCTGAGTTGCGATCGTCTGCGGACCGGCCAGCGGGTTCAGCGTGGCGACGGCACCGTGAAGTCTCCAGACGGCAATGCACAGCGCCTGAAAGGCGGGACTGTTGGGCAGCATGGCGACCAGACGGTCTCCCGCGCCGAAACCGGCGGCCTTCAGCTGCTTCACGTTTTCCTCGACGAGGGCGAGGACGCGTTCACCCGTCCACCACTCGCCCTCGTACCAGAACATGTTTTTGGCGTTCGACCAGCGTTTGACGATGATCTCGTCCATTCTCATATCCATTGCGGATTTCTCCTTTTCTTGAAATTCAGTCCGAGCGAATCGGAAAAAAACACGCGACGTTTGAACGTCTCGCGGACACTCCCTGAAACCGGAGATGTCTTTTGCTCACGACATCGCGCGATCGCCGAGAAAAAGGACAACTCCCTTTTCACAGTAAAAAAATTTGTTTTTTACGAGAAAAATTTATCCGCAAAAGGCGCAAACGTCACGCAATAGTGTATCATAGAGCGCGCAAAGTGGAATATATTTTTGCGTGAAAAAGTCAAAAAATTTGAGATAATATTTTTACATGGGCAAAAAGACTATTCAAGAAGGGGGTTTTTTTACGATGTCAGCGCCGTGGGTATATATCAAGGATCTGCGCGATCACGTGGGCGAGGACGTCTGCGTGAAGGGCTGGATGTACAACAAGCGCAGTTCCGGCAAGATCCACTTTTTGCAGCTGCGCGACGGAACTGGAACTGTGCAGGGCGTCATGGTCAAGTCGGAAGTGCCGCAGGATCAGTTCGCCGCGGCCAAGGCCCTATGGCTGGAAGCCAGCCTTGAGGTTGAAGGCGTTGTGCGCGCCGACGGACGCGCTCCTTCCGGTGTCGAACTGACCATGAAGAACCTTGTCGTGCTGCAAAATCCCGCCGAGGAGTACCCCATCGGCAAGAAGGATCACGGCATCGACTTCCTGCTCGATCATCGTCATCTATGGCTGAGGAGCAGCCGTCAGAACGCCCTGATGAGGATCCGCGACGAGATCGTGTGGTGCTGGCGAAAGTTCTTCCATGACCGCGGCTTCATGCTGATGGACAGTCCCATCCTCACCGGCTCCAACGGCGAGGGCAGCGAGGGCCTGTTCGAACTGGACTATTTTGACCAGAAAGCCTATTTGGCTCAGACGGGACAGCTCTACGCAGAAGCATCGGCGATGGCGTTCGGCAAGGTGTACTGCTTCGGCCCCACGTTCCGCGCCGAGAA
>CAZFNC010000066.1:0-9409 GCA_964520485.1 uncultured Synergistaceae bacterium | reverse complement strand
ATTGCTCCACAAGATCCTTAGTCTTGCGCGTCTGCCAATTCCGCCACCTCCGCGTTGACGAAAAACATTATACCATGACGTTTTTTTTCGTCAAGCCCTTTTTTCCCCGACAATAAAAGCCCCAGACGACAGGCTTTCATACGGCTGTCACGACGAAGCGCCGCGGTGCGCGCCGCGCTCCGGCCGACGGTCGGTGCCGATCCGTCTGCCGTATCTGTCGAAACGGCGTTCCCGCTTGAGTGCGCTTAACCTCGGCTCGCGCGGTGTGTCGTCGAGCAGTCCCTTGTCGGCGAGACGGCGGCGCCCCCCTTCCTCAAGCGCGGCGCGCGCCGTCGGGCTCAGTTCCACCACGGTGTACGCGTCGCGCATCCTGATGTTGCCGATCTCGTCCCTGCTCACCCCGAGCGTGCCGCACAGGGCGGCGAGAATCCTCCCTACCGACCATTCTGCGTCGTTTCTTCCCTTGCCGACTCGAAGCAGCGTCCCGTGGCCGCGCGGCGAGGCTCCGTCTCGGAAACGCAGATTTTCGCTCCTCCGTATGCCGTCAAAGCGCGCGCCCGATCGACCGAAGCCGCTGCGCAGCGCGGCGCGCTCGCGGCGCAGGTCAAGCTCGCGCTGCAGGCTCTCGCGCAGGGAATACCCCGTCGGCATATCCCCGACGATAGCCGTCAGGAGTTTGGCGGCCAGTTCGACAGGGTCGCCGCAGCGCTCCAGCATGGACTCCGCCCAAGCGCGCGCTTCAGGCTTCGGCTCCGCGGCCAGCAAAGACTCCTCGCGCAGCTGCCGCTGAACGACGCTGATCTCCTCGATATCGGGGACTTTTCTCCACTCCACGCGCAGATGCGAAGCGCGGATCATGAACTTGAAGCGCCCCGCCTCCGTCGGCGTGAGGAGAAGGACGTTGCATCCCTCGTGCCCCGCGCGCCCCGTGCGGCCGGAACGGTGCACGAACGTCTCGATGTCGTCGGGCAGCCCTAGCTGGATCACGTGCGAGACTCCCTGTACGTCAAGCCCGCGCGCCGCGACGTTCGTCGCCACGAGCACGGGAATCCGCCCCGAGCGGAACGACTCCAGCGCTGTGGTGCGTTCGCGCTGCGTCATGTCGCCGTTCAGCGCCAGCGCCATGAACCCTTCCTCCTGAAGCCGTCCCGCCACCTCCCCCGTTTCAGCCTTGGTGTGACAGAACACGAGACACAGCGCGGGCCGTTCCCACAGCAGCACGTTGACGAGGGCCTCCGCGCGTCGGCGAGAGGGGATAAGATAGCAGCGATGCACGATGTCGGCGTGCTGCTCTTCCTCGCTGTTCAGCTCAAGTCTGAGCGGGTCTGAGAGATAACGCTGCGCCAGCGCGTAAACCGGCTCAGGCATCGTCGCCGAGAACAGCCACGTACGCTCGCGATGCTCCGCGGCGTCGAGGATGGCTTCAAGTTCCTCGCGAAACCCCAGATCCAACATGCTGTCGCCCTCGTCGAGCACGACCGTTTGGATCCCGCTCAGATCGAGCGTGCCGCGGCGGACGTGATCAAGCACTCGCCCCGGCGTGCCGACAACGACTGAAGCGCCGCGGCGCAGCTGAAATATCTGTTGTTCCATGCTCATGCCGCCGACGAGCGACGCCGTGGCGATACCCCTGATCCTGCCGAAGAACTCCGACTCCCCCGCGTTCTGCATGGCCAGTTCGCGCGTGGGAGAAAGGATAAGCACGCGCGGACACTTCCCGCCGCCTTCCAGTTCGCCGAGTATGGGCAGCAGAAAAGCGAGCGTCTTGCCCGAACCTGTCTGCGCCTGCACCACCATGTCGCGCTTCAGGTCCGGCTGCGAAAGAACCTGAACCTGCACAGGCGTCGGCTCCGTGTATTCACGGCTGTCAAGCGCGGCAAGGAAACTCTCAGGCAGATTGAAATCTCGAAAACTTACGGTCACCTTGCTATTCCTCCGAAATAGGACGCCGCAAAGGACCGTTCGCTCCCCACTGGAACCGTCCTTCCTTTCGTCCCTAAATCCGACGCCAGAAAAATCGCGTCATAAAGAATAATTATGGCGATATCCTGATGATTTGTCAACTGTTTTTTACACACAGCGCGTGATTCCGCCCTCCCCCTGAATATCGTGCGAAGCGCGACGAAAAAAACGCGTTTTTTTCGTAAAGAAGCCCGCGGTTGTGTTATAATCTGACAGGAACGTTTATGTCGCGCGTTCCGGAAACGCGCTTCGGGAGTTTTCAAGCCCCGTGCGCGCCACAGACATCAAGAGGAGGTCTTTTCACTGATGAAAAAATTTTTCGTGGGCCTGCTCATCGTGCTCGCGGCGGCGGTCGCTGCCGTGTGCACGCTGGACATCGGCACCGAATGGATCGCGAACAAGGGCGCCCAGTTCGTGGCCGACACCTACGGCTTGAGCGTCACCATCGGCGGCGCGAAAGGCAACCCCGTCAAGGGCTATACTTTTAACGATATTGAACTGGCTGAGCCCGCCGGCGGCGCGTCGCTCTTGAAAGCGGGCAGTATCTTCGTCGATCCGGCGCTGCTCAAGATCGTTCGCGGGAACATCGCCCTCGACTGGGTGGAACTGGACAACATCAAAAGCACTATTCCCAACTTGCTCAAGCTCGCCGAGACGTTCACCGGCACAAAGGTTGTCCTGCCCGACGCCGTTCCTCTCAACGACCTTGTGCTGAACAAAGTCGGCGGTTCGCTTGACGGGAACGATGCCGAGGCGTCTCTCGACATAGCTCTTAACGGTCTGCCCATCAAGGGCGACTTCAAGGTCTCGCTCGCGCCAGGCATCTCGCTCGCCAAGGGCGACATCGAAGCCGCGGGAGGGACGATTGACGTCACCGGCGCCGTCACCCCCGAGCTTGACCTCACCGCCAGGCTGAACAAGGTGCAGATCGCCGACCTTGCCGCCGTTGTGCCCCAGATTCGGAGCTTCGCCGCGCGCGGTCTGCTCACCGCGGACGTCACAGCCAAGGGCGCTCTCGGCAATCCCGCCGTGGCGGGCAAGGTGAGCCTGGACGACGGTTCGGCGATGGGTTTCCCCGTTTCGGCGACGACAAACGTCGCGTTCAGGGACATGAAGGTCGACCTGAACCCCCTTTCCGTCAGCGCCGTCGGCATCCCCGTCTCGGGCCTCGTTTCCGCCGACCTGAACGGCAAGGTTCCCTCCGTCAAGGTCACGATGAAAACGGACGGCGCCGTGACCGCCGAGACTCTGCGCAAGAACCTGCCCTCGCTGCCTGTCGACATCGGCGGACAGGTTGACGGCGTTTCCGTCTCCGTTCAGGGACCCGTGACGGGTCTCAACGGCAGCGCCGTGGTGAAAGCCGCCAAGCTCACCGTCGACGGACAGCCGATCACCGACACACTGCTCAAGGCCGACTTCAACAGCAAAGGCACCATCACCATGTCAGGCGGTTCCAACATCGTCGGCAACCCCGCCACGCTCAAGGGCACCGTCAACGCGGGAGGCAAAGAAGTCGCCGCCGACATCTCGTTCGGCATCAAGAACTTCGACCTCGCTCTCCTGCCCAAGTTCGTCCCCTCCGCCCCCGCCAACATCAAGGGCAAAGTGAACGCCGCGCTCACCGTCAAGGGCAAGGGCAGCGCCATCACAGCCGGCGGTCAGATCGACTCGGCCCGCATCTCCCTCAACGACATGAACATCGACAAGATCAACGTGCCCGTCGCTTTCTCGGGCGATACGCTCACCTTCAAGAACGCCTCTCTCGTGTTCATGGATCTGCCCATCAGCAAAGTGAACGGATCCATCACTCTCAGCTCGGATCACGTCGCTTTTAAGGAGATGTCCGCATCCGTCGCCAACGGTCTGATCAAACTCAATTCAGTGCTCAAGCTCGGCAAGAATCTGAACAGCACGTATGATCTCAACATCGCGAACGTTGACTTGGGCAGCGTCATGAAGACTTTCGGCGCCGCCTCGCTGGGCGCTTCCGGCAAGCTCTCCGGCTCGATCAAGGGCGCCGTGACCGACACCGACATCACCGGCGACGGCTCCGTGTCCATCCCTCTCTTCACGATGATCGGTCTCAAGTTCGAGCAGATCAAGTCGTCCGTCAAACTGGCCAAAATGGTGGCCTCTTTGCCCGACTTCGGCTGCAAGTTCGCGGGAGGCGCCGTCGGAGGCAACATGAGCGTGGACATCAACAAAATGGACTACGATCTCAAGGTCAGCCTCAGAAACAGCCAGCTCAAGAGCATCATCGACCAGATGGCGCCCACCCTCGGCGGCGGACTGACGGGTACGCTCACCGGCGACTACTCCGCGAGCGGCAAACTCAGCCCGTTCACGCTTGACGGCGGCGGCACGGTCTCGTCTGCGGGCGGCCAGGTTTACGGCTTCAAGTCGTTCCAGAGCATCATCGGCATCGTCGGCAAACTGAGCGGCCAGAACGCCATCGCTTACTCCAGCGCCAAGATTCCTTTCCGCACGTCCATCGACAAGCTGACTTTCGAGGAGGGCACGGCCATCAACGCCAAGAAGGGCGACGCCCTCTATCAGCACATCAAGGCCAAGGGCACGTTTGCCTACGCCGGCGCGCTCAACATGGACATCGAAGGCTCCGTCAACACCATGTACGTCAACACCGCCGCATCCGCTCTCACCGGCGCGATCACGACAGGCGGCGCGGCAACGCTGCTTACGGGAGGCATTGGCGGCATCGCCGGACTTGCCTCGGGCGCGATCAAGGGCGCACAGAGTTCCTACGGCAAGGCGGACTATCGCAGCCTGACCTTCCACGTCGGCGGCACGGTCGACAGCCCCAAGATGAGCGGCTTCAAGATCGGCGGCAAGAACTTCGACGCCAAGGCCGCGGCCGCGGAAAACAACAAGCTGCTGAATTCCGGCAGCGTTAAGGACAGGGTTGAGGACGTCAAATCGAAGGCAAAGGAGAAAGTGAACGACGCCATCAACAAAGCCCTCGGCGGCAAGAGTTCCGGCAAAAGCAGTTCCTCTTCGGGCAAAAAAGGCGCCGTGAAAGATCAGATCAACGATCAGATCACAAAAGGTCTCGGCAACCTGCTGAAGGGCAAGAGAAAATAATTTTCTGCGCTCCGTTTTCCCCCGCGTACAGAGTCTGTGCTCTGTACGCAGGAGATTTTCAATCGCTCCGCGGCCGCGGAATCCTTCCGACAGCGGGTTGCGCCTTCGCGCGGAAAGGCACGAAAGCGACGCACAGAACAACGGCGCATGGAGAAAAACGGCTCGTTCAACCGCAGGTAACCCATGTCTTTATGCCACCCTGAAAAACCGCCCCGCATGCCGGAAAAATTCCGGCGCGCGAGGCGGTTTTTCAGTGCCGTATCCGTCCTTTTACTTCGCGCAGGCGCTGCAGTCGCCTTCGCACGCGGCGCAGGCAGCCGCGCAGTCCAGCCCCTGGCGCTTGTAATAGTCCTGGAGCGCGGCGCGGATGGCCTCCTCGGCGAGCACGGAACAGTGCATCTTGTACGCGGGCAAGCCGTCGAGCGCTTCAGCGACGGCCTTGTTGGTGAGCTTCATCGCCTCTTCCACGGGTTTACCCTTGATCAGTTCCGTGGCCATGGAGCTGGAGGCGATCGCGCTGCCGCAGCCGAACGTCTCAAACTTGACATCGGTGATGATGCCGTTATCGATCTTGAGGTACATCTTCATGATGTCGCCGCACTTGGCGTTGCCGACTTCGCCCACGCCGTCGGCGTTCTCGATGACGCCGACGTTGCGGGGATTGCGGAAATGATCCATGACTTTTTCGCTGTAGAGTGGCATGTTCTCTCGTCCTTTCCTGAACGTGTATAGTTTTGCTTCAGATGATCCCACACATGGAGTCCGCGGCCCGCGAAAGCGCTTACGCGCCGGCCGACCGCAGGCGCTTCCGCCGCATGTCGCCGCACGCGCTCAACGATTTCGCGACACGCGGGAAACCTTATCCGAGACAGGAACTAAAGGATAAACTTCTTTTTGCCCTCGCACAGGTCATGCCAGACGGGAGACATGCCGCGCAGGTATTCGACGACTTCTTTCACGCTCTTGATGAGATAGTCGATCTGCTCTTCGGTGATGTCGTCGCCGAGGCTGAGACGCAGACTGCCGTGCGCCACTTCAGCCGGGCGGCCGATGGAAAGCAGCACGTGCGACGGGTCAAGCGAACCTGAAGTGCAGGCGCTGCCCGAGGACGCCGAGATTCCCTTGTCGTCAAGACGCAGCAGCAGCGACTCCCCTTCGATGCCCTCAAAACAGAAATTGACCGTGGCGGGCAGACGGTGTACGCGGTCCCCGTTCAGCGCCGAGTGCGGAATCTCGCTCAGCCCCGCGATGAGTTTGTCGCGCAGGGGCGTGAGGCGGGCGGTGTAGCTGTCGATGTTGGAGCAGGCCTCCTCGAGCGCGGCGACCATGGCGACGATGCCCTGCACGTTCTCCGTTCCGGCGCGCTTACCGCCCTCCTGCGCGCCGCCTTCGATGAGGTTGGCGAGGCGGATCCCCTTGCGCGCGTAGAGCAGTCCGACGCCCTTGGGGCCGTGGAACTTATGTCCCGCGAGCGAGAGCATGTCGATGTTCATCTCTTTAACGTCGATCTTCACGTGCCCGACGGCCTGAACGGCGTCGGTGTGGAAGAGCACTCCCTTTTCGCGGCAGATGGCGCCGATCTCGGGAATGGGCTGGACTGTGCCTATTTCGTTGTTGGCGAACATGACGCTCACGAGAGCGGTGTCGGGACGGATGGCGGCCGCCACTTCCTCCGGACGGACGAGGCCGTTTTCGTGCACGTCAAGAAGCGTCACCTCAAACCCCTGCTCCTTTTCGAGCTTGGCGAGCGTGTGCAAAATCGCGTGGTGCTCGAACTTCGTCGAGATCATGTGTTTCTTGCCCTTGGGCGCGCCCAGCTTGGCCGCCGTGAGCAAAGCCTGGTTGTCGGCCTCGCTTCCGCCGCCCGTGAAGAGAATCTCGCCGCTGTCGGCGCCGAGACATTTGGCCGCGCGAACTCGCGCGTCGTCGAGGGCTTCTTTGGCTTTCTGGCCGATACTGTACAGACTGGACGGGTTGCCGAACGTGTCGTTCATACAGGCGACCATCGCGTCGATGGCCTTTTTGCTCATTTTTGTCGTTGCCGCGTTATCGGCGTAAACTTGCATCGCTGCACCTCCGAAAATTTTCTCCCGCGCGCGGTCTAAACCGCGCGGAGCGTTCATTTTGACGATTTTCCCCGCGTTTTTTCCGAGTCGGGCGTTCGAGTCGGATAAACCCGCAAATTTAGTTCCTTGATATTTTACCACACCTTTTCGTTTTCGAGAACGAAAATTTCCGCGCGCGCGAGGTTCAAATAATTTTTTTATTTAGTTAAACGAGATCGCCGTTTTCGTCAAAGACCAGTTCATGCGGTCCGCTCAGAACTTCCATTTCCGGACGCGCTCGCACAAGGGGCAGGAGGGCTTCGCTGACCTCGATCTCGTCGAGGGCGATGGTGTTTTTGATGCGCACGACGCGCAGCCGCGTGGGATCGATGACGTTGCAGGTCTTGATGCACGCCTGGATGGCCTGTCTGTCGTTTTTCAGCACCATGGGAATCTTCACCGTCAGCGGCACGGTCGAGGTGATGGCGTTGGGGTAGCTTTGCTCCATGTCGAACTTGTCGAAAGCGCGGCGCGTGGTGACGTCCACCATTCCGATGCCGTTGCCGTTGCCGTGCGAGGCATCGGTGATGTCGAGCGCCGTCACACGCGTGATCTTCGGCCCGCCCGAGGCATGGGGCGAGTTGTAGCGGCCGACGACGTTCGTGTCAAAGCCGGTGCCGGAGATGTTCTTGCCGATCTCGTCCATTATCAGGACGTCGAACTCGTCGATCAGGATTTTCGCCATCAGTTCCCACGCGCGTTCGAGCAGGAGCGGCTCCTTTTCGAGCACTTCGCCGGCGGCGAGAACGTCGAGCCGCGCGGTCTCGTGAAAGGCGTTTTCCAGCAGGGCGACGCAGCAGAGGATATTCTTCTTTTCAAGCGTCACCCGCGCGATGGCGGGAATGTTCTCTGCCATGTGTCCGAACCCTTCGGCGTGGCAGAAATCGGCGCCCCTCTGCTTGCCCATGCCGATAGCGCACATCTTGCAGATGCCGCTTTCGACCTTGCCGCGAAACCCCGTGTGCGGTTTGACGCGGTTGACGACGATAATGCCGTCGGCTTCGTCAGCGTACCGGTCAAGGTATACGGGGCGTCCGTTCCACGCCGTGCCGATCCTGACAGCTTCCATGGACGATCTGACGGGGCAACCCATGGTTTCCTCGCAGATGCCGAGCCCCGCAAGCAAAGAAGCCTGACCTTCAGCCGTCGCACCGCCGTGACTGCCCATGGCGGGAAAGATAAACGGCTTGCCGCCACGGGACTTGACTCGGTCCGCCAGCGTCCTGAGGACGAGAGGATAGTTGGCGATGCCGCGGCTGCCCGCGGTGATCGCGACGCTCATGCCGGGCCTGACGCCGTCAAGGTACGAGCCTGCGTCCAGCTTGGAGACAAGTTCGCCCGCCGGATCGGCGACGACGGGACGCGGGAAGTTCTGACGAACGGTGAAAAAACGCGGTATATTCACGGGTTCAAGCACCTGATCGATAAACGACATATCTGTCTCTCCTCTTTAAACACGGAACTCCGGCCGACGGCCGTCCGAGCTGCCGGCTCAGGTCGCGACCCGTTTTTGACGCGCGCGTGCCGGAACGAAAGAACTTCTCTTCCGAGTCATGAACAGAAAGCGACTCATGAACTGAAAGGCTCTTTCAGTCATGCCGCTTTCCGACCGCACGCGGGCGCCCGCCCCGCATTTGCCAAATCCCGAGAAAAACCCGTCGCCGGGGGACGGAAATTTTACGCGGAAGTCGCGACCAGGCGACGCGATCATTCCTTTCCATTTGAGACGGACACTGAAACGGCTCGCTTTGCGAGGAGATTGCGCGGACCGGCCGACTGATTTTTGTTTATTATAGCACAAAGAAACGCTTTCTACGCCCTGATGCGCTTTCGCGCGGCGGGAGCGCAAAAACAGCCGTATCGCGACTATGCCGCGATACGGCCGCGTATTTTTGTCCGTGACGCGAGAACTTACGCCTGTGAAGCCGGCGGAAGAGCGGGTTTAGCGTACAAAATCTCCATGAATTCCTCGCCCGTGATCGTCTCGCGCTCGTAGAGAAACTTGGCCAGTTCGTCAAGCTTGCGGCGGTTATCGGAGAGGATCTTTCTCGCCTTTTCGTGCTGGACGCGCACAAGGTCGATCACCTTTCTGTCGATCGTCGCCTGCGTTTCCGCCGCGCAGGCCAGCGTGGCGTCGCCGCCGAGATACTGGTTCGTCACGGTTTCCAGCGCGACCATGCCGAAATCGTCGCTCATGCCGTAGCGCGTGATCATCGCGCGCGCGAGGCGCGTGGCCTGCTCGA
>CAZFNC010000065.1:0-9447 GCA_964520485.1 uncultured Synergistaceae bacterium | reverse complement strand
GCGTTGACAACATCAGAACCTGTATGGAGATGCTGCGGCGAGGACTCGGGTGGAGTCTGATTCTCGAGATTGCCCTTGAAGGTTTTGACAGGTGCTCGACTCCCTGCATCTTCCATAACGGCGAACATCTGGACTGACGGACGCTTGTTCTCTGCCAGAACAGCGCGCTGAGCCTGCCGCAGGTGGATGCGTTCCTGGGAATCCTGCACGCAATGTGACCTCCTGTCCTGGTGAACGGCGGCGCGCATGGAAGAAAAGATGCGGAAATCTCACGGCGCGCATCGAAATTCACTTTACAAAAAAAGAAAATCTCCTCTTGCTCTCCCTGTTCTGTCATTTTTCTGGTAAAATGTTTTTTGACTGTTGCAATCTGTCCGTCGTACGTGATAGAATACACGATGTTGAACCGGAGGAGGTGAACCAAATGCCCAATAAGAAGTCTGCCATCAGACGCGTCCGTACGTCCGAAAGGAATCGAATCTACAACCGTTTCTGGAAGAGCCGTTGCAAGAACGCCCTGAAGAAAGTGCTTGACACGGTTGAAAAGGGTGACGCCGCGGCCGCCGTTTCCAGCCTTAACGCCGCTCAGTCCGTGTACGACAAGGCCGTCGTCAAAGGCGTGATCCATCGCAACACGGCTGCCCGCAAGAAGGCCCTGATGACCGCAAAGGTAAAAGCCATCTCCGGCGAAGCTCAGTCAGCTGAATAAGCGCCTCGACAAAACAAAAAAAGACGCACGCACGACAGTTTTCATAGTCGTGCGTGCGTCTTTTCCGTTCTTTGCCGCTGTGCGTCAAGGCTCCGCGAATCCCGCTTTCTCAGCCACGCGCCAGGTGCTGCGGACGGTTTTATGCCCTCGCGCGCTGATTTTTCGCGAACGACATCGATACGAGCAAAAGTCTCTCCAGACCTTCCCAGCCCTCGCTGTCGCCCTTGCGTTCGACCCAAGACAAACGGATCAGTTCGCCCAGCATCAGCGGCAGCAGTCGCGGCCCGTACAGCCGCGCCATCGCTTTCGCGATATTTGACTGATAGGGCGAGAGACGCAGCAGACCGATTGCTTCTTCGCCAAGAGCTGCGAACAGGCAGGCGGCGCGCACGCGTTTGTGTGCGCCGGCCAGCACAGGGATCAGAGCCCCTCCTTCGCGCAGGGCGGAAAAAGCGGCGACTGCCGCCGACACGTCACCCTTGGCGAGGGCGTCAAGCAGTTTCAGCATCGCCTTGCCGCTTTCGTCGATCGAGAGTTCACGCACCAGAACCGCGGTGATGCGTCCCTTGATCGCGGCGGCTCCCAGTTTGTCAAGCTCGCCGCGCAGTTCCTCTTCGTCGTCGACCCATTCGACAAGCAACGACGCGGCGGACGAGTCGATCGTCCATCCTTTGGCGCGGGCCAGTTTCTGCAGCCAGGTCACGCGCTGGTTGGGCCATCGGGGGGCCGCCTCGTAGGGGACGATCTCGGCGAGACGATACGCCGCGCCGAGATCCTTTTGCATCGTTTTATCGGAAAAGATCAAAAAGACCGAGTCGGCCGCCCCGCTCTCAACGTGCCGGGCGTACCTTTCGGGCAGGGGGCCGAGGGACGAACCGTCGTCAACTTCAATGATCTGGCGTGAAGAGAAGAGGCTCGGCGTCAGGGCCTCTTCAAAAAGTTCGTCCCACGTGGCCTGTTCCAGATGCCGTTCCAGCGTGTAACCGGCCTTTTTCAGCCTTGCGAGCGTCTCAGCCCGCAGTCGGGGATGGGCTCCCGTCGGCGCTGTGACCAGCATCAACGACGGCATTTACTTCACCACCAAGTTAACCAGCTTTCCCGGCACGACAATGGTCTTGACGACAGTCTTGCCGTCAAGGCGTTTTTTCACGTTCGCGTCGGCCATGACGGCCGCCAGCAGCGCGTCCCTGTCAAGTCCTGCGGGCAGATCAAGCTTTTCGCGCACCTTGCCGGAGAACTGCACTGGGATGGTCACGGTCTCGTCCCGCGCGAGAGCGGCATCGTATCCGGGCCACTTTGTCTGAGCGACGCTGGGCGCGTATCCGAGCAGTTCCCACAGTTCCTCGGCCATGTGCGGCGCGTAAGCGGACATCATGCGCACAAAGGGATCCATCATCTCGCGGTAGCAGCGGTCGGACTTGGAAGCTTCGTTGACGAGCACCATCATCTGCGAGATGGCCGTGTTGAAGTTGAGCGTCTCGGTATCGGCCGTGATCTTCCTGATCGACTTGTGAAGCAGTTTCCTGAGTTCCTCGGGCAGCGGCTCGTCGGAAACGGGCTTGGTGCCGAGCCTCCAGACTTTCTGAAGGAAACGGTGCACGCCCTGCAGCCCTTGAGTGGACCACGGCTTCGACATCTGCAACGGCCCCATGAACATCTCGTAGAGCCTCAGCGAGTCCGCGCCGTAGGTCTTGATGATCTCGTCGGGATTGATAACGTTCTTCAGCGATTTCGACATCTTGGCGATGACGCGCTCCAACTTGACGCCCGTTCCCTTTTCGGTGAAGGCGCCTCCGGCCTCGTCAACCTGATCGACGGCGACGAGCGACTTGTCGGGCCGCTGGTAGGCATAGGATGTGATCATCCCCTGGTTGACGAGGCGCATGAACGGCTCATCGGTGTTGACGAGACCAAGGTCGAACAGCACCTTGTGCCAGAAACGGGCGTAGAGCAGGTGAAGCACGGCGTGCTCTGCGCCGCCCACGTAGAGATCGACGGGCATCCAGTAGTCGATCTTTTCACGCGAGGCAAACTCCTTGTCGTTGTGCGGATCGAGATAACGGAGATAGTACCAGCACGAACCGGCCCACTGCGGCATGGTGTTGGTCTCTCGCTTGGCGGGCGCGCCGCAGACGGGACATTTGCAGTTGACCCACTCTTCGACGTTGGCCAGAGGCGACTCGCCCGTGCCCGTCGGCTCGTACTTCCGCACTTCGGGCAGTTCGAGCGGCAACTGATCCTCCGGCACGACGACAGTGCCGCAGTGCGGACAATGGATCAGGGGCATGGGTTCGCCCCAGTAGCGCTGGCGCGAGAATATCCAGTCGCGCAGTTTGTAGTTGACGGCCTTGTGCCCCTTGCCGCGTTCTTCCAGCCACTTCGTGACAGCCTCGATGGCCTCGTCGGTGCCCATGCCGTTGAGGAAACCCGAGTTGACGTGAGGTCCGTCGCCCTCGTACACCTGTTTCTGCACGTCAACGTCGCCCTTCAGCACCTCGATGATGGGCAGATTGAACTTCTTGGCAAATTCCCAGTCACGCGAGTCGTGCGCGGGCACGGCCATGATCGCGCCCGTGCCGTAGCTGATGAGGACGTAGTCGGAGATCCAGATAGGCACTCGCTCGCCGTTGAGCGGGTTGATGGCGTAAGCGCCCGTAAAAACTCCGGTCTTGTCCTTGTTGAGATCCGTTCGCTCCAAGTCGGACTTGAGCGCCGCCTCCCGCACGTAGGCGCGCACGGCGTCGCGCTGTTCCGGCGCGGTAATCTTCTCCACAAGCGGATGTTCGGGCGCGAGTACCATATAAGTGACGCCGAAGAGCGTGTCCGGACGCGTCGTGTAAATCTCCATCTCGCCCAGGCCGTTTTCGATGTCAAACGTCACATCGGCGCCAGTGCTCCTGCCGATCCAGTTACGCTGCATGATCTTGATCGCTTCGGGCCAGTCGAGCTTGTCGACGTCGTTGAGGAGCCTCTCCGCGTAGGCGGTGATCTTCAGCACCCACTGGCGCAGGTTGCGGCGGTGAACCTGCGTGCCGCACCGCTCGCAGTGTCCCTCCTTCACCTCTTCGTTGGCCAGTCCCGTCTTACACGAGGGACACCAGTTGATCGGGATCTGCGCCTCGTAAGCCAGACCCTTTTTAAACATCTGCACGAAGAACCACTGCGTCCACTTATAGTAATCCGTCGTACAGGTCGATACCTCCCTGTCCCAGTCATAGCTGTAGCCAAGAGACTTGATCTGTTCACGGAATATCTCGATGTTCTTCTCGGTCGTGACCTTAGGGTGAGTGCCTGTTTTGATGGCGTAGTTCTCCGCGGGCAGTCCGAACGAGTCGAATCCCATGGGATGGAGAACGTTGTAGCCGTTCATGCGCAGGTAACGGCAATAAATGTCTGTCGCTGTATATCCCTCGGGATGGCCGACGTGAAGCCCGACCCCCGAGGGATAGGGGAACATGTCGAGAACATAGCGGCGTTTCTCCGGCGGGAAAGCGGGATCTTCGAAGACCTTAAAAGTCTTGTGCTCCTCCCAGTAGGTCTGCCACTTCTTTTCAATCGACCTGAAATCGTATTCCATAAAAGATTTCCTCCTAAGAACGTTTCACACGGAACAAGATTTATTCGGCAATTATAACAGTTTTTTCTCGGATTTGAGCAAAGAATCTGAAAAATCATTCCGGCACCGCGCCCACGCGCATCAGCGCCTCGGCCACGGAACGGACGCGGATCAGCTCGAGTCCGTCGGGCGGCGAACATGTGTCCTCGCGCGAGCTGACGACGGCGCGACGGAACCCCAGACGCGCGGCCTCGCGCAATCGCTGCGTGAGGCCGGCGACGGGACGCACTTCGCCCGCCAGCCCGACTTCGCCGATGAGACAACATTCAGGCAGCAGACTGCGCCCTGTCAGCGACGAAGCCATCGACGCGGCAAGCGCCAGGTCGGCCCCGGGGTCATGGATTTCAAGTCCCCCTGTCACGTTGCAGTAAATGTCCGCCCGTGCCGAAAGCACACCGGCGCGGCTTTGAAGGACGGCCAGGAGCATTCCGATTTTGTTGGCGCCGAAACCGATACCCACGCGCTTTGGGTAAGCGAACGCCGTCTCCCCCGCGAGAGTTTGGATTTCAGCCACGAGTGGACGAGACCCCTCAAGCACAACCGTCATGACCACGCCTGAAACTGCGCCGTCGGAACGGTTCCAGTAGAGATAACTGGGGTCCGGAACCTCGCTCAGCCCCTCGGAACTCATCTCGAATATCCCCATCTCGTCCGTGCCGCCGTAACGGTTCTTGGTGGCGCGCAAGGTTCTGTACACGGAAGAATTGTCGTCGGAGAACATGATCACAGCGTCGACCATATGTTCCAAAAGCATCGGCCCGGCGATGCGGCCCTCCTTGGTGATGTGGCCGACCAGCACCATCGGCACGCCGTTTTCCTTGGCGTAGTTGACGCACACCTGCGCGACGGCGCGCACCTGCGCGGGCGTGCCCTGCCAGCCCTCGGCCTGCGTTGTTCGCATAGCCTGCACGCTGTCAACGATGACGAGTTCGTGCCCTTTCACGAGGGAAAGCGCGCTGTCGATCACGGTATGACAGCACACGTCAAGTCCGTCGTGAAGCACGTTTAGACGTTTTGCTCGCAGACCCAGCTGCGACGGCGACTCCTCTCCCGATATGTAGAGCACCCTGCCGCCCCGCGCGGCGACGTGTCCGCAGACCTGAAGCAGCAGCGTCGACTTGCCGATGCCGGGCTGCCCTCCGAGCAGGACGACGCCGCCGGGCACCCAGCCTCCGCCGAGCACCCTGTCCAGCTCTCCGAAACCCGAAGGCAGACGCTTCGGAGGCTGAAGTCCGGCGATGGAAAGCGGCGTGAGAATCGTCGCAGCGCCCTCGGACGCGGCGGACGGACTTACGGGAATTTCCTCTTCAAGCGTCCCCCATGCCCCGCAGCGTGGGCATTTGCCAGACGGCGCGAGAGTTATGTACCCGCATTCGCCGCATCGATAGCGTTTTGTCGTTTTCTTCAGCGCCATACGGTTGCGCTCTGCCCATTTACCGCTTGTAGCCGATGATCGTGCTCAGCAGCGCGCGGCGATCGGCGATGTCCTTCTCGTTTTCCACTCCCTTGGGCAGGAAACCGTCGATCACGCCAACGATGCCGCGTCCCTGTTCGGACTCGGCGACGACGATCTGGAGCGGGTTGGCCGTCGCGGCGAAGACACGGCAGACTTCCTGGCAGTTCTTCACGCGGTCGAGCACGTTGATCGGATAGGCCTTGCGCAGGGCGATGAAGAACGTGTGCCCCGCGGCGATGGCCCCCGCGTTTTTCACGGCCAGATCGATCATCTCCCGATCGTTGCCCTCGTAGCGGATTTTGCAGTCGCCCGACGCCTCGCAGAAGGCCACGCCGAACTCGATGCCCGGGCACGATGTGACCAGCGCCTCGTATAGGTCCTCCGCCGTCTTGATGAAATGACTCTGCCCGACGATGACGTTGCAATCCTCGGGAAACTCAGCCTGAACAATGTGCAGATTCACGTTTGCCATGATAAAGCCTCCTTGTGTCTTGCGCTGCTCTGTTGTCCAGCGTCAAGATCTCTATCTTTGTGAAAGGCGCGCTGAAGCGGCGTAAAACGCTGGACAAGCGTGCGTGAACGAAAATCATTATACAGAACCGAGGCGGGCAAAATCAAGCCCCGCATAGCGGGAAAGGGCCGCGGGGCTTCATCGTGTCATCCCGCCGAAGTCCCGCGGCTCAAGTGATATGGCTCGTGCGCATTGAACGACATCTCCAGCAGGGAAGACGCTCGGCCCTCGGTCACAGTCCTCCGACAGAAACAAGGAGAGCGCTTCGAAAGCGAAGTATCCCCTGCGTCACTCCTCCGCCGGCAAAGGCAACAGGGAACGTATGGCGTTGCCGATAACGCGGATGCCGAAGTCGAGCTGGTCGGGCGTGGCGAAGGTAAAGCATAGGCGGAAACTGTTCCGGCCGCCGCCGTTCGGATAGAACGGCTCCCCTGCGACAAAGACGACCTTCTTCTCTAGCGCTTTCCTCAGCACGGCGTCCGCGTCAGCGCGAGGCGTCGTCACCCAGTAGAAAAATCCGCCGTGGGGCGTAGTCCATTCTGCTTCCCCCGCCGGCATGTACTTGCGCAGCGCTTTCTCCATCAGATCGCGCTTGCGGCGGTAGTTGTCGACAATTCTGGGCAGGAACGAGTCGAGCAGCCCCGCGCGGCAGTATTCGGCGACAATCGCCTGCGAGACAAGGCTTGACGATGTGTCCACGCCCTGTTTAAGCACGGTCATCAGGGAAACGAGCGAGGGCGGGGCAACGCACCACCCGAGGCGCGTGCCCGGAGCGAGAATCTTCGAGAACGAGCCGGCGTAGACAACGCAGCCCTCATCGTCGAGAGAATACAGCGAAGGCAGATCCTCGCCCTCAAAACGCACGAAACGGTAGGGATCGTCCTCCATGATAAGGATGTTGTGCCTGTGAGCTATTTCCACGAGACGTCTGCGGCGCTCGAGGCTCATGGTGACGCCCGCGGGGTTGTGGAACGTGGGAATGGTGTAGATGAGACTGATCCTTCCACCCGCAGCCAGCACGGATTCGATCTTTTCGGGGAGCAGTTCAACGACCATGCCTTCGTCATCGACCGGCACAGTGATGAACTTCGCGCCCATCACGCGCATGTTGTTGGCGTTGCCCAGAAAGGTCGGCTCCTCGGTGATAACGTAGTCGCCTCGGTTGACCGTCGCGCGGATGAGCAGATCGCACACCTGCGTGCTGCCGGTAGTGATGAGCACCTGTTCCTCGGCGATCTTGCGTCCCAGGCGGGGCGTCATCCAGCCCGCAAGGAACTCGATCAGCGGCCGATATCCTCCCGTAGGACCGTACTGGAGTATCTCCCTGCCTTTCGTGCGCAGAATGCCGGCGCATTGAAAGAACTCCTCGACGGGAAAAACCTCGGGCGCGGGATCGCCGCGGGCGAACGATACCGCCCCAGGCTGGCTGGCGTACTTCACCATCTCGCGGATAGCGGACGGTCTGACGGATTGTGCCGTCAGACTGTAGAGTTTTTTCAGATCAAACGTCATGGTCAATCCTCCGAAATCATGCGTTGCCGACAAGCGGCGCCGACGTAGGCGCGCGTTGCGACGCGGGCGGACGCCAAATAAACGTGTCAGGCGCCGTCATCGCGTTTTTGGGACAATTTTACAGGCGAGCGCCCTTCCGACGCACCGCTGCGTGCGCCGGAACGCGTCGGCCCCCGGGTCAGGGCTGCCTGCCTATGTAAGCCAGGATGCCCCCGTCCACGTACAGAACCTGGCCGTTCACGAAGTCTGAAGCTTCCGAGGCAAGGAAAACCGCAGGGCCCTTCAAATCCTCGGGGGAACCCCAGCGGCCCGCCGGCGTTTTGGAAATGATGAAGCTGTCGAACGGGTGCCTGCTTCCGTCCGCCTGCCGCACCCGCAGAGGAGCGGTCTGGGGCGTCGCGATGTACCCCGGGCCGATGCCGTTGCACTGTATGTTCGCCGCTCCGTACTCGGCGCAGATGTTGCGGGTCAGCATCTTAAGCCCGCCTTTCGCGGAAGCGTAGGCCGACACCGTCTCGCGGCCCAGTTCGCTCATCATCGAGCACACATTGATGATCTTGCCGCGTCCTCTCCTGATCATCCCCGGTATGACGGCTTTCGCGCAGATGAACGGACCGACGAGGTCGATGTCCACGACCTCGCGGAAGTCCTCCGCGCTCATCTCCGTCATGGGCACGCGCTTTATGATCCCCGCGTTGTTGACGAGAATGTCTATAGTTCCGAGCTCGCCCTCGATCCGCGAGACGAGATCGCGCACCTCGGTCTCCTTTGTGACGTCGGCGATATACCCGCGCGCGTCGATGCCCCGAACGCGGCAGGCTTCAAGCGCAGCGTCGAGGTTGCCCCGGCCGCGGCAGTTAAACGCCACCTTGGCCCCCGCTCCCGCGAGAGCCTCCAAAATCGCGAAACCTATCCCGTATGCCCCTCCCGTGACCAGCGCGGTACGCCCCTCAAGCGAGAACATGTCGCGGTTCATTGTCCGCCATCCTTTCCGTCGTCATCTGATGCGGAACGCCGCGCCCTTACGGGGCGCGGCGTCCGGCAGGATCCAATTTCTTTCCGTTATGCGCGTTTGCCCCTGTTCATCACGGCCTTTTTGATCTGTCCGCCGAAGAGGCAAATTACCGTAAGCGCGATGAAGAACCAGCAGATGATTGAATTGAAGAACACGCTCGGATCTCCGCCTGACTTCAGCAGCGCGGTGCGGAAGTTCTTCTCGGCCATCGGGCCAAGGATCAGTCCGAGAATAGCGGGGCTGGTCGGAACCTTCACCTTGCCGAGGAAATAGCCGACGATGCCGGATACAAGCATGACCCAGACGTCGAAAAGGCTGTTCTTCATGGCGAAGGAGCCGATGATGCACAGCGCGAAAATGATCGGCGTCAATATTCCCTTCGGGACGCTGAGCACTTTTGTGAACAGTCTGATGCCGAGGAAACCGAAGATGCACATCAGCGTATTCGCCACAAACATTCCGAGGAATATGGAGTAGACAAGGGCTTCATTCGTCTCAAAAAGCATCGGTCCGGGCGCCAGCCCCTGTATCGTCAGGGCGCCGATCATGATGGCCGTGACCGCGTCTCCGGGGACGCCCAGCGTGAGCATCGGTATCATGGCGCCGCCGGTGACGCCGTTGTTGCCGC
>CAZFNC010000064.1:1324-9578 GCA_964520485.1 uncultured Synergistaceae bacterium | reverse complement strand
AACGTTCTTGTGCGCGTGCCCGGCGAAAAGACGGACGATCCTCTCTGCTTTTTGGGACACCTTGACCAGATCGAGCCGTGCCGCAACGTCGTTCCTGTCATGGACGGATCGGTGATCTGCTCGGACGGCACGACGACGCTCGGCGCCGACGACAAGAGTGCCTCGGCCTGCGCGCTTGAGGCGCTTGAGGATCTGCTCGAGTCGGGAGCGCCGCACAAGGAGTTTTACCTGCTGTTCACCGTGTCGGAGGAGATCGGCATGATGGGCGTCAAGCACATGGCTCCGGCGAATTTGCCCTGCAAGAGTTTCGTCGTGTCCGACGCGACGGGACCGTTGGGCACGATCGTCACGGCGGCGCCGTCGAGCAACTCGATCGCCGTCACGGTTCACGGACGTACGGCGCATGCCGGCATCGAACCCGAAAAGGGCGTTAACGCCGCTGTCGCGGCTGCGAAAGCGATCGCGGGGATGCACATCGGCCGCATCGACTCGGAGACGACGTCGAACATCGGCCGCATCGAGGGCGGTTCGGCGACGAACATTGTCACGGATCTGACGACTTTCACGGCCGAGATTCGTTCGCGCGACACGGACAAGCTGGCGGCCGAGACGCAACACATGAAAAACTGCGTTGACCGCGCCTGCGCCTTGATGGGAGCGACGTATGAATGGCGGTGCGAGAACGTCTATCCTGTGTTCGGCATCTCGACGGAAAGCGCTGTCTACAGGCGCGTCGCCGACGCGATGATCGCCGAGGGGATCACGCCCGTGCCCACTGTGACGGGCGGCGGCTTTGACGCGAGCGTGCTGTGCGGGCGGGGATGCGAATGCGCCGTCATCGCTACGGGCATGAAGAACGTGCACACGAAGTCCGAGTCGATAGACTTCGAGGACATGTGGAAGCTGACGCGCGTCATCTCGCGTCTGATGCGCGGCTGATCCGGTTTTTCCGTGCGGAAAACGCGCGGTGGCACCGTTTTGTAAACGCGGGTGCCATTCCGCGGAGTTTTTTGGCATCCGCCGCGTTTGTTTCATCTTATGTTCTGTAAGGAGGGTTTTTACAATGGCGGAAGAAAAGGTAAAGGAAGTTCGCAATTTCAATCCCAACCTCGTGCTGGTGATCATGGTGCTCCTCTGCACGATTGCCTCCTACTTCGTCTCGCCCGGCGCGTATGACCGCGAGACGGTGAACGGGGTGACGCGCGTGGTGGCGACGAGCTATCACGAGGTCGCCAAAACGCCCGTGTCAGTTTTCAAGATGCTGCGCTCGATTCCCGAGGGACTCAACGGCGCGGGCATGATGATGTTCGCCGTCATGCTGATGGGCGGCGTCGTCGAGGTGTACAAGAAGACGGGAGTCATGGGCGCGGCGATCAACTCGGTGCTCAATCTGAGCAAGCGCACGGGGAGCGAGATCATCATCTCGGCGGTGATGCTGGTGTTCGCGTTCATCGGCGGCATTCTCGGTTGGTCGGAACAGATCATTCCGTTCGTGCCGATCGTCGTCTCGCTCGCGATCACGCTGGGTTACGACTCGCTTGTCGGCATGGCCATCTCGGGTTTCGCCTGTCTCGTCACGTTCGCCGTCGGCCCGTTCAACATCTACACCGTGGGCATCTCGCATACGATTGCCGACCTGCCGATGTTCTCGGGCTGGTGGCTGAGGCTGCTTGTTCTGCTCGTCGTCACATGCGCATCGCTGCTCTGGATACTGCGCTACGCCAAAAAGATCAAGGCCGATCCGTCCAAATCGCTGATGCTCGACACGGACACGAGCGACCTTGTCATCCCGGTTGACGAGAGCCTGACGCTTGACGTCAGGAAAATCATATCGTTGGCGGTCATGGGCCTGTGCTTCGCGCTCACTATCTGGGGCCTGCTCACCCAAGGCTGGTCCTACGGCGAGATGAGCGCTCTCTTCCTCGGCGCGGGGATCATCACGGGGTTCCTCTGCGGCATGGGACCTTCGGATCTCTGCAACACGATCGTCAAGGGAAGCATCGGCGCGTTCGGCGGCGCGCTCATCATCGGACTTGCCCGTTCGGTGCAGTGGGTCATGACCCAGGGCGGCCTGGTTGATCCGCTCATTCACGGTCTTACGAGCATGATGAGCGGCGCTTCGTCGTTCACCACATCGGTCGTCATGTTCATCTCCAACTTCTTCATCAACGCGCTTATCCCTTCGGGCTCGGGGCAGGCGATGGCGGTCATGCCGATCATGATCCCGATGGCGGACATGCTCCACATCACGCGCCAGACGGCGACGCTGGCTTTCCAGTTCGGCGACGGCATCTCCAACACGCTGTGGTTCACGAACGGCACGCTCCTGATTTACTGTGGCCTGGGGCGCATCTCTCTGAAAAAATGGTACAGGTTCATCCTGCCTCTTCAGGTGTTCTTTTTCCTGATGCAGATCGGTTTCCTGTACATCGCCGACCTGATCGGCTACGGTCCGATGTAAAGCACAGAATGGATTACACGCAATCATGCGATACGCTGGGCGTCCACGCGGCGCTCAGCGTTTTTGGCGCTCCCATGCTGGGGAAAAACAGCGACCGCCCCGTCGGCGAGGCTCAGCCGCTCGTCTGGTTCCCTGCCGCGGACCACGCTCCCGACGAGACGGTCGACTGCACGGGCACGGTCATCCCTCAGACGGCGCACACGCACGGCGTACTGGGGTTCAAGCCCTACTGGATCTGGGGCTTCGAGATGGGCGCGAACGACAGGGGCGTCGTCATCGGCAACGAGGCCGAGTACAGCCGCGACTTCGGCACGGAAACGGTCGAGGGACTCTTGGGCATGGACTTGCTCCGTCTCGGGCTTGAGCGGGGCGCGACGGCGAAAGAGGCACTCGACGTGATCGTCGCTCTGCTCGAGCGCTGGGGGCAGAACCACAACGCCAGCCCGCTCAAGGATCGGCGTTACGAGAACTCGTTCATGATCATGGACGGAAAAGAACTGTGGGTGTTAGAGACAGGCGGCCGCCGCTGGTGCGCCCAACGCGTCCGCACGTTCCGCGCGCTCGGCAACACGTACTCCATCGGGGGCGATTACGAGCTGGCCTCGCCCGATCTCGAAGAGCACGCGCGAACCTCGGGCTGGGTGCTTCCCTACGAGCCGTTCAGCTTTGAGAAGGCATATTCGGCGCCGATTCCCTACTTCGCGATGAGCACGCCGCGCAACAGACGCGTCCGTAAGCTGGCGGAGCGCGTGTTTCCGCACAGTTTTGAGACGATGAAGAGGATTTTTCGCGACCACCACGAGGGCGAGCTGACGGGCCCGCGCTGGGGAGATACGAGCGGCGCGTTTCCGTCGGTCTGTTTCCACGCGTGCGGCATCGACTCGTCGCAGACGGCCGCGTCGATGCTGGCGTCGTACAGGCGGGGGCTGGGGCTTGTGATGCGCGCGGCGTTCTCTCAGCCGTGTTGTTCGCTCTACCTGCCAGTGTACCCCGGTTTTCGTCAGCCGGAACTCCTCAGCCGTGGCGAAGGGACGTTTGACGCGTCGTCGCTGTGGTGGCTGGCCGATCGCCTCGCCAAGGCCGTCTGCGTCGACCCCGAGCGGTTCGCCCCACGCCTTCGCGAGCGGATCTCGGAACTTGAAAGGACGTTTGAGAACCGCGCCGAAAAAGTTGAAACGCGGGCCGTCGAGATGATCGACGCGGGCGACGGAAATGGCGCGCGGGAAGCGCTTTATGCGCTGACGGACGAGTGCGCGCGCGACGCCGCGGACTTTGCGGTACAGAACTGGCGGGCCGTCCGCGACGAACTGCGCGCCCTCGGAGTGACAGAACTGACAGGCTCCCACGCCGATTTCCTGCGCGCCTACAGCGACCTGACGAAGATGGAACTGCTGTAACACGAAAGCGCATATGACGGGGCACGCGACGCCGCAATCGGCTCGCGTGCCCCGTTGAGTATGCCACGTTCTCATGTGCCTGTCCAGCGCCTCGGTGACGGTTGTAGACGCGCGCGGCGCCCGAATGGTTCGCCGCTCGGATTTCCCCTGTCTTTATACCGTCTTCATGAGGAGAAAATTGGCGATGTGCGCGGCTTCTTTTTGTCTCCGGCGCCAGAACTTTCTTATGCGGGCGTCGTCATAAAACCGCCGGAGATGTTCAAAGGCGACCGCGCCTGCAGGACTTCTTTCTAAGCAGCCGTTCCGAAAAAGGATTTAACCTCTGTGGGACTGGCGGAAACTCCGGATGATGTTGTCTTTGCTTCGGGAAATGTGCCTGTGCATGATCTCTCTGGCCTTGTCGCTCTCACCCGTCCGAATGGCACGGAGCAGCTCTATATGCTCCTTCGTGGATTTTCTGTAATGGTCAAGGGCGGAATTGGCCAGCCCTACGCTGGGACCGTTCCAAAGGATGGAGAGAAAGGAGTAGAGCTTCTGATTGTCGGCGGCTTTCCAGACCGCGATGTGCAGTTTCTGGTTTAAGTTCGTATAAGTCTGGGATTCGATCACTCCGCGTTCGTCGGACAACCGAGAGAGCTCGGTCAGGAGTCCCTCCGTCTCCATGCCGTTGACAGCTGCCCGCGCGGCGGCCTCGCCCTCCAGCAGGATCCTCATGTCATAATGGTCTGTGACAAATTTTTCGTCGATGTTCTTCACGACGGCGCTGCGGTTCATGCGAAGTTCGATCAGCCCTTCCGCCGCCAGCGTCTGGAAAGCCTCCCTCACAGGTGTTCGGCTGACGCCCAGCGTTTCGGCAATCGTCGTCAGGCTCAGTTCCTGTCCGCTCGAGTATTCCCCCGACAGGATCGCTTTCTTTAAAATTGAAGTGATGCGTACCCGCACCGGCATGATCTCCAATGATTCCATGTGATTCACTCCTCGCTTCGAGAACTTATGATAACATATTCCCGTTTTCTTTTCAAAGGCGGAGGGATGAAAAATAACGCGTGTTCTGTCTTTGAGATAAAACGGGAAAAGATATTGACAGATGAAAAAGAACGTGCTATTCTTTGGACGTCTGATTGAATATCGTATACGATACACGATGTGCAATATCAGAAGCCAGGACAAGAGGAGGAAGTCACATGCACGCGATTGAGAAAATTCTCGCCAGGAACAGCGGACGTGAGAGAGTGCAGGCGGGCGAGATCGTGACCGCGAAGGTCGATTTCGCTGAAATCAACGACCTGTATTTGCAAACGATTTATTCGTTTTACGAGATGGGAGGGGAAAAAGTCTGGGACAGCGAGCGGGCCGCTTTCGTCTTCGACCATTACGCGCCCGCGCCCGACATGAAGAGCGCGGCCAACCATGTGGAAATGAGGAAATTTGCCCTGAAGAACCACCTGAAATTCCACTTTGACACAAACTGCGGCGTCTGCCATCAGGTGATGCCCGAGGCCGGCGTCATCTATCCCGGCATGATCGTTGTGGCGACGGACAGCCACACCACGACCCACGGGGCTTTCGGCGCCATGGGGACAGGCTGCGGCGCCACGGACATGGCCACGATTCTCATGACCGGCGAACTGTGGTTCAGAGTGCCCGAGATCATCGAGGTCCGTCTGGAGGGGGAAGCCCCCAAGGGCGTGTATCCCAAGGACGTTATCCTGAGCGTGCTGGGCAGGATCAAGGCGGATGGAGCCGTCTACAAGGGCATTGACTTTACGGGCAGTTACGTCGAGTCCCTCGGCGTGGCGGGACGCATGGTCATCTGCAACATGGCTGTGGAGATGGGCGCGAAAACGGCTTACATGCAGCCCAACAAGGCCGTTCTGGACTACGTGAGCCGGCGGGCGGTTCGCCCCTTCGAGGTGCAACGAACCGACCCCGATTTTAAATACGAGGAAAGCTATGTCTTTGACGTGTCCGGACTGGGACCTCAGCTGGCCTGCCCGCACAGCGTCGACAACGTGCATCCGCTGGTCGAAGTGATCGCCGGCGGCGAAGTGAAACTGGACCAGGGGTACATCGGCAGCTGTACCGGCGGAAGAGAAGAAGACATTGCCGCGGCAGCCGAGATCCTCTGCGGGAAGCGCATTCCGGAATACACGCGGCTGGTGGTGATTCCGGCTTCCGCCGAGGTCATGCTTTCCTGCATGGAAAAAGGGTACATTCAGGACCTGATCAGCGCCGGCGCGACGGTCGCCGCTCCAGGCTGCGGCGCGTGCCTCGGAGTGCACGAGGGAATTCTCGCTCCCGGCGAGGTCTGCATCAGCAGCACGAACCGCAACTTTCCCGGTCGCATGGGTTCCAATCAGGCGAAAATCTATCTGGCCAGCCCGGCGACCGTGGCGGCGAGCATCTTGAACGGCCGGATTACCGACCCGAGGGTGTATTTATAGGAGGCGCGCGATGAAAACAGAGATTACAGGAAAGATCGTCGTCTTGGGGAACAACGTCGATACCGACCAGATCTATCCCGGTCGCTTCTTGGCCCTCACCGATCCCAAGGAGATCGGCAGCCATTGCCTCTGCGGGGTGGACGAGGGAATCGCTTCTCATTTTCCTCAGGGAGGGATCGTCGTCGCGGGAACAAACTTCGGCTGCGGTTCGAGCCGAGAGCACGCTCCCATCGCCCTGCTGAACATGGGGGCGGCGGCCGTCGTCGCGGACTCCTTCGCCCGCATTTTTTACCGCAACTCCATCAACCTGGGACTGCCGTTGGTCACATGCAAGGGAATCGCCAAGGAAGTGGAGGCGGGGCAGACGTTGAAGATCGACATTGAAAAGGGCGAGATCGCCGTTCTTGAGACGGGCAAGGTCTATCCCTGCGACAGACTGGGCGATCAGGCCATGAAGATTCTGTCGGCGGGCGGCATCAAGCCCATGATGCGCGCGCGTTTCAAAAAGGACGCCCAATAGAGAACTGTAAATACGAAGGAGAGATTCATGATGCCTATGGAACTGGTTTTTGTCATCGGTATGGCGGTTCTCCTCTTCCTCTGCCTGAAAGTCAAGGCCAACGCCTTTATCTCTCTACTGGCCACGGCGGTCGTGATGGGACTGCTGGCCGGGATGAGCGGAGCGGACACCGTTAAGGCCATCACCGGAGGATTTTCCGGCACGGTGAAGAGCATCGGTATCGTGATCATTTTCGGTATCATGCTGGGCAATTACCTTGACGCCGCGAAGGGCACTAACCGCATGGCTTTTGACGCGGTGCGCCTTGTCGGTCAGAAGAGGGCGGGACTTGCCATGGCCATCACCGGCTATCTTGTGTCCATCCCCGTCTTTTCCGACGCGGCCTTCGTCATCCTGACGCCTCTTGTCAAGGCTATTCACAAAAGGACGGGAATTCCGCTGGCCGTTTTGGCCGTCAGTCTTTCCGCAGGTCTTCTGGCGACCCACGTGTATGTGCCGCCCACTCCCGGCCCGCTGGCTGCCGCTGGACTGCTTGGCATCGACATCGGGCAGGCTATCCTCTACGGCGGTTTCGCCGCTGTATTCATGACGGCTTTCGGCTGGCTCTTCGCCGAAGTGTACTTCAAGAACAAACCCGAGAGCTTCTACACGTTCCGTGAAGGCGCCGAGGAGACGCCCAAAGCGAACGTTGACTACACAGACCTTCCATGCAGCTGGGCCAGCCTGCTTCCTCTCGTGGTTCCCATCGTGCTGATATTGAGCAACACCACATGTGCCATGGTTCTGCCCAAGGGGTCGCCCGTGCTCGCCGTCACGAACTTTATCGGTGATTCCAACGTCGCGCTGGCTATCGGCGCAGTGCTGGCCATCGCCATTCTGGGCCGGCGACTGGGCGGTAAAAAGGTGCTGAGCATCATGGACGTGACGTTGAAGGATGCCGGCCCCATCGTCTTCATCACCGCCGCCGGCGGCGCTCTCGGACAGGTGCTGAAGGTTTCCGGCGCCGGCGACAGCTTGGCTCAGCTAGTGATCAACACGGGTTTCCCGTTCATTTTGATACCCTTTGTTATCTCCGGCCTGCTAAAGATCGTCCAAGGGTCCGGCACGGTTGCCGTCACGACGGCGGCTACTCTGTGCGCCCCGATCGCTGCCAGTCTGGGTCTGAACCCGATCCTGATCTTCATGGCCTCCGGCGCCGGCGCTCGCGCCTGCTGCCACGTCAACGACAGCTACTTCTGGGTCTACACGAACTGCATGGGTTACGACATGAAGACAGGCATGAAAACCCTGTCCGTCAGCAACGTCGCCATGTCCCTCGGCGGCCTCGCGGCCACGTTTATCGCGGCCTTGTGGCTCTAAATTCTCGCGGGAAGTCCGCTTTCCGGCTGCCTGAAAGGGCTCAAAAGGGGAGACGGAACTCGTTCATTGAGTT
>CAZFNC010000064.1:0-1224 GCA_964520485.1 uncultured Synergistaceae bacterium | reverse complement strand
GAGAGCGCATCATGGAGCGGCGATGTCTGTTGTGTACCGAATAGCCGTTCAATGGTCGGACTTGAGCCCCGCGCCGCACATGGCGATCAGACTGTCGGGCGTTTTGCCGTGCAGGGCGCAGTATTTTCTGTAGGCCGCCAAGTTGGCCGCGGTCGTGTGCTCGCAGTAGATTCCTCGCCGCGCCAGATCCGCGCGGGCTGGAAGGATGTCTTCTTCGGGAATTTCGACGATCTCCATGTCGTACAGGTAGATTTTTTCGAGAATCTCGCGTCCGCGCATGGGCTGACCGATGGCGATCCCCTCTGCCAGCGTCGCCTGCGGCACGATCCGCGCGGGCTCGCGCAGTCCAAGCCGCCTGGCCTCGGCAAAAGGCGCGCAACGCTCGCTCTGGACGGCGACGACGTTTGGCATACGCGAGATGACACCGCTGCGCGCAAGGTGTTCCAAGCCGTAGACGACTCCCAGAAACAGCGTTCCGTTGCCGAGAGGGACGAAAATGTTTCGCGGAATTCTCCCTAACTGCTCCCAAATCTCGTAGATATAGGTCTTCGTCCCCTCGTAGAAGAACGGGTTGTAGACGTGGCTGGCATAGTACACGCCCTCTTTTTCAACCGCCTCGCGACAGACGTCGGCGCAGTGATCCCTGTTTCCTGGCACCGCGTGCGCGACGGCGCCGTAGGCGCGGATCATGTCGATCTTCTTGGGGGACGTGTTCTCCGGCACGAAAATCTCGCAGGCGATGCCGCTCCTTCCGCAGTACGCCGCCACGCTGTTGCCGGCGTTGCCGCTCGAGTCCTGCGCGACGGACGTGACGCCGATGGCCTTGCAGTGGGAGATGAGGACGGCGGCGCCTCTGTCCTTGAACGACAGCGTCGGCATGAAATAGTCCATTTTGAGCAGCAGATCCTCGTCGTAACGGACGACGGGAGTCATGCCTTCGCCCAAGGTCACATCGCGCCACGCCTCGTCCTCGAGAGGCATAAAACGGCGGTAGCGGAAGATGTTCCACTGACTCCTGTCGATCAGGGATTCGCGGAACGCGGGCGGGGTGTACTCCAGCTTCCAAAGCCCGCCGCAGCCGCATTTGGGACGCCGTGTGTTAACTTCCGCCCGCGCGCCGCACCGTGAACAGACAAAGTACGCGTTTGCCATTTTATATCGCCTCCGCGACGGTTTCGATCTCCGCCGGCAGCTAAAATAGCGCGCGGGGACGGCAACCCAGAG
>CAZFNC010000063.1:0-9761 GCA_964520485.1 uncultured Synergistaceae bacterium | reverse complement strand
GGAACGCCGTCTTTTACCGTATTCCGTCGTTTCCTTTGAGGAACTCTCCGCCGGCCGTTTTATCGCAGGCGCGACGGGGCGGAGTTACCCCGTCAACCGTAAGGGACGAAAGATCAGAGAGTCACGTCGAGCACGAAGAAAAAAGGCCACAGCGGCGGGAAATAATGATGATAGAGGAAGAGCGGCGGAGGCGGGGGCCAGCCGAACCACCACCAGTCGTCATCATACCAGTGCCAGCGCGGTCCGCGCGGCGGAGGGAGCGGCGGGCCGAAACGGTGCGGAGGCAGACCGGGACGCCACGGACCGCCTGGCCGGAACCACGGAGCAGGTCTGCCGGGACCCCCTGGACGAAAACCGTGGCCGTGTCTGCCGGGGCCCCCTGGACGAAAACCGGGGCCGGGCCTGCGCGGACCGAACCTGCCTGGGCCTCCGGGACGGAAACCTGGGCCGGGTCTGCCGGGACGGAAGCCGGGGCCGCGTCCGAACGCCGGCGGACGGCCTCCGCCGGGGCCCCTGCCGCCGGGACGGGCGCATGATGCAGCGGCCATCGATAAAGAAAACGCTGCGGCCAGAAGCAGGACGTACAGCTTTTTGCTCATGTAAATACCTCCTTTGGCACAAAACGCGACGCGGTGAAAGCCGCGGCACGGAAAAGCGGCTCCCCTGCGAAAGCGCCGCGATAGGCGCCGCCTCACTCGTACTTGAGCGCGTCGATGGGGTTGAGCAGCGAAGCTTTCGCCGCGGGATAGTAGCCGAAGCCGACGCCAACGGCCGCCGAGAAGAGGAACGCGAGCATGATCGAACCGGCGGAGAACACGGGAGGCGCCTGCGTGATCCCTGCGAGACTGTACCCTGCCGCGACGCCCAGGCAGATGCCGAGCACGCCGCCGATCACCGAAAGCGTCACCGACTCGATCAAAAATTGCAGGCGAATGTTGGCGGCCTTGGCGCCGACGGCCATGCGGATGCCTATTTCGCGCGTGCGCTCTGTGACGGAGACGAGCATGATGTTCATGATGCCGATGCCGCCGACGACAAGCGAGATGACGGCAATGGACGCCAGCAGCATCGATGTGACGCTGGTGGTCTTGCGCCGAGCCTCGAGCATCTGGGAGAGACTGCGGACGGCGAAGTCGTCGACCTCGCCCGCGCGGATCTTGTGCCGTTCGCGCAGCAGCATCGTGATCTCGCTCGTGATGTACGGCAGGGCTTCCATCGAAACGCCTTTCACCTGGATGTTGCCGACGCGCCCCGGCGAGTTGTTATACTTGACGAGACGGCTCTGAGCGGTTTTGAGGGGCACGAGGATCATGTCGTCCTGATCCATGAAGCCGCCCGTGCTCTGCCCCTTGCTCGCGAACACGCCGACCACGGTGAAGGGCACCTTGGAGATGCGCACCGTCTTGCGGAGCGGGCTTTCATGGCCGAACAGTTTTTCGGCGACGGTGCTACCAATGACGGCTACTTTGACGCCCTGGCGCTGGTCGCTCTCGCTGATGCTCCGCCCGCGCCCTATCGTGTACCCCTGCACGTCGGGATAATCGGGCGTGCTGCCGTAGACCTGCGTCGACCAGTTGGTGTTGCCGTAGACGACCTGCACGCTGGCGCTGACGGTGGGAGCGACGGCCTCGACGCCCGAGACGTTCTCGGCGATGGCCTGCGCGTCGCTCTCCGTGAGGAACCTTGCTGTGTCGCCCGTGGACCGCGCGTTGCGCTCGCGCATGACCGTGACCGAGTTCGTGCCGAACGACGCGATTTGTTCGTCTATAACCTTGTTGGCGCCCTCGCCCACGGCGAACGCGGCGATCACGGCTCCGACGCCGATGATGATGCCGAGCGTCGTCAGGAACGAGCGCGTCTTGTTGCGGTGCAGAGCGCGCAGGGCGATGCGGAAAATTTCGATGAACGAGATCATGTCGCTCTCTCCTTTTACGAACGGCGTTCCGCAACGGGCCTGTCCTCGAGGATCATGCCGTCACGGAAGAGAAGCTGGCGCTTGGCGAAGGCCGCGACGTCCGGCTCGTGCGTGACAAGGATGATGGTGATGCCCTCTTCGTCGTTGAGCTGTTGGAACAGGCGCATGATCTCGTCGCTCGTCTTCGAGTCGAGGTTGCCCGTGGGTTCGTCGGCCATCAGGATCGGCGCGCGGTTGACGATGCCGCGGGCGATGGCGACGCGCTGCTGCTGTCCGCCGGAAAGCTGACTCGGCTCATGGTTGAGGCGCGCTTCCAGCCCCATGCGCACGAGGGCGTCGCGGGCGCGGCGGCGCCGTTCTCCCGCCCGGACGCCGGCGTAGAGCATGGGGAGCTCGACGTTTTCTACGGCGCTTGTGCGCTGGAGCAGGTTGAACCCCTGGAACACGAAACCGATCGTGCTGTTGCGGATGGCGGCCAGCTGGTCGCGGTTAAGCTTCGACACGTCTTTGCCGTCGAGAAAATACTCGCCGGCTGTGGGTTTGTCGAGGCAGCCGAGGATGTTCATCGTCGTCGACTTGCCTGAACCCGACGGCCCCATCATGGCGACGAACTCACCGCGTTCGACAACGAGGTCGATGCCGTGAAGGATCTCGATCTCTTCAGTGCCGAGCCTGAAGCTCTTGCGGATGTTTTTCAGTTCGACGAGCGCCATGACTGTCACTTCTTGCCTGGGGAAAGATCGAAACCGACGAGGACTTCCGTGCCTTCCTCCACGCCCGAGATGATCTCGGTACGCGAACCGTCGGTGATACCTCGTTCCACTTCGATCTTGACGGGCTTTTTGTCGATAAGAACATAGACACCGGGCGTCTCCGCGGCGCCGACGGTGCCCTTGCGCGAGGGGCGCGGCCGCATGGCGGTGTCCACGTTAGGGCGGAAGCGCAGCGCCGCGTTGGGCACGAGCAGGATGTCGCTCTTCTCGGTAACGATCAGGCTGACGTTGGCCGTCATGCCGGGCATGAGCTTCTCTTCGTCGTTGCTGACTTTGACGATGACGGTGTAGCTGACGACGTTGTTTTCCGTGCTGGGCGAGATGCGCACCTGCGTGACCCGCCCAGCGAACGTGGCGTCGGTGTAGGCGTCGACCGTGAACTCCGCGCGCTGGCCGACTTTGACGCTGCCGATGTCGGCCTCGTCTACGTTGACTTCCACCTGCATCTGCTTGAGATCGCGTGCAATCTCGGCGATGCTGGGGGTCTGATAGCTGGCGGCGACAGTCTGTCCTTTTTCGACGTTCTTGGCGACGACAATGCCGTCGACCGGCGAGTAGATTTTCGTGTAGCCGAGGTTGATCTCCTGCTTGCGCAGGGTAGCCTCGTACTGGGCGACTTTCGCCTTGGCGGCTATAACGTCGGCCTTGGCGGTGGCCTGCTCGGCGATGTCGGCGTCAAGTTCGCTGCGGGCGATCAGGTCTTTTTTGACGAGGGTGCGCGTGCGGTTGAGATCCCTGTCGGCCTTCAGCAGTTTGGCGTTGGCTTTGGCAAGGTCGGACTTGGCGGAGAGGACATTGGCCTCGGCCATGTCGACTTCTGCCTGCTGGGTACGGCTGTCCATGACGGCGATGAGCTGGCCTTTTTTGACTTTATCGTTATAGTCGACGTACATCTCCTCGATGGTTCCGGATATCTGCGTGCCCACGTCCACGGTCTCCTCGGCGCTGAGCGTCCCCGTGGCCTGAATGGCGCTTCGCAGCGAACCGCGCCGCACAAAAGCCGTGCGGTAGCCGATGTCGGCTCCGGAAGCCCTCTCTTCCCCGTACCTGAGCCCCGCGCCGAGCGCGAGCGCGGCAAGGATCGTCCATGCGGCGTATCTGACGAATTTTCTCATGACCCTGAAACCTCCCCCATGGCTTTTTCAAGGCTCAGCCCCGCCTCTTTATGGTTGTACAGACTGTCGATGAGCGTGGTCTGCGCGCCCGCGTACTTGTCGACGGCGTCGGATATCTCGAGGCTGTCGCCCACGCCGGCGCGGTAACGGCCGAGCGCGAGTTCAAGGTTCTCGCGCGCCTGTCTGACCGCCATGCGGGCGGCTTCGATGGAGGCGGCGCTCTCGCGGAGACTCTGCCAGGCGTAGCGCACATCGAGCACGATATCCTGCGCGAGCTTTTCCCTGTTGGCCTGCGCGACTTTCAGGTCGGCTTTCGACTGAGCGACGCGGGCCTTGGTCAGACCGCCGTCGCCGATGGGGACGACGAGGCTGACCCGCGCGTTCCACCGTTCCGCCTCGTCAAAGGTCGTGCCGCCGAACGTGTAGCCGCCGCTTGCCGTCACGTCGGGCGCGTTTTCAAGAGAGGCGGACTTCACGTCCGTTTTCGCCTTGAGCACGAGCAGGTCCTCCGCCGTGAGGTCGCTGCGGTTGGCCGCGGCGCGCTCAAGAGCTTCGTTCAGGACGATGTCCCATTTGACGAAATCAAGCTCGTCCGCGACCGAGTCGATGTCAAGCGCGGGGGTGCCCATGGCCGACGCCAGCTGCGCCTTGTACTGCTCGGCGGCCGACTCGGCCCTGATCTGCGAGAGACGGGCGTTAGCGAGGTCGGTCTCGGCCTTGGTCACCTCGATCTTGGCCTTGGTGCCGACGGAATAGTAGGACTGCGCCCATTCAAGGCGCTTCTCGTAGTTCCTGACCTGTTCGTTCTGCACGGCCACTTCCCGCACGGACCTGTTCAGCCCGTAATAGGCGTCGCGCACGTCGGCTATAACGGTCTCGCGCACGCGTTTCAGCGTCTCGGCGGAAGCCTGCTCGTTCAGCCTTGCGCTTTTGATCGCGGTGTGGGTCTTGCCCCAATCGTAGACGGTCTGCGAAAGCGATACGCCGCTTGACCAGTCTCCGTCGCTGCCTCCGCTGCCGGGGCCCTTGACGGCGCCGTCGCGGGCGTAGCCAGCCGTGCCGTTCACCATGGTGCGGGCGCCGACGGCGGCCTGGGAAGTTCTGGCCCTGCTCGATTCAAGCGCACCTTCCGCGGCCGTCAGCGACGGGTGGCCTTTCAGAGCGATGGCGACGCACTGCTCCAGCGTCAGCGTCTCACCCGCGCGGACGGCAGCGGCGAACAGCAGTACCGTGACAACGGCGAACGCGGGCAGATTTCTCCTTTTCATGGACGTCACCTCTTTGGCTTTTTCCTTCCGAATAGAGCATAACTCAATCCGTTCGATTATACATCGTCTGAACCAACAGTGTTATTCTAAGTGAATTCCACAAAAAAAGGAATATAATGGGACGAAGAAAAGGCTGGTGTCTGAGATGTTTTTTTCGCCTCCGCAGGATAAACTGACGGCGCTGTACCGCGCCCTTCCCGATGATGAAAAGGAATCGTACAGGCTCCTTGCCGTCGCTCTGGGGCCGCTCACCGCGCGGTTGTACGTTCCCATGCTGCGCGCGGCGAGCGTGGAAGCGTCGGACTTCGTCCCGCCGCGCGATCCGGAGGGGACGCTGAAATCGTGGCTGGAGGCGGGGCTGTGTCGGCTCACTTCCGCGCCTGACGGCGAGGCCTTTTCCGTCCCGCCCGCAATCCGCGAACCGGTCGCGCGCGAGACGCTTGCCGACGGCACGTTTGGACTGTACTGCCGCGCCGTCGAGACGAAAATCAAGCTCGCGCCGCTCAAAAAGCGAACCTTTTCCGAACCGGGGGCGACTTCGTTCGCCGAGACGTGGCGCGCCGCCTATTTCCTGCGCAAGTTTCTCTTTCTCGGCGATTCTGAAGGGCTCAGGGCGCTGGGACACGTGACCGTCACGGGCCGTCGTCAGCCGCCGCTGGACGAGTTCTTCGCGCGCGAAGTGCTCTTGAACCCGTCTTATGACGAAGAGATGGTCGAACGTCTTGAGGAAGATGTCCGGCTCTTCTTCATCAAGGCCGCGGCCGGATTTACCGAGGACGCGGCCCTGCGGAGACGCCTTGTGACAAAAATGTACGATCTCAGCCTCTCGAGCGGCGACGGGGCCTATGCCGCGGCTTCCGCGAAGGCGCTGTGCGATCTGGGCGAGTTCGAGAAAGCCGTACGCCTCGAGCCTTTTCTGACGAAAGAAGGACAGACGCGGCTTCGCGCCGTCGACGCCCTCGCGCGCGGAAAACGATCCGAGGCGGCCCGGCTTTTTTTCCGCCTGATGTCCCCCGCGCCAAAGGCGGACGGCTCCGGCGTGCGCGCCGCCGACCCGTGGGACTTCTTTTTCCTGCCGCTTCTGGCTTCGGTCGGCGAATTGCCGGACGTCATCCTTCAGCAGAGCGTTCTCCAGCAAAAGCGTCGAAGTTCCGTCCCCGGAGGCTCCGTTTTCAGGCTCCAGGCGGCTCTGGCCCGCCGCGGCGCGGACGCAGAACGGGAGTTCCGCTCGTCTCCGCTCGTCAAATCGCTTTCTCGGGCCGTCTCATCGTGGACAGACAGACATTCCCTCGCGTCTGGAAGCGAAACGGACGCCGTCGCGCGACTGCTCGAGGGATGCGGCGGCGCGCTCGATCTCGTGTCGCTCGCGCACGTGTTCTTCCTCTGTTCATGGATCGCGCCTTCCCTTGCCAAGACCTGGCTGCCCGCTTTTGAGCCGCTGGCGCTGGAGCTGACGCGCAACGGATATGTCTTCCTGGCGGGAGAACTGAGCGCGGCGGCGCGGAACGTATCGGGCGCGGCTCGAAAGGATGAGTGGCATCCGGTTGCCGAACTGCTTGCAGCCGACTCTGACTGGGAACGCGCTCTGGGTGCCCTTGAAAAGATCGCGAACACAGGCGCCCCTGCGGGAAAGCGTCGCCTGCTCTGGCTGGTGGACTGGGAGCCCCCCGAAAACCCGTCTTCCCGCGTCGTTTTCCCCACGGTTGAGGCGCTGGAGCAGAGGCTTTCAGCAGACGGCACGTGGTCGAAAGGACGCAAAGTCGCTCTCAGCGCCATCGCGGATGGCTTCGAGCGCATCCCCAGCCTGCCGGAGCGCGACAGGCGCCTGCGCGACGCCGTGCGCGTGTACCGCCGCGGCTTTCGCGGCCTGTTCCGCGAACTTGACTCCGCCGAGGCGATCCGGCTGCTGGCGGGCAACCCGTCGGTCGTACGCGCCCGCGGCCTCGTCCCGCTGGAAATCGTCACAGCCGAGCCCGAACTTGAACTCACCGAGGGGCCGGACACCTGCCGAGTGCGCCTGCTCACCATGCCGCCCGCGGAAGGTTCCGTTCTCGTCGAGGAGGAAACGCCGACGCGTCTTCGCGTCACGACGTTCAGCGACACGGCGCGCGGCATGGCATCCATGCTCGGCAAAGGAATTACCGTGCCCGCGAGGGGGCGCGAACGTCTGTTGAAGGCGATCTCGGCCCTTTCCTCCCGCGTCTCGGTGCGGTCAAACGCCTCGGAACTGCGGGACGCGGCGCCCGAGGTGAAGTGCGACTGCCGCCTGCGCGCGCGCATCTGTCCCGTCGGCGAAGGTCTGAACGTCGAGTTCGTCACGCGGCCTTTCGGCGCGGACGGCATCTCGTGCCGCCCTGGCTTGGGAGCGGAAACGCTTTACGGCAACGTCAAAGACGCCTCGGGACTCGGCCTTCGCGCTCGCGTCAGGCGCGACCTCGCGCGAGAAAAAAAGACGTTCGACGCTGCCGTCGCCGCCCTTCCTGTCTTGGAACGGGCCGAACGCCAAAGCGAGGCCGCCTGGACGCTTCGCTGCCCCGAGGACTGCCTCGAGTTTCTGCTCCAGCTGAAAAAAGTCCCCGACATCGCCGTGGAATGGCCGCGCGGCGGGATCCGATCCGTTCGCGCCGAACTGGACGGCTCGACGCTGACCGGCGCCGCGCAGAGTTCCGGCACGGACTGGTTCGCCGTCTCGGGAACGGCGCCCGTCGACGAGTCGCTCACGCTGTCGCTCGCTCAACTCATCGCGCTGACGCGCGAAAGCCGCGGCCGTTTCGTTCCCATCGGCGACGGACAGTACCTGGCGCTGACGCGCGAATTTGAGCGCAGGATCCGTCTGCTCGGCTCGCTGGCGGACGAAAAGGGCGGATCGCTCCTTCTCCCCCCGATCGCCGCGCCCGCCGTGGACGAACTCTTCGGACAGGGAGTGTTCGCCGCCGACGCGAACTGGACCGGCCTGTGCGCGCGTTTCAAAGAGGCCGCGCGGATGCGGCCGGATGTGCCGCGCACGCTCCGCGCGGAGCTTCGCCCGTATCAGGCCGAGGGGTTCCGCTGGCTGGCGCGCCTCGCGCACTGCGGCGCGGGAGCATGTCTGGCCGACGAGATGGGGCTTGGCAAGACGGTTCAGGCGCTGGCGCTGCTCCTTTCTCGCGCGCACGACGGCCCCGCCCTCGTCGTCGCGCCCACGTCCGTCTGCGGCAACTGGCGCGACGAGGCCGAGCGCTTCGCCCCCGCGCTGAACGTCGTCGACTACCGCGCTTCGCGGCGCGAGAGCGTGCTGAACTCTCTTTCGCCGTTTGACGTGGCGCTCGTCTCCTACGGGCTGCTGCAGAACAACGCCGACGCCTTCGCGCGGGTTTCGTGGCACACGATCGTGCTCGACGAGGCGCAGGCCGTCAAGAACATGGCCACACGACGCTCCGCCGCCGTCATGAACCTCAAAGGCGGCTTTCGCATGGTCATGACGGGCACGCCTGTCGAAAACAATCTCAACGAGCTGTGGAACCTGTTCCGCTTCCTCAACTCGGGACTGCTCGGCTCGCTTGATCGTTTCAACCGCGTCTTCGCAGCGCCGATCGCCGACGGCGACGTGAACGCCCGCGCGCGCCTGAGACGCGTCGTTTCCCCGTTTCTGCTGCGCCGAACCAAGGAGCAGGTGCTCGACGACCTGCCCCCGCGAACGGACGTCACGGTCAAGTTCGACCTCAGCGACGCCGAGCGCGCGTTCTACGAGGCGCTGCGCGCGAGCGCCGCAGAAGCGATCGACGGCGCCGCGTCCCTGCCCGACAGGGATAAACGTCTCGTCATCTTCTCGCAGATCATGAAACTTCGCCGTTGCTGCTGTTCGGTCTCGCTCACGCGGGAGGGCGCGCGCCTCGCCGCCGACATCCCCTCTTCCAAGACGGAAAATCTGCTCGCCCTAGCCGCGCAGCTGCACGACGACGGACACCGCGCGCTGATCTTCAGCCAGTTCACCGACCACCTCAGGATCGTCAAAACCGCGCTTGAAAACGCGGGCTTCGCCTGTCTCTCTCTCGACGGCTCCACGCCCGCCGCGAAGAGAACAGAACTTGTCTCACGCTTTCAGTCGGGAGAGGGCGACTTCTTCCTCCTCAGTCTGCGCGCGGGCGGCACGGGACTGAACTTGACCGCCGCAGACTACGTTCTCCACCTCGACCCGTGGTGGAACCCCGCCGTCGAAGATCAGGCGTCTGACCGCGCCCACCGCATCGGCCAGACGCGCCCCGTCATCGTGTACCGTCTTGTCGCGCGAGACACGATCGAAGAGAAAATTCTCGCGCTGCACCGCGACAAGCGCGCCCTCGCCGCGGACATCCTTTCGGGCGGCTCGCCCGCCGCGATCGACCTCGATTTTCTTGCGGGGCTCATCCGCGATCGGGAATGAAAGGTCCTTCAGCCGCAAAAATACGTTGACCTCGCTTGTATCATGTCTCTCAAAAAACTTCTTCAAAGAGTCCTTCCCCCTCGGGACGGGAGGACTCTTTTTTACATGCCGCGCGAGCGGCGTCGCCTTTTTTACAAAACAGGCCGTGGCTTCGATCTTATCCCCGCAAAGGCCCACGCCGCGCCTCGCGTTCCCACGGGCGACGCTTTGCGTTGTCTTTGCGCGGTCGCGGACGGGGGAGAACTTTTATCGTGAAAGGATTGTTTTTTCGAAAATTTTTGGTTAGAA
>CAZFNC010000062.1:0-10009 GCA_964520485.1 uncultured Synergistaceae bacterium | reverse complement strand
GGCTGTTCGTGTTCGTCGGCACGTTCGTCGGCTCGGCCGTCATCGCCGAACTTGTCCTGAGGTCGATGGCTCAGTAAGTTTGTTATGCGCTTTTGCCGCGAGCTGATCGGTTTTGTTAGCTCGCGGTTTTTATATGCGCGTAACATCCGCCGGTTGCGATATATCGTTTCGTCATGCAGTCCTTACGCCTTTTAGTGTTCTTTGCCCTGAGCGACCGTACCTATGATATTCGCCTCGTGTGAGTCTTGCGTTTTTGTCTTAGAGAGAGTATAATTCCAAATTACAGTCCCTGCCCCATGCGGGGCCGACAGTCCGAAGGGAGGAGGTGTTGCGCGTGGTGCGTTCATATGAAATGATGGTGATCATCAATCCCACCGTCGAGGACCACAGCGTGGAAGTTAAGGCCGTTGAGGATCTCGTCGCTAAACTTGGCGGCGAGGTCACGAAGACCGATGTTTGGGGGAAGCGTCGTCTTGCTTACGAAATCGACAAGCTGAACGAGGGCATCTATGTCGTCTTCGAGTTCAAATGCGAGCCCGATCAGCTCAAGGAGCTTGATCGCGTGCTCAGTCTGCGTCCGCTTGTCGTGCGTCATCTGAACATCGCTGTGGGCGAGTAGCGGGAGTAGTCCGATGAGAGGGTTTAACAAAGCGATTATCGTGGGCAACGTCACGCGCGACCCCGAGGTCCGCTATACGGCCAATCAGCACGCTGTGGCGTCGTTCACCGTCGCGTGCAACCGTTCATGGCGGGATCAGAACGGCGAATTTCGCGAGGAAGCGGCGTTTATCCCCGTCGTCGTGTGGGGAAAAATGGCCGAGAACTGCGAACGTTACCTGAAAAAAGGCGCGCCGGTGCTGGTTGAAGGACGTATCAACACCAGGTCTTACGAGACGAAGACGGGCGAGAAACGCAACGTCACGGAGATCGTTGCCGAGACGTGCCAGTTCCTCGGCGGACGGCGCGACGACGGCAGCGGCGCTTCGTCCTATGGGAATCAGGACAGGGGCGGCTCGTCTTACGGCAGTCAGGATCGAGGCGGCCCGTCCTACGGGAATCAGGACCGCGGAGGTCCGTCTTACGGCAGTCAGGATCGAGGCGGCTATCAGCAGCGCCAGTCGAGCGCGCCGCGCAGTTACCGCGACACTCAGTCACAGCAGAACTCGGGTGGTCAGGGTGTCGGCAGTTTCGGCGTGGGCGGCGGGGATTCTTTCCCCATGGATATTTCTGAACTCGATCCGGCGTCCGCGCCCGCGCCTCAGGGAGACGAGGAGGCCGACATTCCCTTTTGATGACATCAGCGCGTCTTCGCTCTGGAAAGATCGAGTCGCGAGAGCACAGGGCCGTACCCTGAACTGAAATCGTGAAGGAGGTAAGTGGTTTATGCCCTTTTCCGGTCCGATGAGGAAGAGGACGAACGGCAAACGCCGTCCGAAGGTCTGCTTCTTCTGCGTTGACAAGATCGAACACGTTGATTATAAGGACGTGGAGCGGCTGAAGAAATATGTCAGCGAGCGCGGCAAGATCATTCCGCGCCGCGTGACGGGCAACTGCGCCAAGCATCAGCGCCAGCTGACGATCGCCGTGAAGCGCGCCCGTTTCATGGCTCTTCTGCCCTACACCGCCGACTGAACAACGAAGTTTTGCGAGAGAGAGGAAGCGAAGCCGTGTCCTCTCTCTTTTTTATGCGGGTTCCCGCCTCCCTCGCGCGCGGCGCGGGCGAGGGAGGGCGAAACAGAGCGTCTGCGCGCTTTTGGGCGAGAAGACGCCTGAAGAAAGGAGAGGCAAGCATGGACACGAACGCCCGAGGTCTCACGGAAGCCGCCCTGCTGACGGGGCTTTCCGTGGTTCTGTTCCTGGGGGCGAACTTCATCCCTCTGCTGGGGATCGGGCTGATCTTCATCAGCCCCGTTCCGTTGGTCATCCTCGAGATGCGTCACGACCTGAGAACGGGCGCGGTCTCGCTTGTCGTCGGTTCGCTGCTGGTCATGTTCGTGTCCGGACCCATCTCGGCGATTTCGTACGCGCTCGGTTTCGCGCTCCTGGCACTGGCTTTGGGGCGCATCATCGAGTTGAAGACGAACGCCGTCGAGATCATCTGCTGGGGTTCTCTCGTCTCGCTGGCGTGCAAGCTGGCGCTTGTGGTGATCATGTTCTATGTGACGGGCATCAACCCTTTTAACTTCGATCTCCCGAGCGTACAGAAAGCCATCGACATGATCGGCAAACTGCCGGGCATCACGGTGACCGACGCTGTGCGGACGCAGATCGAGCAGACTTTTAAAATGATGCCGCATCTCCTGCCGGCCATCTTCATCATGGCCGCAGTCGTCGACTGTACAGTCAGTTACTGGATCTCAAGCAGGATTATCAGGCGCTTTAACCACGTTGATCTGCCCAAATTGCCGGCGTTTACGCGGTGGCGTTTTCCGCAAAGCGTTTTGTGGGCGTTTGCGGCGGCGATTCTCTGCAACGTGGCGGCGGCGTACGTGTCTTATCTGGCGTTTCTGTCGCGCGTCGCGCTGAACGTCACGCTGCTCGTGCAGTATCTGTTCATCCTGCAGGGGATGTCGCTTGGCGCCTGGTGGCTGGAGGAGAAAGGTATCCGCGGCGCCGCACGCGTCATGATTCTCGCTTTCTTCCTCTTCATTCCGTTGCTCATGCAGGTCTGCTCTTTCGCGGGCATGTTTGATATATGTCTGGATTTCAGGAAACGATTTGAAAGGAGAGAATAAAAATGAAGGTCATCCTGAAAGAGGATGTTCGTAAGTTGGGCAAAAAGGACGATATTGTCGAGGTTTCCGACGGCTATGCACGCAACTATCTGATCGCGCGCGGTCTCGCGCAGGAGGCGACGGCCGCGAACGTGAACATCATGAAGGACAGGGCGTCCGCGCAGGCGCGCCGAGACGCGCGAAAGGCCGCCGAGGCGGAGAGCGTCAAGGCGCGCATCAGCGGCAAAGTCGTGAGGGTGAAAGTGAGCGCCGGCGAGGGGGGCAGGCTGTTCGGCAGCGTGACCGCCGCGCAGGCCGCCGAGGCGCTGAAAGCGCAGTACGGCGTTGATCTTGACAAGAAGAACGTCAAGTTTGACGGCGCCGTCAAATCTGTGGGCTCGTATCCCCTTTCGCTGCGTCTGTACGCCGGCGTCGACTGCGCCATGACCCTGTCGGTGGAGTCCGAATAAGCGCTTATGCCTGACGAAGTATTCGACCGTCTGCCGCCGAGCAACCTGGAGGCCGAGAGGGCCGTGCTGGGGGCGTGCATACTCGATCGCGAGGCCCTCACCGACGTGACGGAGTTTCTCTCGCCCGAGGACTTTTACGACCTGAACTACCGCGACGTGTACAACGTCATTCTCGAGATGACGCGTTCAGGCCGTCCCGTCGACATGCTGACGCTCGGCGCGGAGCTGACCGACCGCCATCTGCTGGAAAAGCTCGGCGGTCAGTCGTTCCTCGCCGCCATTGTCGACAGCACGCCGACGGCGGCCAACGCGGTTTACCATGCCCGCATCGTCCGCGACAAAGCCATCCACCGCCGCCTGATCACCGCCGGCAACGCCATCACGCGCATGGGGTACGACGAGAGTTCCGACATCAGCCAGCTGTTGGAGGACGCCGAACGCCTGATCTTCGAGGTGTCTCGCACGCGGAACGAGTCGAACTTCAGGAGCGTCGCCGAGGTGATGAAGCCGACGTTCGACAGGATCCAGGAAGCGTTCAGCCGCGAGGACAGCGGGTTGACGGGCATCACGAGCGGTTTTTCGGGCATCGACCGCCTGACAAGCGGGCTGCAGCGCGGCGCGCTTAACATCATCGCCGCGCGGCCCTCGATGGGGAAGACGGCTCTGGCGATGAACATCGCGCGCAACGTCGCCGTCAAGACGAAGCTCCCCGTGCTTGTGTTCAGCCTTGAGATGGGCGCGGAGCAGCTGGTCATGCGTCTGCTGGGCGCAGAAGCCAGGCTGAACCTGCAGGATCTGATCAACGGGACGTTCGCGCAGCAGGACTGGCGCACGCTCACGGAAGCGGCCAACGTGCTTTCGGAGTCGCCTCTGTACATCGACGACAGCTCGATTCTCTCAATCGTCGAGATGAAAGCCCGCTCGCGCCGTTTTAAGGCGCGGCACGGGGAACTGGGGTTGATCGTCGTCGATTATCTCCAGCTGATGAACTCAAGCCGCGCGATGGACAACAAGCAGAACGAAGTGGCGGAGATATCGCGCGGTCTGAAGGCCATCGCCCGCGAACTGGACGTTCCCCTCATCGCTCTGTCGCAGCTTTCGCGCGCTGTCGAAAGCCGCAACGTCAAGACGCCGCAGTTGTCGGACTTGCGCGACTCGGGCGCTATCGAGCAGGATGCCGACCTCGTCGGCCTGTTGTACCGAGAAAGCTACTACGCCAGCGATCTGGAAGGGCGCGGCGACAATTCCGCCTCGCTTGACATCGCCAAAAACAGAAACGGTCCCACCGACAAGGTGCCTCTCGTGTTTCTGCGGGAGTACACGAGATTCGAGGACCGCGCTTTCGCCGGCATGTAGCCGCAAAAAATTGAAGAATCACGATAAAAAAGACGCTTTGCCGCGTTTTGGGCGGCAAAGCGTCTTTTTAATGAGCGGCAGTCGACTGGGGAAGCACGGAGACGACCGCGTTTTCGCTCAGTCCCCGCGCGCCCTCGGTCACGATCAGGTCCCCTGCGGCGAGGCCGCCCTTGACTTGGACGCGGCTGTCGCGGAAATCGCCGAGCGTGACGGGGATCTTTACGACCGAGGCGTCGCCGTCGTACTTCCACAACCATGTGGCGCCTGACATGTCACCGACGACGGCTTCGAGCGGTACGATGAAACTGTCGGCTGTTTTGTTGGCGGGGGAACGGAGAGACGCGCTGACGAGGACGGTCATGCCCGGCAAAATCCTCACGCCCGCCGGTTGCGGCATGACGACTGTGGCGGCGTAAGTGCGCGTCCGCGGGTCGGATTGGGCGCCGACCTCCTTGAAGGAAGCGGCGAAGCTTTTTCCGGGCAAAGCGTCCACGGTGACGTTCAGTTCTACGTCGTCGATCTTCTGCGACCCGAAAAGGCGGCCCTTTTCTGACCCCGCGCCGGCTTTGACGATGTCCTCTTCGGGCACGTCCACGACGATCTCCACGTTTTCAAGGTTTTGCAGGCTGACGATGGGTTGTTTGGCCTGCACGTCCTGGTACTGCTCGGCCAGTCTGGCGATGATGACGCCCGCGAAGGGAGCGCGCAGTTCCGTGTCGGCGAGGGAGTGTTCCGCTTCCCTGACGCCGGCTTCCGCCGTGCGCAGCGACGAGCGCGCCACGTCGAGCGCTGTCTTGAACTGATCGTACTGCGCCTGGGAGACGACTTTTTTCTTGTAAAGTTCGTCGTACCGGCGGAAGTTGTTCTGCGCTTCGCTGTGCCGCGCGGCTGCCTGCGAAAGTTTGCTTTTGGCGTCGGACAGACGCGTGCGGAAGTCGCGGGGGTCGATGCGCGCGATGACCTGTCCTTTTTTGACGCGCGATCCCGTCTCCGCCCTGATTTCAATCAGCGGCCCGGGCACGCGGAAGGAGAGATCGACGCGCTGCGAACCCTGGACTTCGCCGAAATAGTGACGCTGCTGCCCGCTTCCGTCGGCATCGAGCCGGACGACGCGCACCGGTACGGCGGCAAAGGCGCAGCATGACGACAAAAGCGACCAGACAGCGAACGTGAAAAGCTTTTTTTTCATAGAATGCCTCCTGTGTACGGCAAAATTTTGCAATATAAAGTTTAGCATAAATTGTCATCGTTGTGAAGTATGAGCTCGAAAGGGTGAAATTATGTCACAGTTGTGAGATAATACGCATGTCTTCGCGCGACGCGAAAATCACTTTGAGAAAACTCCGTCACATGCGGAGTGAAGGAGATGTTTATATGCACGATCCGCTTCCCGATCACGACGGGATCGCCAAGGTTCCCCCCTGTTCCCGCCTCGCCGACTGTCATGGAGACGGAGGTGTTCATGCTCACGTCCGCGAACAGGCGCATGAGCATGGACGGGGACGCTTCCGTCACGAACACGCGCATGGAGACGTGACGCATGCGCACGACGGCCGTCCGCACGTCCACATGCCCGACGGTACGATCCGTTACCTGGAAGAAGGCGAGCTTCCTTCCGCTCCCAAGCGCCGCCGCAGCCCTTCGGAGGAGTAGACGTGTCCAAGGCGGATAAGACGAACGCCGTGCGCGAGGCGGAGAGACTGAAAATTTCCGTTTCCGTCGTCGAATACGACGCGGACGAGGACGATCTCAGCGCTGTGCACGCGGCTGAAAGCAGCCCCGTGCCGCTTGAGCGCATTTACAAGACGCTTGTGCTGCGCGACTGCGACCACGTCAGGGACCTGCTTGTCGCCGTCGTCCCCGGCGCGATGGAACTTGATCTGAAGAAACTGGCGTCACTGGCCGGTCGGCATAAGGTGGAGATGATCCACATGAAAGAGCTTTTCGACCTGACTGGCTACGTGCGCGGCGGCTGTTCGCCGCTTGGCATGAAGAAAAAACTGCCGACGTTTGTCGACGAGTCGGCGCTGGCCTTTGAGACGATAGCCGTTAGCGCGGGGCGCCGCGGGCTGCAGATGCTTTTGCCGCCGGCGGACCTCGTTCGCGCCGCGAGAGCCCGCGTCGGCACGATCGCACGCCGGCCCGCGAGTGAGGAGGAGAAAACACGTTAACATATCTTCCTCTGCTGATCGCGGTCGCGTTCAATTTCAAGTCGTATATTGTCTTTGACGACTACGACGAAGAGTTCGGCACGCGCCCCATGAGCAGACAGCCGCTTTACGTCTGGGCGGTTCTGGGGCCGTTCGGCGCGTACTGCGCAGCGAGGCACTGGCGTCACGCGCCTTTGTCCGGCAGGCTTCTTTCGCTTTGCCTGTTCGCCGTCTTTATCGCAGAACTCTGGTTTCTGGTTTTCCGAACGCTCGAACGCTTCTGAGCCGCGAAAAGCGGCCGTTGGCGGGATCGTCCGTGTCGCGGAAAGGCGCGCGGACGGCGAGCGAAATCCACGAAGGAGGGATGAAAGCGTGGGAAAAACGTTCCTGTGGGCGCTGGCGGCGCTTAACGCGGCATCGTTTGCGGTTTACGGGCTCGACAAACAGATTGCCCGCCGCAACGGCGCGCGGGTCGCTGGCGCGGCCATGCGCCGCGTCAGCGAGAAGGCGCTGTTCATCTGGGCGGCGATGGGGCCGCTCGGCGCGTTTGTCGGCATGAAGTTCTGGCGTCACAAGACAAAACACTGGTATTTCGCGTTTGGCGTCCCCGTCATCCTGCTCGCGGAAGCGGTGTTCGCCTGCTGGCTCTGGAGGATATTCTGACATGATGACGGAGAGAACACCCGCGTCCCGCCGATATTCGTTCCGCGTCCGTTACGCCGAGACGGATCAGATGGGCATCGCGCACCACAGCAACTACTTTGTCTGGTTCGAGGAGGGCAGATCGAACTATTGCCGCGACCTCGGTCTTCCCTACGGCGAGTGGGAGAAGAACGGCGTCTTTCTTCCCGTCGTTGAAGTGCGTTGCCGTTACAAATCGTCTTTGCTCTACGATGAGCCAGTGGAGATGGAGGTTTTTCCGCTTGAACGGGGTCCTGCGACGGTGACGTTCGGCTACAGACTGTTCCACTCTGACGGACGTCTCGCCGCGGAAGGCCGGACGAAACACGCCTTTGCCGACGGTCAGGGACGGCTGATCCGTCGTGAAAACGATTTTGTCAAACGCCTCAAGGCTTTGATCTTCCCCGACGGAAGGGCGGCGGACGAGATTTCCGCGTCCAATACCGTCAGGTGATTTTTATGCTCGAAACGGAGGGTTTTTCATGACCGGCAAGGCGAAGATCGCCGTGGCGTGTAATCTCGACAGCGCGGCGCCCGGAGCGGTTCCCATCGTGGGACTGCTCGAGACTTATACCGACGCGCTTCTGGCGGGCGGCGGGGTTCCGTTCGTCCTTCCGGCGAGCGGCGACGAGGCGTTGCTGGAGGAGTACCTTGACATGGCGGGCGGCCTGTTTTTGCCCGGCGGTATCGACATTGACCCGCTCATCTTCGGCGAAGGCCCCGACCTCAACATCGGACGTCTCAACCCCGCCCTTGATCGCTATCAGATTTCCCTGGCCCGTTTGGCGCGATCCCGCGGCATGCCGATTCTCGGCGTGTGCCGGGGCATTCAGCTGATGAACGTCGCCTTCGGCGGCACGCTGATTCAGCACCTTGCCAACGACAAATCCACGTTCAACCATCATCAGACGATGCACGGGCGCTGGCCCAGCCACAGGGCGACCGCGTCGCCAGGCAGTCTCGTGGAGCGCGTTTTCGGCCGCGAGTTCACCGTGAACAGTTTTCATCATCAGGCCGTGGCCAAAGTCGCTCAGGGTTTTTCCGTGACGGCAGTGTCGCCCGACGGCGTGATCGAAGCGATAGAAGCGCGGGACGAGCGTTTCTGCGTGGGGGTGCAGTGGCATCCCGAGCGCATGATCCTTTCACAGGCCCCGAACCTTGAACTGTTCAAGGTTTTCACGGCCGCCGCTGAGGATTTCCGGACCGCGCGGTGAATGTGCGCGAGGACAAGAAAAAGGCGCGTTCCGTTTTCGGGCTCTTGCGCGTTCAGCGGGCCGCGTCGTTTTTCAGCAGCCTGAATCGATTTTTGGCAAAGTCGATCAGGCCGTCGGCTCTCATGCGCGACAGTTCCGCCGAAAGAGCCGTTCTGTCGACGGCGAGGAAGTCAGCCATCTCCTGGCGGTTCATGGGGAGCGTGATGTCGTTTTTCCCTTTTTCCTGCGCTAGGGACGAGAGGCAGCCGAGCACTCGTTCGCGGATCGTTCTGCGTGCGAGCAGGCTGTTTGTGCGCAGCAGCGTGAGATTCCTGCGCGCGACAATGCGCAGCAGGTTGGCGCACATCGTGCGAAGCGGAGAGGAGACTGCCTTAGGCTCAAAGAACTTTTCGCAGGAGAAAAAAAGCGCCTTTACGTTGGTCGTCGCCGTCACGCTTACGGGAAGCTCCGTAACGCCCGAACAGGCGAACGCTTCGCAAAACAGTTCTCCCGCAGAAATGGGTGTGATGACAGAACGCTTTCCCCAGAAATCGTCCATGACGACCAGCGCCGTCCCTTCAACGAGCAGGCCGATGCCCGGAACTTTCTCCCCCTGCGCGAGGAGCAGCTGATTTTTCCCGCATGAGCGCGGTCTTGGAGAAAGCGCCGCTAAAGCCTGATCAAGGTCGGATGGGGCAACACCTTCGAAAAGGGGACAGTTGGCAAGCCGAGTGATGTCCATGAAAGACCACCTTCGTCAAGCGTTGGATAAACAACCGAATTTCATCGTTTATCATACTATAATTCTGCTGATGTGTCAAAAAAATTGCACCGTCGGAACGCGGTGCCAAGGGAGGGATCGTTCGTGATCAGAAAAATCGTCAAGATTGACCGCGACGCTTGCAACGGCTGCGGAGAGTGCGCTTCCGCGTGTCAGGAGGGCGCCATTCAGATGATAGGCGGCAAGGCCGTTGTCACGCGCGAGGACTATTGTGACGGGCTGGGGAACTGTTTGCCCGTCTGCCCTGCGGGGGCGATCAGCGTTGAAGATCGCGAAGCGGCGCCTTTCGACGAGAACGCTGTCAAAGCGGCGATGTCTGCGGGGGGATCGCGCCCGAAAGAGAAACCGCCTGTGCCCCCCGAGCGTCCGGAGCCAATGCCGCCCGCACATGGCGAGCCCGTGCCGCCGATTCCGCCGGAGCCTCCATTCGGCCCGGGGCTGCGTCCAGAGCCGCCGTTCGGTCCTGAACACCGTCCTGTGCCGCCGGTTCCGCCAGAACCGCCATTCGCCCCTAGGGAGCGTCCAGTGCCGCCCCATCGCGCAGGGGGCCCCGTTCCGGAACCCCGCCCGACAGAGCGTCCTGAGCCTGAAGCCGGTTTCGGCCCCGGTCCGCGCCCAGAGCCGCCGTTTGGCCCTGAACACCGTCCTGTGCCGCCGGTTCCGC
>CAZFNC010000061.1:0-10327 GCA_964520485.1 uncultured Synergistaceae bacterium | reverse complement strand
GACCTTCAGAAAAACCTCGAGTACTACGGCGTGCCCTCTTTCGACGACGAAGACAGGAAGTTTGCCGAAGGCATTTTCGCCACCACGCCCGAAGCCGGCCGTTTTGAAAGTCTCATCAAACAGACCAGGCATGCGGGGGAAGAAGGCCGCAAGGCGCTTGAGGAGGCGAAAAGACACGCGCTGCCCTGCACAGTCCTCCCCTACGTTCCCAACGAGCCTCCCATCGGAGGTTCCACCGACGTGGGCGACGTCTCTTGGAAGACGCCGACGGCTCAGATCAACATGGGCGCGTGGGCGAACTCCACGCCCGGACACTCGTGGCAGGTCGTCGCGCAGGGCAAGTCGCCCATGGCGCACAAAGCCATGCTCCAAGCCGGCAAGGTTCTCGCCGCCACGGGGCTCGACCTTGTCCTCGCCCCCGCGCTGCTGAAGAAGGCAAGGGACGAACTGAGAGAGCGAACAAAGGGCGAGACCTACGTCGGCATCCCTGCGGAAGTCAAACCGCGCGGCATTTCCGGCGCAAAAGGCTAGCCGAGCTAAAAAGGCCGGAGGCCGTCGCGGATGAGTTCAGCTTCGGCAGGGAAGTGCCGCCATGTGAAAGACTGCCGCGCGAAAGGGCCTTTCGCTCTTTGACGGCGGCATACGCCGCAGGTCCCGGAGGATTCCCCCCGGGACCTGCGTATCCGTGCGGTTTGTTCAGTTTACGAAATTCAGAGCGATTAGAGATCGACGGTTTCGATCTTCTGTTCCTTGATGCCGTGTTTCTCGGCGTAGGCTGTGAGCATCAACGTCAGGGCGCCGTCGCCGGTGACGTTGCAGGCCGTGCCGAACGAATCCTGCAGGGCGAAAATGGCCAGCATGAGGCCCGTACCAGCGTCGTCAAAGCCCAGAACGCTGATGATCAGACCCAGAGAGGCCATGACCGTGCCGCCGGGAACGCCGGGAGCGCCGATCGCGAACACCCCGAGCAGCAGGCAGAACAGGACCATCGTGCCGGGAGTCGGCAGATGGCCGTAGAGGATATTGGACACGACCATGACGAAGAAAGTCTCCGTCAGCACCGAGCCGCACAGGTGGATGTTGGCAAACAGAGGGATGCCGAAACCCACCATGTCGGAGCGGAGATTTTTGCTCTTGTGAGCGCAGTCCAGAGCCACAGCCAGCGTGGCGGCGGAGGACATCGTGCCCACGGCGGTCAGGTAGGCGGGGCCGTAGTGCTTAAGAACCTCAAGGCCCGAACGTCCCGAATACGCCGACGCGGAACCGTAGAGGACGGTCAGCCAGATGTAATGGCCGATCATGACGATGACGATGGCAATCAGGAACACGGGGAGCTGCTTGGTGATGGAGCCATTCCACGCCAGCTGGAAGAACGTCGTGCCGATAAAGAAGGGCAGTACGGGGATCATGACCTTCTTCACGATTTCAAGCACGATATCCTGGAACTCGATCAGCACGCCGGTGATGGTCCTGGCGCCGGTCCAGACGGCGGCCAGCCCGATCAGCACGGAGAACACAAGGGCGCTCATGACGGACATGATCTGGGGAATGTTCAGCTGGAACTTCACCGGCAGACTCGCGCCCTCTTCGGCTGCGGACGTGGAGATGTTCAGATGGGGGATAATGGTGTAACCGGCGCCCACCGACATGAACGCGGCCAGGATGGAACTGATGTAAGCGATGAGAATCGCGATCATCAGCAGTTTCGTGGCGTTTTTCCCCATCTTGGTGATGGATGGCGCGATGAAGCCGATGATGATCAGGGGCACGCAGAAGTTGATCAGCTGCCCCATGATGTACTTAGCCGTGCCCACCACGTTTTCGACGGACTGGGCGAAGGGGAGCGTGGACCCTTTCGGCACCAGCAGGCCGCAGACAATGCCTATGGCCAGAGCGATCAACAGTTTCAGCGGCAGACTCATGGATTTCTTCTCGTTTTCCATTCCACTCAACCTTTCCTTTTTTAATTTGTGCGGAAAATCCGCACTTTTCGCCAAAAAGAACCCGCGGGGGCTGCCCGTTCACGACAAGCTGCGATCTTCTTTACTTTTAGTATCTTACCACACATTAGAATATGTGTCAATAAGTATAGTAAATTGGTATGTTGATAAAAAACATTCACGCGAAGAACGCCTCGCCGTCCATTAAGGGGTTAGAATATATAGGTTAAAAATCCGGATGCGTTGCTGAAAGCCTGTTCAGGCAGGTGTCAGAGCGCTGCGGCGGATGTTCCTGTTCGGCCTGCCATGGGGTCGTCCTGAGAAAAGTAAAAAAAGTCGAAAGATTTTCATAACGGGCGTAAAACCGACAAAGGCGGGGAGTTCGGCGTAGAAAAGTCTGTCCTTTCGCGCGCATATCTTCGTTTGGCGACGGATGCGGGAGGAATATCGGAATGGAGAACAGGCGTGTAAAAAGCGCGTCCCGCGGGACTGAAACCCGCGGAACGCGCGAACGACTTTTAGAAAAGGCGAGGCAAAAAACATGAAAAAGACATTCGGCACTTTCTTTGAGCTGGGCGGGCGCGGCGCGATGGAAGCGCTGTCGCGCGCGGGACTCGACTACGTGATCATCGACACGGAGCACGGCCCTTTTTCCGTCGAGACGGCCGCTGACCTGATCGCCGTCGCCGAGCGCGGCGGGCTTTTGCCCTTCGTGCGCGTCGGCGACATTCGCCGTCCGTACATATTGCGTATGGCTGACGTCGGCGCGCGCGGCTTGATCGTGCCCAACATCCGCACCGTGGACGAAGCGCGCGATGTCGTCAAATGGGCAAAGTTTCCTCCCACAGGAAACCGAGGCTACTGCCCGAACCGCACCACCTGCTGGGGCGCAGACGCGTGGGCGCATGATGTCACGTCTTACATGGCCGAGTGCAACAGAAAGTGCAAGGTGATCCTTCAGTGCGAGACAGCCGAGGCGCTGGAGCACATCGAGGAGATCGCTTCGATGAAAGGGGTCGACGGCATCTTCGTCGGCCCCTGCGACCTCTCCATCGCGCTCGGCATCCCGCTCATGTTCAGTCACCCGAAACTGACCGCCGCCGTGGAGAGGATTTTGGCCGCATGCCGCGCCGGCGGCAAGGAATCGTACATCTTCGCCGCCTCGACGGAAGACGCGATCAAGTGGGCGAACCTGGGGTACGACAGCGTTGCCTACAGTCTCGATGCCGTCGTTCTGACGGGAGCGTTCCGCGCCGTTTCCGACGCGTTCCGAGCGGGGACGGGCGCGGAACGATAAGAAACAAAAAATCCCGCCCTTTGGGGCGGGTATGCCTTAGGGCGGGTGTGTTTTATCCTTTCGCCTCTTCGCGGAGAGCGTCGAGACGTTTCAGGTCACGCTGTTCCCGTTCCTTTCGTGCAAGGCGGGCCAGAGCTTCGGCGGCGCGCGAACTTCCGGCGTCGAGTGCCATCTGGTAGTATTCCCGCGCCTTTGCGAAATCCTGCTCGACGCAGCGCCCTTCTTCGTAGGCGCTGCCCAGGTACCAGGCGGCGCGGGCGTGTCCCTGTACGGCGGCCTGCTCAAAGCAGCCGATAGCGGCTGAGGGGTCGCTCCCGCTTTCGGGACTGTAGCTGTAGAGCAGACCGAGGTTGAACTGCGCGGGGGCGTAGCCCTGATCCGCGGCCGACTGGAGCCAGCGTTTGGCCACGTCAAACGAGCGGTTCACCTCGCGGCCTTCGGAGTAAAGCGTGCCGAGCGCGTTCTGAGCGGGAGCATAGCCCGAAAGCGCCGATTTTTCCAGCCAGGACAGCCCCGCTTCGGCGTTCTTCCACGTGCCTATACCGCGCAGGTTCATCAGAGCGAAGTTGTACTGCGCCTGCGCGTTGCCGTTCTCGGCGGAGCGTCCGTACCAGAGGAACGCTTCGCGTTCGTCCCTGGCCGTCCCCGTGCCGGACGCGCAGAGAGCCGCCACGTTGTACTGCGCCACGGGATCGCCGAGGCGCGCTGCCGCCAGATACCACTTGAACGACTCCGCCTTGTTGACCGTGTAGCCGTAATCGCCCCGCCCGATGATCCCCGCCAGACGCACCTGCGCTTCGACGTCGCCGCCCTCGGCGGCACGGCGGTAATGCATGACGGCGCTGCGGATATCGCGCTCGCCGAACCTTCCCTGCTCGTAAAGTGTCCCGAGAGTGAACTCGGCCGGCATGTAACCCGCCTCGGCGGCGCGGGTTATCTGCGCGACGGCCGCCATAACTTCCTCGTCCTTGTCGGCGGCGTCCAGACGCAGCAGCCCCATGGCGCACATCGCCGCGGGGTGCCCTTGGTCGGCGGCCGCGCTGTACCACTTGAGCGCGCTCACCAGATCGGGGGTGTGCCATCGGTCGTCGGCGTAGCATTGGGCAAGCGCGAACTGCGCCGGGGCGTATCCCGCTTCGGCGGCCTGCTTAAAGTAGTTCACGGCTTCGTCGTCGCGTTCCCTGTCGGTGTCGGAACGGTTCAGTTCGCCGAGCGCGTACAGCGCTCGAGGGTTTTTGTCGGCGGCGGCCTCGCGGTAGAGCCTTAAGGCTTCCTCGAGGTTCTCCGCCATGTTCTCGCCTCGCAGGTTCATGTCGGCCAGCGCGCACTTCGCCTCCGACTCTCCGAGTCCCGACGCTGCGCGCAGCCTGGACAGCCCTGCGTCGACGTTCTTTTTTGTGCCGATGCCGTACAGGTCCATGCGCCCCCGGTTGTACAAGGCCTCCCTGCTCCCCGCCGCCGCGCCTTCGGCGTAGAGGGCATAGGCGGCTGCGGGGTCGGCGGCGACGCCCAGCCCCAGTTCCGTCATGCGGGCCAGCTCGTTGTAACCGGACGCGTCCCCGCTGTCGGCGGCCCGCCTGTAAAGGCTCACGGCGGCGGCGGGGTCCTTTTTGACGCCTCGCCCCTTTTCGTACATGCGCCCCATCAGGATATACGCGCCCGTGTACCCTTGGGACGCGGCTTTCCGGAACTTTTCGATCGCCTCGGCCCCCTTGTTTTCGTCCAGCAGGATGCAGGCCGTCTCGTAGGTGGCGGGGGCGTAGCCCTCCCGTTCAGCCTCGGCGTAGAGCTTTTTTGCCTCTTCGACGTTCCCTCGCTTTTTCTCGGCGTTGCCCGCGAAGTAATCCGCGGTCATGTCGCCATGTTCGGCCGATTTCTTCAGCAGTTCCAGCCCCTGGTCGATCGTCTCGGGGACTTGGCACAGTTCGGCCCCGAACGCCGTCATTGCCCAGAGTTGTTCCGAGTCGGAACATTTTTTCAGGAAAGCGCGCGTCTCGGCGTCCTTTTTTTCGCCCTTGAGAAGGTGGTAGTACTCCTGACAGGCGGAAGGCAGGTTCTTCTCGACGGCGGCCTTGAGCATGTCGAGCGCTTCGCCTGGCGAATGCTCAAGCAAAGGGTTCTCTCGCAGCAGCTCGTACAGAGCGTACATCGCCGTCGGCTCGTCCGCCGCCACGGCCATGCGGTACCAGTGCGCGCCCGCGGCCTCGTCCTTGGGCCGTCCCGTCCCCGTGGCGAAGATGTAGCCGAGCGCCGTCATCGCCTGCGGCGAGCCCTTGTCGGCGTTTTCCCTGAAGATCTGAAACGCGAGGTCGTAATTTTTCGCGCCCCAAGCCTTGATCCCCTCGTTGAAAGGGGTTGGCGCGCTTTCGGATGTCACGCCTTCCTCCGCCGGAGTTTCCGGCTCGGCGCCGACGCAGGGCGCGGCGAGCGCGAGTGTGACGCACAGCAGAATCTGAAGTGTTTTTTTCATCGTACAGGACCTCTTTCGATCGGGCACACGCTGAGACCGCCGGAACGACGGCGGCGGAAATGGACGTCGGAACTGGATGGCGCCGCGGAGCAGATTCATATCTATCGTACAACTGAAACGGTGAAACCGCAACCGTTTTTTGGCGCGCCGTTCGCCTCTCCCGACGGGGAAACGCTCTCTTCGCGAACAGGGCGTCGGATTGCGGATTGTAGAATGATACACCTGTGCAACGGCAGAAATTCGTTTATAATAAGGTGTGCACGAAATTTTTCACGTGTCCCGCGCTGAGAGGACACGGAAGATTCAGGAGGAACCCGTCATGAACATACGCAACCGTACCGCAGCGGCGATGCTCGTTGCGAGCCTTGCCCTCGCCGCGCCCGTTTTCGCCGCCGAACCGAAAGTCCTGGCCACCGTCGGCAGCGACACAGTCACGCAACTTGACCTCGATCAGGCGATCAACGGTCTCGACCCGCAGCGCAGGATGCTCTACTCCTCGCCCGAAGGACAGCAGCAGATGGTCGAAAACCTGGTCGATTTCAAGATCTTTGCCCGCAGCGGCCGCGACCAGGGGCTCCAGAACACTCCCGATTTCAAGAAAGCGATGGCGCAGATGGAGGAGCAGCTGCTGTTCGCCGCCGCCACGCAGAAGATCCTCGAAGAAGTCGGCAAGACGCCCGCTACCGATGCTGACGCCAAGAAATACTACGACGAGCACCAGGAGATTTTCCGCGTTCCCGCCGCGATCCGCGCTTCACACATTCTCATCCGTTCCGACAAGGACATGCCCAAAAAGGACCAGGACGCCGCTCAGAAAAAGGCGGAAGAATTGCTCCGCGAGATCGAACTGGGCAACGTGACCTTTGAGGAGGCCGCGAAGAACAACTCCGCCGACGGCTCGCGCAGCCGGGGCGGCGACCTGGGGTTCTTTACGAAGGGACAGATGGTGCCGCCGTTTGAGAAGGCCGCTTTCGCGCTCAAAAAGGGACAGATGACCGCGAAACCCGTCAAGAGCGAGTTCGGCTGGCATATCATCAAAGTGACCGACACGCGCGACGCCTCGATCCGCGCCTTTAACGACGTGAAGGATGACATCAAGGCCGACCTGCTGCGCGAGCGCCAGCTTGAAGCCGTCAAAAAGGAGCGCGAAGCCCTGCGCGCCAAGTACGACGTGAAGGTCGTTCCCATGCCCGATCCCAAGCCCGCCGAAGCGACTACCGCTCCCGCGCCCGGCGCAAAGGCCCCTTCGCCCGGCAAGTAAGCTTTCCGTCAGAGAATCCGCCGTTTGCGCCGCGGTTCACGCCGCCGCGAAAACGGCGGATTTTTTTCGCCCCGAGTTTTCTTTACGAATGTAACCTTGCGCGTTTGACGTTCGCGTCTTAACATTTAAAATGGTTTGATGTACTCTTTACCTCTCAAAGGAGCGATCTTCATGATACGGGAATCCATCGCGATGGCCGCTGCGTTCGGCTTTCTCATTTTCTGTCCCAAGGGCAGGCTCTGGACCGGCGTTTCTCTGCTGCTGACCGGCGTCATTCTGGGACTGTGCGCGGGACAGGGGCCGGCGCTGATGGCCGCCAATTTTGCGAGCATCGTCACCACTCCCGCGACGGTGAAGACCATCGCCGTCGTCCTCCAAGTGGGCATTCTGAGCGCGCTGATGAAACACTACGACATTCTGCCCAGGCTGGTCGATGCGTTTAAGCAGATCTTCTCGTCCGCCAAGGCAGTCATCATGATCCTTCCGGCGGCCATCGGCATCCTCTCTGTGCCGGGCGGCGCAGGTATCTCAAGCCCCTTCGTCGACGAACTCGGCGGGAGCATGGGGCTTCCGGTGCAGAAGCGAGCCGCCGTCAACCTCATTTTCCGCCACATGGCGTATTTCCTGTTCCCCACGAGCACGCCGATCATTCTCATGAGCAGCATCGCGCCGCACGTCAGCACGTACAGGCTGATCGCCTTCAACGTCGCGTTCATTTTCTGCACTGAACTGACGGCCTACTTCCTCTACCTCCGCAATGCTCCTTCGGGCGCGATCACGGGCGGGAAAAGCCGCCTGCGCGGTCTCGCGGGCGTGGCCGTCTACCTGTCGCCCGTCTATATCGTCATCCTGCTGAACGGTTTGTTCGGTCTGCCCATGTACCTCTGCCTTGCAGCTTCCATCCTGCTGGTGCTCATCGGCTGGGGGCGACGCGATGCCGCCGAGTTTGTCCGCGTGTTCTGGCGGGGCCTGAGCGCCAAGACGTTCGTGACCATGCTGGGAATCTATTACATTCAGAACACCGCGCGCAGCCTTACGAGCGTCATGAACGGCTTCCGGACGATGTTCTTCTCCTCTTCCGGTTTTTCGGTGCTGCTGGTCATCGCCTCCGCCGCGCTGCTGTTCGGCCTGACGACGGGGCTGAGCTATGTGCCCCTCGGCGTGCTCATCCCTCTCGTGCTCAGCCTGAAGCTCCCGCCCATGGAGGAGTTGCTCTACTGCGTGTTCATTTACACCTGGTGCTTCAACGGCTATTTTTTCTCGCCGCTGCACCTCTGCCAGGTGCTCACGCTCGACCAGATGGGCTGCCCGATCAACAAGCTTGATCGCGAATATCTGCCCCTGATGGCGGAGATGAGCATCGCGCCGTTCGTCATCTTCTACGCTTACCGCGCAGTCTTCCTTTAATAGAAATTTAAAAAGCGGGGAAATGTCCGCGTGTGTAAAAAGCGCCCGTTCCCCTGCGTGATATGCTCCCTAAAAGAGGGCAGAGAATATGCCCGATATAGGGAGCATTATTATGCCCGGGAAACAGAGAGCGGCGGCGAAAGAGAACATCGCTGGCAAACGACGGGGTGTCGGCGAGAAAATAGCAAAGGAGAGACCGGCCGGCTTGCGGGGCGGTTCACGGCAGCAGCGTCATGTTCCGTGAGATCGGATCGACGGTGCGCGGGACGCTTCGGAACTGCGTGAAAAAAAATGTCATAATGCCGCCGCGGAACGGCGAACGGCGTCCGCGAGGAAATAAACGCGACAACACGGGCGGAAAAGGCGCGAGGCACGGGGTGTTTTTCGCGGCGGAAAAATTCCTTTGTTAATTGACACACTTGAAGGACAGGTATATAATAGAAAAACAAAATATAACTGATATACAAGTCGTGTGCAAGGCTGAGTTGTGTTTTCTCGACAAACGCGCGGAGGGGGGAGTTCCATGAAGTCAATTTGCATCGAAGAACCCGGCAAAGTGGTCGTCAAGGAAACCGCCATGCCGACCCGTTCCCCGGGCGAGGCGCTGCTGAGGGTTCTCTGGGGGGGCATCTGCGGGAGCGATCTCGGGTCGTACCGCGGGGCCAACGCCTACGTCTCATATCCGCGCGTGCCGGGACACGAGCTCGCGGCAGAGATCGTGGAGATCGACGAGAATCCTCAGGGGCTCAAGCGGGGCATGATCGTCACATGTAATCCGTATTTCAACTGCGGCACGTGCTATTCCTGCCGCAGGGGGCTGGTGAACGCCTGCACGGACAACCAGACGATGGGCGTTCAGCGCGAGGGCGGTTTCTCCGAATACATCACGATGCCCGTCGAACGCATTTACGACGGCAAGGGACTGCCCGCCAAGACGCTGGCTCTGATCGAGCCGTTCTGCATCAGCTACCACGGCGTATCGCGCGCCGACGTGAAGAGCGGCGAGCGCGTGCTGGTCGTCGGAGCAGGGACGATAGGCGTGCTGGCGGCCGTCGCGTCAAAGGCCAGGGGGGCTGAGGTCACGATCTGCGACGTTGCCGAGGACAAGCTGGACTACGCCTACAGGACATTCTCTCTCGATCACAAGCTCCTCAACTCGTCGCCAGATGCGTTCGCGAAGGGCGTGGAGGAGTACACGGGCGGCGACGGTTTCGATGTGACGATTGAGGCGGTCGGGCTGCCGTCCACGTTTCAGAACTGCATCGACGCCGCCTGTTTCGGTGGGCGCGTCGTGCTCATCGGCGTCTCTAAAAGGAACATCGACGACTTCTTTTTCACGATCATCCAGAAGAAAGAACTCAACATATACGGTTCCCGCAACGCGATGAAGAAGGATTTCATCGAGCTCATCGATCTTGTGAAGGGCGGCGGCGTAGACCTTGAAAAAATCGTCACCGACACGTACAAGATGGACGACGCGGCCCGCGCGTTCGCGGATTTCTCCGCCAACGCCGGCAGGATGCTCAAGGTAGTAATCGACTTCTCCTAGCGGAGAGGCGAAAAATCCATCAAAGAAAGGAACGTCATGATGAACACCTCCTGGAAGAAAGTTGCTGTAATGTTGTGCTGCGGGCTGCTCGCCTGCGCGTTCGTTTTCGCCGGCGCGTCGCTGGCGAAGGACGATGTGGTCGAGCTCCAGATCGGATTCGAGAACTCCATCTCGGAGCCTTTCGGACAGGGCATCGTGAAATGGGCGGAGCTCCTTGACAAGGCCTCCGGCGGCACGATGAAGATCACTCCGTATCCGGACAGCCAGCTCGGCAGCAAGAACGAGCTGATCGACTCCATGCTGATCGGCGAGCCCGTCTGCACGCTGGCCGACGGAGCTTTCTACGCGGATTACGGCGTCCGCGACTTCGGCATCGTCTTCGGCCCGTTCCTCTTTGACAACT
>CAZFNC010000060.1:0-10330 GCA_964520485.1 uncultured Synergistaceae bacterium | reverse complement strand
CGTCGAACTTCAGGTGCAGGAGCCCGTCGCCCTTGTCCGTGTGGTGCGCGTCCACGATGGCGCGCGCCATCGTGCCCTCGCCCGTCTTTTTGGGCACGGGCCCGCCGTAGCTCACGCCCTTTTCCGCCAGACGCGCGCTGAGCTCGCCCCCGCTCAGGCTCGCCGCGTCCTCGATGAGCGCCTTTCCCCCGAACAGTGTTACAGGTTTGTCGATTAACGTGATCATCATTACCGCCCCTTCTTCCAAAGATTGGTGGTGCAGGATGGTTCCTTACGACGGTACTCACTATACAATAGAGAGGTCATAAATGCAAATCGCATATTTTTATTAAAAGTCATGAAATTATTTTATATCAAGTGTCCCCGGGAGACGGACGTGGAAAGGCCGCAAGCCGTTCGGAATGAGTTCCCGCCGCGTCCCCGCGGCGTGTCGGGAAATGTTTCAAGCGCGCTTCGGGATGGCGGACGGCTTTTGGCGGTGATTTTTTCGAAAAAACGCGGCGGGGAAAACGCGCTCATTCGGACGGCGCGGCGAAAGCGCCGTGCCGTCCCCGTATTCCCCGCTTGTCCGCTTTCGGGAGTTTCGCTTTTTCAGCGTCTAGCTCCTTGTCATCATTTCTTGAATCTGCATCCGCGACATTTTCATCCAGCCCTCGTATCGCGGACTGTCCTTCGGAGGTATCTCGTCCTTGTGCAGTTCGAGATACTCCTCGAACATCTGTTTCTCCGAAGCGTAGTTCATTTCCTGGATCGACATCAGATGCTCCGACAGTTCGCCGTTCTTGACCAGGTTCCGCAGAGTTCTCGGGTACTCTTTCAGCCTCTCCAGTTCGTTCGTCGCGTACATCCCCATGAAGAACCCCGGATAAGGTTTGATTCTCTCCCGCATGTACGGAAGTCTCAGAATATTCCTGTACTCTTCCTCGGTTTCCTTCCACCACGGCATTTCCAGCGTCTTCGCCGTGATCACGTCCCGCAGTTCCTTGCTCTTTCTCGCGCCCATGAACATGATCCGGCACTCCAGAATCAGATCGATCTTGTTCAGATACGATTCCGCCTCCCCCATTGAGATCAGTTCTTCCAGCAGATCGGGATCGTTCTGTCTCAGCCAGTCGTACCGGCGCATCCCCAGTTTGCCCACTCGGTTGTCCCTGTAGTTCGGGTTGTGTTTGATCGTGTGTATCAGAGAAAGCACCAACTCTCTGTTGGGCAGATGCTTCGGCGACCGCAGCATCTTTTTCTTCAGCTGATCCATGATTCTCCGCAGACGCGGCGAATCGTCCATCGTCTCTAAGCTGTCGATCAAGCTCCCCGCTTCGAGAAACTCCGGGCACTTCTCGCGCAGCGTCTCGTACTCTTCCACGCAAGTCTGCCGAATCAAATACTTCTCCATGTCGTCCATTTCTCGCGATACCCCTTTCGTTTTCACGCTTTTTTCGCCCCTTGGGTTTCTGTCGTGGGACGAAAGAAATTCAACTCGCGCCGTGCGCGCACTCTTCCTTTGTTTCAATTTTCGACGGAAAGCGCGGTCCGCGTCCCCGACGGCATCTCGTCGAACAGAAACGTCGGCGGCAGAGGGCCGCCGTGGACGTGAATTTCAACCGGCGTCGGCGCTTCCTCTTTTCCAGCGGCGCCGGCGGAACCGGCGACAGGGCCTCTCCCGCGCGGGTCTTCGAGCCGTCGAAATAAGCGGTGATCACATATTTTTTGACAGCCCCTTCATGCCCCGCCGTTTTCTCCGCGCGTCTGCCCCGCCGAGCTTGTTCGCGCCACGCGCCGCCTGCTCCTTAAAACGATCTTGGGCCTTTTCGGAGAGGGAAGCGCCGCTTGGCTCGCGGTCTCGCGCGCTCTGCGAAGTTCCTCGACGCGCGCCTGAAGGTCCTCGTTTTTGAGCGTGAAGCCGTGCTCGGCGGCGAGACGGACGCAGATATCCTTGAACTCGTCGGGCCCGTTTATCCTGACCGCCCCCCATTTCTCTGACGCGATTTTCAACTTCGCCAGGACCTTTTCGGGGTCGTTCGAGGAGACGGGAATGTTTCCGCGCAAACGGGAAAACAAGTCCAGAATCAGCGAGAAGATACGGCCGAGGATCCATCTGAGGGCAAAGCCGAACGCCCAGAGCGCGGCGCGCAGAGCGAGACTCGCGGCGCCAAGGATCAGGGAGACCTTGACCAGGATTTTGAGGATATCGGGAGCGGAGCCGGGAACAAAGAGGAAAATGAACAGTAAAAGAGCGCCGAGGGAAAAATCCGCGGGATAGACGTACATGAAAAAAGACCTCCTTACGCAGAAACGGGGATGAACCCTAAAAACACTAGATTGTATATCAAGAGTATCAATTATCTAGTATCAGTATAAACAATCTAACTTGTTCTGTCAAGCCCTTTTCCGAAAAGAAATAACGGAATTTTGTTTCTTCTTTTCTCTCAGCTCCTTTTTGAGTTTTCAGGGGACGGAGCGCCGAAAAAAAGAACCCGCCGCGGGGACGTTTTCGACGCGTCCCGCGGCGGGCGGTTTCACCGTAAAAAAATTTTTACAGCAGTTTCGATTTTTTCCAGCTTCCTTTAAAATACAGGTACGCGGCGATGAAGATCGGCGTGAAACCGGCGAGCGCGTCGCCCAGCCAGAAACCGTAGTGTTTCATGCCGAGCGTCAGGCCGAACAGCAGGGCCAGGCCGATCCTCAGCACGATGCCGTCGAGAATGGCCGTGGCGAAGTTCGCCGCGTAGTTGCCGCTGCCGTTGATCAGCGCGTTGGCGGGCGCGCGCGACGCCGAGCCGAAGAACAGCATCGCGCCGATGGGAAGGTACTTCATGCCGATGGCCGTCACGTCGGCGTCCGTGGCGAAGAAGCCGAAAATTCTCCCCGGGAACGAGAACAGCAGCGTCGCCATGCACACGGCGATGCTGTACGAAATGCAGGCGACGGCGCCCATCACGCGCGGCACCCGCCCGTAGGTCCCCGCGCCGATGTTCTGCCCGACCATCGACGCCCCCGCCGTGATCAGGGCGTTGGAGAGCAGGTTGCTGACGCTGTTGATCTTGTTGGCGATCCCCGCGAAGGCCGACACGGCGACGCCGTAGGAGTTGATCCACGAGTTGACGAACAGCTTGCTCGACTGGATCGCCGCGCTGCGAATGGCCATGGGCACTCCCAGCCCGACGAGAGCGCGGAGCATCGTCCCGTCGAGGCGCAGGAAGTCGCGAGTCTCCAGTTCGATGCCGAACGCCTCGCGGCGCTTCACCGTGAAGACGGAGCAGCAGATAAAGCTGATCCCTTGGCTGATCACCGTCGCCAGCGCGGCGCCTCCCGCTCCCATGCGGAAGACGATGACGAACAGCAGGTCGAGCGCGACGTTGAGCAGGGCGGCGACGCTGATGAACACGAACGGATGGCGCGAGTCGCCCATGCCGCGCAGCACGGCGCTGACGGCGTTGTAGCCGTAGATGAACGGCAGCCCCGCCATGCAGATCGTCGAGTACGCGAGCGCCTCCGAGAACGACTCGGCCGGCGTGTTCATCACGTTCAGGACGGGAACCCTCAGCGCGAGGCAGACGCCTCCGAGCGTCAGCGCGAACAGCCCGAGGAAAGCGAACATCGTGCCGATGAAGCGCCCCACGTCGCGCGACCTGCCCGCGCCGAGGTACTGCGCGATGACCACCTGTCCCGCGTTGGAAAAGCCCATCGCCACGAACGTGAGAAAGTTGCACACGTCCCCGCCCACGGACACGGCGGAAAGCCCCACCTTGCCGAGCGCCTGCCCGACGATCACCATGTCCACCATGTTGTAGACGATCTGAAGCAGATTGGAGAGGAAAAGCGGCAGCGAAAAGACGACAAGCTGCTTCATCACGCCGCCTTTGGTAAAATCGGAAACGTAGTTTTTCCGCGCCATGGAAACCTCCTTCGCGCGGGACGTCCCCTGCGGGAAAAAAGACCCGCGCCGGAACGCCCGCCGACAATCGACGTTCGCGTCGATTATACACCCGCGCGGGACAAAACCGCGAACTCGCGCGATTTTCGAAGCGGCGCGGCTCGGACGTTCGCGAAAAGAGGACGTCTTAAAAGGACGTTTTAAGGATAGAATTTGCGCCGCCGGCGGTGTACAATGCTGAATGTGCCGTTGCCCCGAAACGGGGCGCGAAAGCGACGGCGCATGCGTCAATCGGAAAGGCGGTTGAAGAACGATGAAAGACCTGCTGATAAGCGGAAAAATCTGGACGGGAGACCCCGCGCGGCCCCGCGCCGAGGCCGCCGTCGTCCGGGGCGGACGTTTCGTCTTCGCGGGCGGCTTGAGCGAAGCGCGCGCGGAGTACCCGGGCGCGGAGCGCGAGGACTGGGGCGAGAACCTGATCATGCCGGGGATGAGCGACGCGCACATCCACCTCACGGCGTTCGCGCGGCAGAACCTCTACGTCAACCTGCTTTCTGTCCGCTCGCTCGGCGAGGCGGCGGCCATGCTGCGCGCCAAGGCGGCCGAAGTGGGAAGAGGCGCGTGGATCCGCGCCATCAACTACAACGAGATGGCCTGGCCCGTGACCGACCCGCCCACGATGGAGTGGCTGGACTCGCTCGGCCTCGACAACCCCGTTGTCCTCAGCCGCTACTGCGGGCACAGGCACGTGGCCAACACGCGCGCCATGCTCGAAAGCGGCCTCGCCGGTTCGTCCGATCCCTACGTGCTGCGCGACGGAGAGGGACGCTTTACCGGCGTGATGACCGAAGGCGGCGCCGCGCCCATCATCGAGGCCGTCGCGAACGAGTGCGAGACGCCCGAAAAGCTCACCGCCGTGATGGAGAAGGCCGCGATGACGATGGTCTCGCGCGGCGTCGTCTGCGGGCACGCCTGCGACGCGCCGAAATACGCCCTCGGCGAGGAGATGTTCACGTGGCAGAACCTCGCCGACGAAGGACGCCTTCCCGTGCGCGTCATCTGCTACCACGACAGGCTCCCCGAGTTCACGTACCGTTCGGGACTCGGGAACGACAGGATCATGTACGGCGGCTTCAAGATTTACATGGACGGGACGCTCGGCGGGCACACGTGCGCCATGCGCGAGCCGTTCGACGACATGCCCGAAACGCGCGGCGTGCCCAACCACGACGACGAAGAGCTGTACAGGATGATCTCCGAGGCGCACAGGCGCGGCATCCAGGTGCAGATCCACATGATCGGGGACGCCGCGATCGAACAGGCCGCGCGCGTCGTCGAGCGCGTCGTCGCACGGTTCGGACAGCCCCGACTGCCGTACCGCTTCAACCACGTGATCGTCTGCCCCGCCGACCTTCGCGAACGCCTGCGCGCGCTGGGCGTGGTGCTCGACGTTCAGCCGAGCCAGTGCTACACCGACCGCGTCATGGCTCCCCTGCGTGTCGGGAAGAAGCGCGCTCTCGATACCTACCCGTTCCGCGCCCTCTGGGACACGGGCCTGATCGTGGCGGGGAGCACCGACGCGCCCATGGAGGAGGAGAACATGTGGATCGGCATCTGGAACGCCGTGTGCCGCTGCGACGACGACGGCAGCCCGCTCCGTTACGACCCGGCGCAGACTCTGACGCTCGACGAGGCGCTGACGGCCTACACGGTCAACCCGTGGCGCGCCGTGGGCAGGGGAAACGACTTCGGCATGATCAAGGCGGGGTATCACGCCGACTTCACCGTCGTCGACGGCGACCCGTTCTCCCGTCCCGCCATGGAACTGCGCCGCACGCGCCATCTGGCGACGTACGTCGAGGGGCGCCGCGTCTGGGCGCGCTGACGCCCGGCGTCCCTTTCCGCGCGGACGTCCCCGCGTGTACCGCGCCCGCGATGTTTTCGCGCTTTTTTTAAAAAACAGGCGGAACGTTCATCTGAAAAGACAGATAACCATGAAAGGCTTGATCTCGGCGTGACAGAGCGCGTCCGTCCGACGGAAAGAAGATGTGCGGTATGACACAGATCATGAAAACTCAAACGGACGCCGCGCCCGCAGGAAAGGACGGACAGCCGTGAACGGCCGTTTCCGTTCTTTCTTCCCCGCGCTTGTGAAAGGCGCGCTCTGCGCGCTCGCGGTCGTCCTCGTCTATCGGGCGGCGCTTGCCTGCGGCTGGATTTCTGAAATGACGGACACGTTCGCGACGCCGGCGTCCGTGGTCGCGCGGCATATCGCCCTCGAACTGACGTGCGCTTTTGTCTTCTCCGCGGCGATGTTCGCGCTCGGCGCGCGCTACGCGCTCATATACGGGGTCTTTCTGGGCATGGAGCTGGCGATCGCGTATCTGTGCCGCTCGCCCGTCGGCGTCTACGAGTTCGTGAGCATCGTCTCGTTCCCCGCCCTGTACGCCGGAGTCGCGTTTCTGATGCCGCGAGGCTCTTCGGCGCTCTCCCGCGCCTTCCGCTGGGGACTTGCGCTTCTCGTCCTGTTCGCGGCGCTTCAGTCCTCGTGCTACATCGCCTACATTCTCCGCTACAGCGGCCGGCCCAGTCCCTCCGCCGTGATGGCGGCCCTCAAGACGAACGGCGGTGAAGCGCGCGATTTTCTTCTCGACCAGTTCGGCCTGCCGTACGCGCTCCTCGCGGTTTCGCTCGGCCTCGGCGTCTGGATCGCCTCGGTCGCGCTTTCCCTGTCCGAGAAGTCAAAGCGCTGGGCGCCCGCGGCGCTGTTCTGCCTTCTGGCCGCGGCGATCTCGCTCGGCTACCGCTCCAAGGGCGACTGCTGGAGCTCTCTCGTCTTCGACCTGAGAAGCGGCCTCATGGAGTTCCGAAGGGCCGTCGACGCGATGAACCGTCTGCGCGGCAGCAGAAACTCCGACCTCGCGGCGCTGCACGTGAAACGTTCCGGCGGGGGGGGGGAACTCTGCGTCGTCGTCATCGGGGAATCGGCGAACAGGGAGCACATGAACTGCTGGGGCTACGAACGTCCCAACACGCCGTGGATGAGCTCGGCGCCTCTGATCCTGCTGAAAAACGCCTACTCCTGCATGACACACACCGACTTTGCCCTGACGATGGCGTTGAGCCGCGCGAACGATTACACGCTTACGGGCGCGCCCGAAAGCGGCGAAGCGCTCGCTCAGGTCATGGACACGCTCTCTCTGCCCGAGGTTCTGCGCGAGGCCGGCGTCAAAACGTACTGGATCACCAATCACAAGCGGGCGGGCGTCTACAACCGCTTTGTCACCGTCCAGCTTGCCATGAACGCCGACGTGCGTTTCTTCACCCGCGACGAGGCGACGACTTCCGGACTCGGCGACATTCACTTCGACGGCGAGATGCTCCCCCGTCTGCGCGAGGTTCTCGACGGAGCCTCAGAAGATGAAAATCTCGTGATCTTCTTCCACGTCTTCGGCAGTCACTGGGTTTATGCGACAGACGCCCCGCGCGATTGGCCCTGGCTGCCTCCGTCTCCGCTTTTGGACAGGCTCTCGTCCGATGCGCGCGAGAGAGTGGAGGCGTATGACCGCAGTATTTCCTACACGGACTGGGTGCTGGAACAGGTCGTCGATACGATTCAAAAATCAAAGTTTTCTGTCTCCAGTATGGTGTATTTTGCCGACCATTCCGAGGATGTGCTCTCCGGAGACGGCCATAACTTTGACGCGCTCAACCCGTCGATGACGACGATTCCCGCCGCGTTCTGGTGCTCTGAAGGCTACGAGAGGCGCTGGCCTCGGACCGTCGCTCAGCTGCGCGCCAACAAAAACAGGGTTTTCACGAACGACCTCGCTTTCGAGCTGATCTGCGGCGTCACCCACGTCACGTTCGACGGCCTTGACGAACGGTATCAGCTCACCTCGCCGAACTACGCCGTGACGCCCGAAACGGCGCGGTTCTGGCAGGGCAGGATTCTTAAGGAAGTCGTGCCCGATCTCCGCGATCGGTAGAACGCGTCACACTGACAGGAAGGCGAATGTGCGATGAAATTTTTCACCGCGAAAGTCAAGAGCGCTCTGGCGCGCGGCGCCGCGGCGGGGATTCTCGTCTTTGCCGCGTACCGGCTGGCGACGGCGGGTGCCCCGCTGGACGTCGGTTCCCGCGCCGCGTGCATGGCGGCCGAGGCGCTCTCCGCCTGTTTTCTCGCGTTTGTGAACTTTTACCTTGGTTTCCGCTTTGCCCTGATCTACAGTCTCTTTCTCGCGCTGGAACTGGCCGCGGCGCTTCTGTGCCGAATGCGCGTCGGGGTGTGCGAGTTTATCTGCCTGGGGGCGTTTCCCGCCGTCGCGGCGCTCGCGGCCTGGGCGGCTCCGCGTCGCGGCGCCGGCCTGCGGCGGCTGCCGTCGCTCCTGTGCGCGGCGCTGACGTTGTGCGCCTCTCTCCAGTACGGGATTTACATCGCCTATATCCTTCGCTACGGAGGGCGTCCGAGCACGATGGGGATGACGATGGTCCTCGTGACGAACTTTGAGGAAGCGTGGAACTTTCTGTTCGATCAGTTCGGAGCGGCCTATGTCCTTTTGGCCGCGATCATCGCTTTCGGCTCGGCGTGGGCGGCGCTGCGCCTTTCCCGCGCCGGCGGCGTGAAACGCGGCGCCGCCGTCTGGCCGCTGCTGGCGCTGGCGGCGGTCCTCGCTTTCGGCGCCGCTTCAAAGTCGGAGTCGTACAGCATGCTCGCCCTTGACATCAAACACGCCGTCAGGCAGTCGCGCTTCGCGCGCGAAGCGGCGCTCGGGCATCGAAAGCGCCCCGGGGACGCGGCGAGCCTGCGCCCTGTATCGCGTGGAGGGGCTTCCGTCTGCGTCGTCGTGATCGGCGAGTCGGCGAACAGGGCGCATCACGCCGTTTTCGGCTACGACCGCCCGACGACGCCGTGGCTGAGTTCCGCTCCCGTGATCCTGTTCAAAAACGCCTATTCCTGCATGGTGCAGACCGGCCCCGCCGTCACGATGGCCCTCAGCCGCTTCAACAACTACGACCCGAGGGCGCGCACAGGCTCCGACGAGCTGCTGACCCGCGTGATGGCTTCGCTTTCGCTCCCCGAACTTCTGCGCGCGGCGGGCGTGAAAACGATCTGGCTGAGCAATCAGCACAGCGCCGGCGCGTTCGACAGCCCCGGCGCCGCCAGCGTCGCGATGAACGCTGACCGCAGGCACTTCCTCACCGACGATCCGGCCGGTCCCGACGGCGGCGGAGTCCATGCCGACGGCGAACTCGTGCCGCTGCTGCGCGAGGCGCTGGAAGAGCTTCCTCCGGACGCGGACGCCGTCGTCTTCCTCCACCTGAGAGGCAGCCACTGGCGCTACAGCGACCACGCGCCCGCCGACTGGCCCTATCTGCCGCGCGCCGGGCGTCTTGACGCGCTTGAAGAGGACCTGAGGAAGAACGTTGAGGACTACGACCGAAGCGTTTCCTACACCGACTGGGTTCTGGGACAGGTCGTCCAAACGCTTCAAAAGTCAAAATTCCCTGTCTCCAGTATGCTGTATTTCGCCGACCATTCCGAGGACGTCCTCACGGGGCGCGCGCACAATTACGACGCGCTCACGCCCGCGATGACGACGATCCCCGCCGCGTTCTGGTGCTCCGAAGACTATCGAAAGCGCTGGCCTGAAACCGTCGCGCGGCTCAGCGCCAACAAGGACAGGGTCTTCACGAACGACCTCGCGTTTGAACTGATCTGCGGCATCGTCCACGTCACGTTCGACGGTCTCGACGAACGCTTTCAGCTCACCTCGCCGCGTTACGCCGTGACGCCCGGGACGGCGCGGTTCTGGCAGGGCAGACTGCTCAAAGAAATCGTGCCCGAACTCGCCGAACAATAAACGCGTCGATGATAAAGTGAATGAAAATTCCGGCCGTGAGACTCGAAAGCGCCCTTTTGGGGGACGCTGTCTCCGGATTCCCTGTCTTCGCGGCGCGCCGCCTGCGCTCCTGTACGGGTTTGTGACGGACTCTTACGACTCGTCCGAGCCCCCGCGGATGAACCTTTCCGCGCTTTGTCCTCTCTGCCGACTGTGCGGCTGTCAGTTCTTGTCGGTGGACTGTGGCTGATCTATCGTATTAAAATAGCGCGTCATTTCCCGCCATAATTCATGCCCGTTCCGCGCGGCACAGCAAGTCTCTGCCGCGCGGAACGGGCATGGTCTATACGCTGAACAAAGCTCGCGCCGTTATCGTTAAAAAGTTGCCGGAAACTCGCTGAAATTTCGCGAGTTTCCGGCAAAAATTTATCGGGCGATCAGTTTAAATTCAGTTTGCCGATCTCGTAACCCTTTTCCAGAGCCGCCTTGTTGATCGGAATCATTTGCGGTCTTTTTTTGCCCAGTTTCATCTCCGCCACCTTCTCGGCGCTCTCCAGGGAGATGATGCCCGTGCGGGCGATGTAGGCGCCCAGCATCACAAGGTTCTGGGTTC
>CAZFNC010000059.1:0-10492 GCA_964520485.1 uncultured Synergistaceae bacterium | reverse complement strand
CGGTCTTCACCGGCGGGGCGGCGTAACTCGCCAGCTTTCTGAGAGCTTCCGCCACATCGTCGCCGAGCTCAAAAGGTTTCTTGTTTTTCGCCATGGCGGGCTTCCTCTACTGCGAACGCAAAATCATCTGATGCGCGATCTCCCCGAGGGTACCGACGGCCTCTTTTTCCTTCACGGGATCGAGCGCCTCAAAACCGGCGTTGTCGTTAAAACACTCGGCGAGCGCCTGACGGCGGGGCAGCACGTAGAGGGGCAGGCCGCTTGAGGCGAGAATTTCACGGATATTATTATAGATCTCCTTGTCAAGATTCTGCGCCATGTAACAACGCGAGTAGATCACTCCGTAAAGGCTCAGAACGCTGTTGAGGGCCTTGTACCGCTCTATGGTCTTCTGGAACCGCACGAGCGTGTTGAGCGCCTGGCGGCTCGGGTCGAGAGGCGCGTAGACGCCGGACGAGGCCATCAGCGCGTTTCGCAGCGCGAGCGTATCCGACGGCGGCGTGTCGATCAGGATCAGCCGGTAGGCGTCTGCCGCGGCCGCGAGGTAGCGCGCGAGATTCTCTTCGTTCGGGGCATCCGCGGGGACTGTGACGTCGGCCATCTCGGGGTGGGCGGGGAGGATGTCGATCCTCGGGTATCGGGTGCGGTGTATCAGCCCGTCGCCGGGGAACAGGTACGGCGGGAACAGCGCCCGCAAGCTGTGCTGCGGCTCGACGGGCGCGCCATTGAGGAAGAAACTTGTCGCCGAGCCCTGCGGGTCGGTATCGACCACCAGCACGCGCCCTTCCTCGTTCGTCTCGTCCCATTTCTTCTGGAGCGCCGTGGCGAGAAAGCACGTGATGGTCGTCTTGCCGACGCCGCCTTTGAGCAGCGAGATCGCGACGCGCGGCTGCCGGAACGGCGCCGGCGTCGGGCTCGACGGCTCTTCGGGCGGCGTCTGCGTCTCGGGCGGGGCGCCGGGCATCTCGAGGACCCGAGGCACGATGTCGCCCATGTTGTCGGCAAGACTGAATTCATCGTCGCCCTGAAGCTGCGCGGCGGGAAGGTTTTCCCCCTCCGCCGGCGCCGATCGCGGCGTCTCGGGCGCGGCGAGTTTCGGACGCAGCAGCCCGATTTTTTCAAAAAACGTTCGCATTGACATGGCATATCACCGCCTTGCGTTATTTTAACAGTTTTATTATAATGCAATATTGTGAATTTTTACAGAGAGAAAATCTATTCCCGCGCGGATACTTTTTCTCGGAGGTTCACGGCGGCGAAGTTTTTGCCGTCCGCCGGACGGAACGGCCCCGATTTCCGCGACCGGAGGCGCGGGAGCGCGGAGCCTCTTGACAAAAAGGCGTGAAGGTAGTAAATTTCTTCGTGCGAAATAAAAAACCGTTGAAGCGGAAATAACGGCAGCGACGTCCTCACAGAGAGTCCGCGCTGATGAGAGTCGGGCAGGCAACGCGCTGTCAAATGGTCCGCCGAGGGCGCGGCGAAAGGCCGGGTGGCCGAGTATCCCGCGACGCACGGGCGCGCGTCAGACGCCGGGGATATGCAGGTATCCCGACAAGAGCACGGGTCATGCCGTGAATCAAGGTGGCACCGCGGAACGACTGCCGCACGCATGTCGATTCGTCCTTGACGGAAATTTCTGTCGGGGACTTTTTTTGTTTTCGCGAGAAGAACTCCCCCGGCAGACGCGCTCAGGGGAGTTCTTTTTATGGAAAAATTTTTGAGGAGGCAGTGAAAGATGATCAAAGAAGCGATTGTCAAGATTGTGAACAAGGGCGATCTGACCTACGACGAAGCGTACGCCGTGATGAACGAGATCATGAGCGGAGAGACGACGGCGACGCAGAACGCCGCGTTCCTGTCGGCGCTTTCGACGAAGAGCGCCAAGGCGGAGACGACGGACGAGATCGCGGGCTGCGCGGCGGCCATGCGCGCGCACGCCACGCGGGTGGAGACGGGCATGGACGTGCTCGAGATCGTCGGCACGGGCGGCGACGGAGCGCACAGCTTCAACATCTCCACGACTTCCGCGCTGGTCGCGGCGGCGGGCGGCATCAAGGTGGCCAAGCACGGCAACCGCGCGGCGTCGTCGCAGTGCGGCACCGCCGACTGTCTCGAGGCGCTGGGCGTGAACATCAACCAGTCGCCCAAGCGCTGCGTCGAACTTCTGAACGAGGCGGGCATGTGCTTCTTCTTCGCGCAGAAATATCACACTTCGATGAAGTATGTGGGCGCGATCCGCAAGGAACTGGGGTTCCGCACGGTGTTCAACATTCTCGGGCCGCTGACCAACCCGGCGTCGCCTTCCATGCAGCTTCTGGGGATTTACGACGGTTATCTGGCGGAGCCGCTGGCGCGCGTGCTCGTCTCTCTGGGCGTGAAGCGCGGCATGGTCGTGTACGGGACCGATAAGCTGGACGAGATCTCGATGAGCGCGCCCACGCAGGTGTGCGAGATCCGCGACGGCTGGTACCGCTCGTACGCGGTCAAGCCCGAGGATTTCGGCCTGACGCGCTGCGCCAAGGACGATCTCAAGGGCGGCACGCCCGCGGAAAACGCGCAGATCGTGCGCGACATCCTGAACGGCGCCGCGGGGCCCAAGCGGGGCGCCGTGCTGCTGAACGCGGGCGCGGCGCTGTACATCGGCGGCAAGGCCGAGACGATGAAGGACGGCGTGAACATGGCCGCCAAGCTGATCGACTCCGGCGCGGCGCGCGATGTGCTCGAGCGTCTGATCGCGGTCAGCAACCGTCCCGAAAACGAGGAATGACGATTCTCGACGCGTTGGCCGCCCACGCGCGCGAGCGCGTTGAACGGGCGCGGCGCGACGTGCCCCCTGAGAAGATGCGCGAAAAGGCGCTGGCGCTTCCCAAAGGGTCGTTCCCGTTTGAGACGGCGCTTCACGCGCCCGGCGTCTCGTTCATCTGCGAGTGCAAAAAAGCGAGTCCCTCCAAGGGGCTGATCGCCCCCGACTTCCCTTATCTCGACATCGCCCGCGAGTACGAGGCGGCGGGTGCGGACGCGGTCTCCGTGCTGACGGAGCCGAAGTGGTTCCTCGGCCGGAACGAGTATCTCGCCGAGATCGCGGCGGGCGTGAAAATTCCCTGTCTGCGCAAGGACTTTATCGTCGACGAATACATGATCTGGGAGTCGAAGGCGCTCGGCGCGGCGGCTGTGCTGCTCATCTGCGCCATCCTGCCCGAAGCGCGGCTGCGCGGCTTTATCGCCCTGTGCGACGAACTGGGGCTGTCAGCGCTCGTCGAGGCGCACGACGAAAGCGAGATCGAGGCGGCTCTGCGCGCGGGCGCCCGCGTCGTCGGCGTGAACAACCGCAACCTGAAGGACTTCTCCGTGGACACGGGCAACAGCCGGAGGCTGCGTTCCCTCGTGCCCACGGACACGCTGTTCGTGGCGGAAAGCGGCATCTCCTCGGCGAAAGACGTGGCCGCCCTGCGCGAAGCGGGCGTCGACGCCGTGCTCGTCGGCGAGGCGCTGATGCGCGAGAGCGACAAGGCCGCCGCGCTGGCGCGCCTCCGCGGTCGGCCATGACGAAGATCAAGCTCTGCGGTCTGTCGCGCCCGTGCGACATCGAATGGGCGAACGAGCTGGCGCCGGACTGCGTCGGTTTTGTCTTCTGGCCCCGCAGCCGCCGGTACGTGCCGCCGGAACGGGCCGCGGCGCTCAGGCGCGCTCTCGCCCCCGGGATCGCGGCCGTGGGCGTGTTCGTCGACGAGGACCCGCGCGCCGTCGCCGCCCTGCTGGAAAACGGCACGATCGACGCCGCGCAGCTGCACGGCGCGGAGGACGAGGCGTACATCGCGAGTCTGCGCGCGCTGACGGGCCGTCCGCTGATTCAGGCTTTCCGTCTCTCCTCGCCGCAAACCGTCTCCGCCGCGCGGCGCAGTTCAGCTGACATGCTCCTTCTCGACTCAGGCATGGGGACGGGCACGGCCTTCGACTGGACTTTGGCCCGCGACGTCGGCCGACGCTTTTTCCTCGCGGGCGGGCTGGACGCGGAAAGCGTGGGACGCGCCGTGCGCGAGCTTCACCCGTGGGGCGTCGACGTCAGCTCCGGCATCGAAACGGGCGGTTTCAAGGACCGCGAGAAGATGTCGGCTTTCGTCGCCGCCGTGAGGGACGAGAACAACGCGTAGACGCCCGAGCGCAGGGGCTGAAAGCGCCGCGCAGTTTTCACACGGGCGCCGGAAACGCCGTCGCTGCGCGGCCGTTCCCCGGTCGGACACTCCCTTTCCGTTTCCGAAGACGAGGCGGACGCGCCGGAGCGCAAGAAACAGGTTTGCGCGCGCGATCCGTGCCGATACGCGCGGGCGCACGGCGTCCGGCGGGGCGCGGGTTCAGCGACGGCTGCTCCGAACGGCTCCGGAGGACGACAATCAAAGAGCTCCCGCGCTTGCCGGCGAAAGTCCGGCGCGCGGGAGCTCTTTTATTCCCCGTCTTCCGACGGAACGTTCATGTCCGCGGCAGGGAATATTTTTGCCTGTATCTCTGAAAGCTCCGGCGGAAATCCTCGTTTCCGGTTTTCACCGCCCTGAGGGATTCGTGCAGGTTCATGCGGTGGTGTTCCATATCGATCACGCAGCCGGCGATGTTCGAACAGTGGCCGGAGGTCCGTTCTAGGTCTGTGAGGATATCCGACCAGATAAACCCGGCTTCGATGGAACAATCTCCTTGCTGCAGGCGGCGAATGTGGTTGTCGCGGAGCCGTTCTTTCAACTCGGCGATCACTTCCTCGAGCGGCTCGACGAGGGACGCCGATTTCAAGTCGTCGCGCAGGAACGACGCGAGCGACAGGTTCAATATTTCTCCCACGGCGTCCGAAAGGACGGAAAGCTCCGAGGCGGCGGCGCGCGAAAAAGAAAGTTCCTTGTCACGCAGCTCTTCCGCCGATTCCAAAAGTCCCACGGCGTGGTCGGAAACGCGTTCAAAATCCCCGATCATCTTCAGGAGTTTCGCCGCCTCCGCGCTGTCGTCTTCGCTGATCGGGCGGGAACTCAGGCTGACCAGGTAGGTGCCCAGGATATCCTCGTCGCGGTCGGCCTGCTCTTCTTTTTCGCGTATGGAGTCCGCGAGGGCGGGAGAGTAGTCCCTCAAAGAAATCAGGGCTTCTTTCAGCGCGCCGACGGAAATTTCCGCCATCTTCGCCGCGACTTCGCGGCACCGTTCAAGGGCGATCGAGGGCGTCATCAGCAGGCGTTCGTCCAGCAGGATCGCGCTTTCGGGCTTTTTCGCGCCGGGGATCAGCTTCGTCACAAGCGCCTCGAGAAGGCCAGCCAGAGGCAGCATGAGGGCCGTGCACAGGACGTTGAACACCGAGTGGACGACGGCGATCCCGAGGAGGGACGCCGGTTCGCCCAGGAACGCGGGGGCGAAAAGCGCCCGCGCCAGGATGAACGCCGAAATCCACACCGCCGTGCCGATCACGTTGAAGGACAGATGCACCAGCGCGGCCCGTTTCGCGTTTTTGTTCGCTCCCACGGAGGAGATCAGAGCGGTCACGCAGGTGCCGATGTTCTGTCCCATGATGATGGGGATCGCCGCGCCGTAGGACACCCGTCCCGTGACGGAGAGCGCCTGCAGAATGCCCACGGACGCGGAGCTTGACTGGATGATCGCCGTCAGGACGGCGCCCGCGAGAACGCCGAGCACGGGATTTTGAAAGACGACGAACAGGTTTTGGAACGCGGGAACGTCCCGCAGCCCCGAGACAGCGCCGGACATCGTTTCCATTCCGTACATCAGCGTCGCGAAACCGAGGAGAATCAGCCCTGTGTCCTTCTTTTTATCGCTTTTCACGAACATGTAAAGGACGATGCCGATCAGCGCGAGGACGGGCGTAAAGGCGGAGGGCTTGAGAAGGTTCACGAACACGTTCCCGCTGTCGATCCCCGCGAGGCTGAGGATCCACGCGGTCACGGTCGTTCCGATGTTCGCTCCCATGATGACGTTGATCGCCTGTTTCAGCGTCATCAGCCCCGAGTTGACGAAACCGACGACCATGACCGTCGTCGCGGAAGAACTCTGGATCACGGCCGTGATCCCCAGTCCGGTCAGCAGTCCAGCGACCCTGTTCGTGGTCAGCTTTCCCAAGAGAGAGCGCAGTTTGTTCCCCGCGCGGCGCTCCAGCGCCTGTCCCATGACGCTCATGCCGAAGAGGAACAGACTGAGGCCTCCCGTAAGCGTCAGCACGTCGAAAATATCCATCTCGCTTCATTCCTTTCTTCCATTCAGCGAGAACATTTTACTCTGTCTTCATCAAATCCGCCGCCGCGCTTTTGTAAAGTTCTTGTAAAGCGGGGAGGGTGGGAGCCGGAACTTCCGTTTTCCGCCGTCCTTCAAAAGCGCGTTTTTCACGCGCGCGGGAACGTCGCCATGACCGGCGCGCCGACGTTTTCCGCGCTTTGCGGAACGTTCATGGCGTGAAGAACCTTTACGGCGCGTTTGACGACGTGAAGGACGTATCTTGTGCCGCCGAGCGTCTCCGCGTCGCTCGTTTCCGCCTGCGCCCGTCTGCCGCGCGCATTTATGACACTTTCGCGAAAAAGCTTTCGTCCGATTACAGCGCGTCCATAAATCATTTACGCTTTTTCGCGAAAATTACGCCGCGAAAGCCCGAGAAAACCGGCTTTCGCGGCGGTGTTCATGAAAGTGTCGCTGAACGGCTGTGTTCATTTTGCCCGCGTGCGCGCCAAAGGCGCTTACTTTTGAGGGACGGCATCTTCCTCGACGGGCTTTCCGGCTTCTGTGTCCGCCCGCGCCTCTTCCGCCGACCGCACGACTGAGCGGGCGACGCGTTCAGCCTCCGCGTCGCGCCCGAACGAGTAGACCATGAGCACGCGGCTCTTTTCGTCGATCACGCGCACGTTCACCGGCTCGCTGTTCTGGACGAACTCCATTGAGATCGCGCCTGTCGAATCGCGGCGGATATCCTGTTTTTTCACGCCCACGGCTTCCGCAAGGCTGCTCGCGACGCTCTCGGCGTTCTCTCCCTCGTTCTTGGTCACCTCGTCGATGATGACCGCGGCGCTTTCGTTCCCGTTGTAGATGAGCACCTGCTCCCCCTGCGTGACTTTCCAGCCTTCCGGCACTTCTGCGCAGACGCCGAACGACTTCAGAGACGCGGCGAGCGACGCGCGTGCCGCGCAGAAGACGAACAGCAGGGACGCGGCGGCGAGCGTGTATTTTTTCATCGGAGAACCCTCCTTTTTTATCGATCTGCGCCCCATTGTAACAAACCGCGCCGATTTGCACATGGGAGAAATCACCAATCTTTAGGAAAAAGGCGGCGCGTTTTCCCAAAGTAAAAACTTTTCTTGAAAATCTGCCTCGTTCTCTGTTTTCAGCGGGGGGAAAAAGTTGTAGAATAAGCTTGGTTGATAATGCGGTTCCCGAGCCGGGGAATTCGGTGCGAATCCGAAGCGGCCCCGCCACTGTAACCGCGCGTTCCTTGCGCGCGCAAGTCAGGTTACCGGCTCGAACCAACGATGGGACGCATGTCCTGCGCGGGCGGGATGATGCATGAAAAAACGCGACGGCGGCTTCGTTTGATGTCTGCAGGAGCGGTTGCGTCGCGCCGGATCAAGCGCAGGGAGGATGCGATCAGACCATGGAAAAAGAGAAGAAAGCAGCGGCGCCCGTTTCGTTTGACGAGTTCAAGGCGCCAAGCTACGAGGAGTGGAAACAGGCGGCGACGGCGGCGCTCAAGGGAGCTCCGTTCGAGAAACGCATGTTCACGCCCACGTACGAGGGCATCGCGCTCGAGCCCATCTACACGATGGACAGCGTGAAGGCTCTCAGTGACTGCCGCGCGTTCCCCGGCGGCCAGGACTATCTGCGCGGCACGAAGAGCGCGCCAGGGAACGACAACATCTGGAAGATCGCCCAAGGCGTCGACGACCGCTGTCCCGGCTGCGCGGGAGAGGCGATCGCGCACGAGCTTGACAAGGGCGCGACGGCGATCCATCCCGTGTTCGACTGGGCGACGACGCACGGCGCCGACGCTCCCGTGGGAGCGGGACGCGGCGTCAGCGTCAGCGCGCTGTCTCACGCTGAAAAGCTGTTCGCCCACGCCGACCCCACGCGGCACGAGCTTCACGCCTTTGCCGGCGCGTCGGCCCTGCCGCTGCTGGGGCTCGTCAACGCCTGGGCGAAGAAAAACGGCAAAGACGCGGCCGACCTGAAAGGATGTCTCGGCGCCGATCCCGTCTCGACTCTCGCCCGCGACGGCAAACTGCCCCGTCCGCTGTCGAAGCTGTTTGACGAGATGGCGCGCACGATCAAATGGTGCGAGAAGAACGCCTGCCCGCTGCGGGTCGTCCTGGTTCGCGGTTCCGTCTATGCCGCCGCCGGCGCTTCGCGCGTGCAGGAAGCCGCATGCGAGCTGGCTGTCGCCGCCGAAGTGGTGCGCGCGATGGCCGAGCGCGGCATCGACCCCGAGGTTACCTGCCGTCGCATCCGCTTTGAAGTGACGCTCGGCGCCAACTTCTTCATGGAGATCGCCGCGCTGCGCGCGCTGCGCGTGATGTGGGCGCGCGTGGCCGAAGAGTTCGGCTGCGACGGCGAGGGCGCCAAGATCAACGTGATCGCCCAGACTTCTCCGTTCACCGTCACAACCTACGATCCATATGTGAACATTTTGCGCGCGTCCACACAGGCGTTTTCGGGCGCCGTGGGCGGTGTCGACGCGATGCAGGTTCTGCCCTTTGACGAGGCGATCCGCCCCGCCACCGAGCAGTCCAAGCGTATCGCCCGCAACCAGCAGATCATGCTTCAGACCGAGTTCAACTTTGAAGCGACGGTCGATCCCGCCGGAGGCTCGTGGTACGTCGAGACGCTGACCCGCCAGGTCGAGGACAAGGCGTGGGCGCTGTTCCAGAAGATCGAAGCGGCAGGGGGCATGAGCAAGGCGCTCGAGGCCGGCTTGGTCCAGGACGACATCGACGCCGTGCTCGCGGACCGCTTCAAGAAACTGGCCACGCGCGCGGACCGCGCCGTCGGCAACAACATGTACGCCAACATGGCGGAGACGCCCCTCGACGCGCCCGCCGACGACGCCGCGGACTTCGCCGCCAAGAGGGCCGAAAAGCTGGCCGCGGCCAAGGCCGAGCGCGACGCGAAGGCGGTTGAGGAAGCTCTCGGCGACGTGGCCGACGGCGGCTGCCCCAACTGTGTGGCCGCGGCTTTCGCCGCCGGCGCGACGCTGTCTGAGGTGTGGGCCGCGCTGGGCGACGAGCCCTGCTGCGAGGTCAAACCGCTTGAACCGCACCGCTGGACGGAGCAGTACGAGGCGCTGAGACGCCGCACGGAGGAGTACACCGCCAAAACCGGCGGCAACGTCAAGGTGTTCCTCGCGAATCTCGGCCCGATCCCGCAGCATAAGCCGCGCGCCGATTTCAGCACCGGTTTCTTCGAAGTGGCGCACTTTGAGGTGCTCAAGAACAACGGTTTCCCCACGCCCGAGGAGGCCGCCGCGGCGGCCGCGAAGAGCGGCGCCGACGTCGCCGTGATCTGCTCCACCGATGCCACGTATCCCGAACTGGTGCCGCCGACGGCTAAGCTGATCAAGGAGAAATGCCCGAACATGACGGTGTTCCTCGCGGGCGCCCCGGCTCCCGAGTTCAAGCAGGCGTATCTTGACGCCGGCGTCGACGACTTCATCCACGTGAAGGCCAACTGCCTCCAGGTCCTCACCGCTTTGCAGCAGAAAAAGGGGATGTGCTAAACCATGTTCAAAAATCCTGATTTCACGAAAATCGCTTTCAGCGAGGCCTCACGCGCCGACTCGCGCGCGGCTTGGGAACAGCGCGTTCTGAAGGAGACGGGGCACACGGTTTCCGAACTGTGCACCCGCACGATGGAACAGGTTGACGTCGAACCGCTTTACACCGCCGAAGCTTACGAGGGCATGACTCATCTGAACTACATGCCCGGTCTGCCTCCCTACCTCCGCGGCCCCTATCCCACCATGTACGTCACGCGTCCGTGGACGGTGCGTCAGTACGCCGGTTTCTCCACCGCCGAGGAGTCGAACGCGTTCTACCGCCGCAACCTGGCCGCCGGTCAGAAGGGGCTTTCCATCGCCTTTGACCTCGCCACGCACCGCGGCTACGACAGCGACCACCCCCGCGTGGTCGGCGACGTCGGCAAGGCGGGCGTGGCCGTCGACTCCATCCTCGACATGGAGATTCTCTTCTCCGGCATCCCGCTGGGGCAGATGTCCGTTTCCATGACGATGAACGGGGCCGTCCTGCCAGTCATGGCTTTCTATATCGTGGCCGCGCAGGAACAGGGCGTCGACATGAAGGCGCTGAGCGGCACTATCCAGAACGACATCCTCAAGGAGTTCATGGTGCGCAACACGTATATCTACCCGCCCGCGGCCTCGATGCGCATCATCGGCGACATCTTCGCTTTCACCTCGCACAACATGCCCAAGTTCAACTGCATCTCCATCTCCGGCTACCACATGCAGGAAGCC
>CAZFNC010000058.1:0-10577 GCA_964520485.1 uncultured Synergistaceae bacterium | reverse complement strand
TTCCGTCGGAGATAGCTTATTCAAGGTGCAGGAGCAGCGCCATCTTGAATTTGCCGTCGGCTTTGACCCAGTGTTTTCCGCCGGCGGCGAATATGAAGTTTTCTCCTGCCTTGATCGGGTGAGCCTGACCTTCGTAACCGATCAAACCTTTTCCTTCAAGGGCAAAGATCAATGCCTCGCCGGGGGCCGCGTGTTCCTCAAGGCCCGTTCCTTCGTCGAATGCCATCAAGGCGAACTTTATTTTCTCGCTGTGAGAAAGGTCCATGTTGACGATCCGACCTTCCTGATAGGGGACGAGGTCGGCGAGCGAAAAAATTTCGCCCGGTTTGAGCGCGCTGTTCATCTTTATCTGCCTCCCAAAGGAAATTTCCGTGTAGACCGCTCCTCGCTGAGTCCTTATGCCTACGGGCGTACCGACGGGCGTGAAGAGACAGTCCCCAGCGTGCATATTCGCCGAGATCTCAAGCGCTGGTATCCTGACTTTAAGTTCGCCATCTGCGGCGATCAGCAGCTTGTGATAGTCATAGAGTTCGGGGCTGATATCCGTGCTTTCCGCCAATGAAAAGCAGCAGATGTATTCTCCGCCTGCGGACCATATCTTTCTGGAGACTGTACACCCGGGAACAGGGCGGTTCTCGCTCGCGATCGAAAAGACGAGTCCTGTGCGTTCTTTCATGAGGATGCGCCTCCTGAGTCAGAGAAACGACGGTCTGAGGTTGTTAGCGCTCCGTCCGTGTGCCGTATGGCGAGAAAGCCTGTACGAGGGAGCCGTTTCACCGACGATTATACGGTTTCACGCGCGGAGCCGACGTTGTTAAAACAACGCCGGAAAAGTACATTCCGACTGTTTCTCAGTTTCGGCGCAAAACGGTTTCGCGGGGAAATCTCTGCCGCGCGGCGCAGGTTTCTTACGAAAAAATTGCGGCGCCCGCAGTGGACGTCGCATTTTTTTCGTTGCCGCGCGAGTAAGGTCAGGCGCGGCGCTCCGGGATACGGGCGCTCTTGCCGCTGAGCTTGCGCAGATAGTACAGCTTGGCGCGGCGGACGCGGCCGAGCCGCTTGACTTCGACCTTGGCGACGCTGGGGCAGTGGAGCGGAAAGATGCGTTCGACGCCTACGCCGTTGCTGATCTTGCGGACAGTATAGGTTTCGCTGAGGCCGCCGTGCTTACGGGCGATGACGACGCCCTCAAATGCCTGAAGACGCTCGTGGGCGCCTTCCTTGACCTTGACGGAAACGCGCACGGTGTCACCCGCGCGGAAGGCGGGGATTTCGCCTTCGGGTTTCTTGTATTTCTGCTCTACGAGTTGAACTCTGGGATCCATGTTGCTTACCTCCCTGCGAAATGCAGATTATCGTGAACCGAAAAAACGATCCAAAGTTGTCGCGACCAGAGCGGTGCGAGGCAGTTCTCCACCGGTAGTCTGTTGTGGCCGCATCGCGATGACGTTTCCCTGCGCAGGTCGAGCGCCGAACAGGATCAGTACGGGGCCGTCCGTCTCAACCATCTGCCGTTTCGCTTCCAGCCAAGGAATACCCGGCTGCTGCTCGGCGGCGATGATCAGCAGGGGATTGTCTTTTTTTCTTTCGGCCCATTCCGTCATGCGGCGGACAGATGGGACGCATTTAACCTGCGGAACGGCTTTCAGCTTGCTCCTCACGGTGTCAAAGTTTCCGCATTTGCACGGCGACGCCAGCACGCGGGTGACTCCGTAAGCCGACGCCGTCTGTGAAAGCCACGCGAACTCCTCCGCGAGGCCGTCGTCGGCGGTTTGAATAACGAAACCGAGATAGACCGCGTCCGCCATGTAATTCAACACGCCGGCTCGGCTGAGCAGGTCGGGGCGGCGGGAGACCGTCAAGGCGGCGGCGACGCGTCTGCGGTATTTCTCGATCTCCGCGTCGTTGCCCGATGTGAGCACTTCGGGCACTTTCCGCCCGTGCCAGATGGCGGGACGCGTGTAGTGCGGCGTGTCGAGCATACCGTTGTAGAACGAGTCATCTGTGACGGAAAGTTCCTTGCCCACGACGCCGGGGACGAGGCGCGAAAGCGCATCAATAAGCGTCATGGCGGGGATCTCGCCGCCGGTGAGGACGTAGTCTCCGATGGAATACTCGAGGTCGACGCGCTCGCGCACGAAACGTTCGTCGAGACCTTCGTAATGTCCGCAGATGATGACCAGTTCGCGTTCCATGGCCAAGGTTTCGACGAGATCCTGCGTGAGCACGGCGCCTGTGGGGGTGGGAAAGAGGACTTTTGCGCCGGCAGATTCTACAGCGTTCAAAGCGCGTTCAAGTACCTCCGGCATGAGGGTCATGCCGCCCTTACCGCCGAAGCTGTAGTCGTCAATTTGGCGATAACCGCCCTGCGAAAAGTCGCGCAGATCGACAGCACGGACATCGATCAGGCGTCGGCGGACGGCCCGCCCGACGATGCTGGTGGACAGGAACGAGTCGATAAATTCCGGAAAGGCAGTCAGAACGGTGATTTTCACAGTTCCCACAACCCGTCGATGAGTCGGAGCGCGATCCGTCCCTCCTCCGGCGAGGCTCCGAGGAAAAACTCAGGGACGGCGGGGATATAATGCTCCCGTCCGTCCTCTCCGGCGATGACGAGGAGCTGTGAAGCTCCGCTTTCGACAACGTCCTTGACGATACCGAGACGTTCACCATCTTCGCCGTGGGCCTCAAGGCCGATCAGGTCGCTGACCCAGAACTCGTTTTCGGGCAGCGGCACGCGTTCCTCCGGCCGCACTTCCACCGTGCAGCCGCGCAATCGTTCCGCGGCGTCGTTATCTTCGACGCCTTCTAACGAGGCGAGGTAGATGCCGCGTTGTTCGAGCCGGCGCATCTCGCGCACGTTCCATTTGCCCGCGGGCGCGCCGTCCCTGTAAAACGCGAGCGCGTCCATAGAGAGAAAACGCTCGGGATAGTCGGTCAGCGGAAGGATTTTCAGGGTGCCGCGGATGCCGTGGCAACCGACGACACGGCCGATCACCACCCTCACGTCTGCGGACATCGGAAACGGTTACTCCGCCGAGGGCTGTTTCTCGCCTGTTTCGGCAACGTCCACTTCGACGCGGTCTCCGCCCTTGACGGAGGAGACGCGAACGATCTGGCGGATCGCGTTGATAGTTGCTCCGCGGCGTCCGATAACGCGTCCGGTGTCTTCCTCGGCGACGTGGATCAGAACGCGGAGCACACCTTCACCGTCTTTCTCGGCGCTGATTTGGACGGCGTCGGGATTCGTGACGAGCGAAAGCGCAATCGTTTTGACAAGAGCCTGATAGTCCATAAAGATCACTCTGCCTTTTCTGTGAACTTGGCCCACACGCCGGCCTTCTTGAGAAGGGCGCGCGCGGTGTCGGACGGAAGAGCACCGTTGCGAAGCCACTTGAGAGCCTCTTCCTCGTTGACCTTGATTCCGTCCTCCTTGACTTCCGTCATCGGATCGTAGGTGCCGATCTCCTCGATGAAGCGGCCGTCGCGAGGACTGCGGGAATCGGCGACGACGAGGCGGTAGAAAGGCAACTTCTTACGGCCGTAACGGGAAAGACGAATTCTGACTGCCATTTTTTGTACTGCACCTCCTGAATCGAATGAACCTTATCATAAAAATCCTGCGAGAAAGGATTTTCGCTTTTTCAACGGCGGAACATCCCTCCTAAGCCGGAGAGGATGCCTCTTTTCCGGCCCATTTTGCCCATGTGTTTCCACATCTCGCTCATCTGGGCGTGCTGTTTGATGAGTTGGTTAACTAACTGCACGGTTGTGCCCGAACCTTCGGCGATGCGCCGACGACGGCTGCCCTTTATGATGGAAGGATCGCGCCGCTCGGCTTTTGTCATCGACTGGATGATTGCCTTCATGCGCAGAAGGCGCCTGGCGTCAAGCGCTTCGGGCGGCAGGTCGCGCACTTTGTTCGAGATCTCGCCGGGAAGCATGTCGATGACTTTTTCAAGCGGCCCCATCTTCTGAATCTGTTCAAACTGCGACAGCAAATCGTCCATTGTGAAGCGGGCCTTTTTGATGCCCTCGGCCATCTTCCGCACGTCGGCCTCGCTGGTCGTTTCGCGGATCTTCTCGACGAGACCGGCCATGTCGCCCATGCCCATGATCCTCTGCGCCATGCGTCTGGGGTCGAACTGCTCGATGGCGTCGATGCCCTCGCCGACCCCCGCGAACTTGACCGGCACGCCTGTCGCTGCGAGGACAGCGAGCGCGGCGCCGCCGCGCGCGTCGCCGTCGAGCTTGCTGAGGACGATGCCTGTCACCGACAGGCGAGCGTTGAACGTTTCGGCGACGTTGAGAGCTTCCTGTCCCGACATGGCGTCGACGACGAGCAGGATTTCATGGGGGTTCAGCGCGGATTTCATGCGGTCGAGTTCGGACATCATCTCCTCGTCGATGGCTAGGCGTCCCGCTGTGTCGAATATCAGGACGTCGATCAGGCGGGAAGAAGCGTAGTCGAGTGCGCGGCGCGAGAGGGCGACAATGTCGTTTTCTCCTTGCTCGGGGCCGAAGAAAGCGACTCCCGCCTGTGAGGCAAGCACCTGAAGCTGTTGCACAGCGGCCGGACGGTGAAGGTCGCAGGCGACCAGCATGGGTCTGTGCGCGCCTTTCAGCTTGCGGGCGAGCTTGGCGCTGCTGGTCGTCTTGCCGCCGCCTTGAAGTCCGACCATCATCACAAGCGTCGGCGGTTGGGGCGAGATGGCGATGCCGCGCGAACCTTCTCCCATGACGCGGGCGATCTCGTCGTAGACGATGGCGCTGACCTGCTGCGCCGGTGTGATGGAGTTCAGGACATCGGTGCCGACGGCGCGGACACGGATCTTTTCGACAAGGTCGCGGACGACTTTGTAATTGACGTCGGCTTCGAGGAGGGCTCGGCGGATCTCACGAAGGGCGATTTGCACGTCGTCTTCGGTCAGCTTGCCGCGGCCGCGAAGCGACTTGAAAATTCCTTCCAGGCGTTCCTTGAGTGTGTCAAACATCGTTCTTCGTCCTTCCGCGACACGCGGCTTGGATTCGGGCGGCGTGCTCCTTAGGACGCGCGCCTCGGGTGATCAGCGCCGCTTCATGTTCAATGAGTTCCAGACGGGCCTGCACGCCGAGGAGTCTTTCGATCTCCTCCAGGCGCTCGCGCGCGCGCGAAAGTTGGTCGGATACACCCTGACGACTGATAGAAAGCTCGTCGGATATCTCTGAAAGGGACAGGTCGTCATGTTCGTGCAGTTCGTAAACGCGGCGCTGGCGTTCCGTCAGGAGAGGACCATACAGATCGTAAAGGCGGGAGACGCGGAGTCTCCGCTCTAACGGTCCGTCTTCTATCATGGACTTTCCCTCCTTCAGGAACGAGAGGCATTATACGCGCTTCTTTCGAGTATGTCAAGCTTTTTTGCTTGACGGGGAAAGACGTATAGATTGGACGAAGAAAGAAGGAACGGCGCGGCAAAACGGCACTCCCATTCCGCTGCATTCCGACCAACATGGAAGAAGATGGAAGGCGCGCGAATGTGGATAAAAGCGTTGTTTATATAGATTATAAAATTATTTTTGGTGAAAAAGGCAGATGTCCGAATAAGGAAAGTTTTTTCAAAGGATTACGCGAGAGGTCGCGTTTGTTTTTTTTGCTCTGCTGTGTTACAATAATTGCAATTTATCTGAAGGAGGACGGAGATGCGTTTTGCGCTGTCGCTCTTTTGTTTCATGTGCTCGTAAGCCGTCTGAAAGAGATAGACGCGGACATTTTTCAGCGGTACGGCTGGCGGGCGGGGAAAATTGCTAAACGCGGTGTACGAGTCGAGAGAGTGCGACATTTCCGCGCTCGCGGCAAAAGACGGGGGACTTTCGGCGGTCGCAGGTCCCCCGAATGTCCGTGACGTCATTTAGGAGTAAATCGTACGCGATTCTTCTCGGAGAATCACGGGGGTGCTGAATTATGTCTACGCAGAACATGACGCTTGTCATCGCCGGCGGTGAGCTGACGATGACGCGCAACGGAACGACGACTTCGGTGCAGGCGGAATTCGACGAGCAGCTTGTTCGTTCATGGCTTCCTCCCGCGATCTCCGAAGCCGTGACGATTGTCGACTGGAGCCACCAACCGTGTAGCCATTATTCCGTGCGCATGACGGCGGATCTTGTCGATCTGCTCAGCCAGCGCGTTGTCGGGGGAACTCACGCAGTGGTTGTCGCCTGCGGGACCGACGCTGTGGAGGAGATGGCCTATCTGGCAGACCTGCTCTGGGTTTATCCGCAGCCTCTTATTTTCGCCGCGTCGCATACGCCGCCCGATGTGCCCGGCAGTGACGCGGTCATCGTGCTTTGCGAGGCGCTTTATGCTGCTCAGGCCCGCGAGACGTGGGGCCAGGGTGCGCTTGTCTGCGCGGGCGGACAGCTGTTTGCCGCTTCCGACATCGTTGAAAACGCCAATTACGGCCGGTGCGGGTTTGGCGGCACGTTTCGCGGAGCGCTCGGCAGCGTTGTGGGCGAAAAGGTCTTCCTTTGGCAGGCTCCCAAGCGCAGCCGCGTTTTTGACGTGCCTTTCACGCCTGCCCGCAGCGTCGAGCTGCTTTACGCTACGTTGGGCGGGGGAGAGCGGTTTCTTCAACTGCTGACGGAGGATGATAAAAAACGCATCGACGGTCTCGTGGTCGCGGGCTTCGGCGGCGGCAACGTTTATCCCGCCTGGACGCCGTACCTGAAGGCGCTGGTGCGGGACGGCATTCCCGTCGTTGTTGTGTCTCGCTGTCCGCAGGGCTGCGTCTTCACCTCGGAGTCGTTTGAGGGGGCCTTTTCAAGGATGAGCGAGTTCGGCATCATGAGCGGCGGTTTCCTGACGGGAGAACAGGCACGTCTCAAGCTGGCCGTCGGCATCGGGGCGGGACTGAAAGGCGAGGATCTGCAAAATTATCTGCTCGATCGCTGAAACAAATACCGAAAAAACGGTTCCGGCCGCGAGTGTCTTCGCCGTCGGAACCGTTTGTTATCGTGATCCGGGAGCGGTGTCGATGCGATCTTCCGCTTTCTGGGAGAGGAAAGAAAGCAGCGCTTCCACCGCTTTCGTCTTACACAGGCCGTAGACGAGGTGGAAGGAGCGGTACACGGCGGGGCGAAAATGCAGAGCGACGACGGCGGAGGACGTACGGGCGGCATACGATGAGACGATGCCCGCTTCGGCGCCCGCGGCGACCGCGTTGACGACGCCCATCGTGTGTCCGAACTGCAGTTCGGGCTCTTTTGTCATGCCGGTGCGGCTTTTGAGCGCGCGTTCCCACGCTTGCTGCGTGCCCGACCCGGGGGAGCGTCCTACGAGCTTGAGCGAGGCCGCTTCTTCCATGGCTACAAACTGCCGTGAGGCAAGAGGGTGCGATCGTCCGACGATCAACATCAGTTCGTCGTGAAAAAACGGCTGGCTGGTGAAAACGGGCAGGACCTTTTCCGATCCGATGACGGCGAGGTCCGCCTTTTTAGACGAAAGATTTTCAAGCGCCGACTGAGAATTGCCGTGTAAAAGCTGTACGTTCACGCCTGGATGTGTCTGTGAGAACTCAACCAGCAGCGCGGGGAGAATGTAATCCCCTGGGATCGATCCCGCGCTGACCCTCACGGTGCCGAAGAGCTCCTGTGATATCTCGGCGATCTGCACTTTTGCCTTTTTGCGCGTGTCCAGCATTTTAAGCGCCGCCTTGTAGAGCACGGCGCCTTCGGGGGTAAGCGTGCAGTGTTTGTGGCCGTTGACGAACATCGGCGCGCCCATCTCCGATTCCACTCTGTTCACGCGCTTGCTCACGGCCGGCTGCGAGATACCCATCGCGGCCGCCGCCGCTGAGATGCTTCCCTTTTCGACGATGCAAACGAACGTTTCCAACTCTTTAAAATCCATGATGATCATCTCCCATGCCGCGAAAAAATGATTCTTTAAGATTATACAACAGTTTTATGAAAGCAGGTACTTGTCAACAGAAAATAATTGTAGTATAGTTGTCGTAAGCTTAAATTTTTAGGAGGTTCCCACATGACATTAGGTCTACGTATCCGTACTCTGCGCAAGGCGCGCAAGATGACCCAGCAGCAGCTGGCCGACGCGACACAGGTGAGCAGGATCTACATTCAGGCGCTCGAAAGCAACCGCCGCAGCCCGTCGATGAAGCTGCTGCGCCGTCTTTCAGAGCAGCTGGACGTTGAGACTTCCGACCTTCTCGAGGAGTTTCCCCGCGATGCGGGCGGCCGTCTCCAGCTTGAGGAACTTTTTGCGGGGCAGGAGCCGATGGAGATCTGGTACCGCGGCCATAAGCTGACCGAAAGGGATATGCTGATGGTTCACCATCTCATCGAAGCGGCCCTGACGGACTGGGACGGAGAGATCAAACGTGCGAAAAAGGGCGCCAGACGCTGACGAGGAATTTGATTTTCCCGTTCCGCCGGAATATATCGAGCCGTCGATATGCCGAGAGGCCGTGGCTTGGCAGGGTCTTGACGAATTTGACGCGCTCGTTTTGCTTGAAGAACGCACAGGGCTTGAGGCTGAGATCAAGCGAGTCGCCATGGGTCCAGAAATATGGGGTTTTACATTTACAAGCAGGGAGCTGAAACGCTGTCGGATTCACATCAATCGCCTTCTTTCTCCTTTCTGGCAGCGTTTCGCTCTCTTTCACGAGATCCATCACCTGTTGCACGACAGCCGGGGGTGTTACTTCTGGTCCCAGACGCTGGCCAACATGAACGGCTTTGAGTACCAGGCCGATCAGTTTGCGTGGGCTGTGCTGATGGACGAATGGGAAAACGCCGGCGACGATTCGTTTTAAAGCCGCTTGGACACGAGGATCGCCCGGGACGTTGCCGTGCACGGTTTCGAATGAAAGATTAGTTCGTTCTGTGAAAAAGTTCCTGGACAGAACGCGGCGTCCCATTGCGGCCGCGACGCGTTTTGTCGGCAGCTCTGTTTCGAAAGTTCTAAATTCCGTTTCGCTGTTGACGAAGCGGAATTATTTTTGTAAAATGATATTGTACAAAAGTTTATTTCAGAGCGACGAGGTGTTTTGAGGTGGAAGCGAATAAATTGCAGGAACTGTTGCGAAACAATCTGGAATCCATGCCGTCAAAGACGCGCCGCGTTGTGGAGTATCTGCTGACACATATGCGCGAAGCCGCGTTTGTCTCAATAGGCGACGTGGCGGATCAGCTGGGCGTGAGCAAGGCGCAGCTGGTGCGCGTGGCGCGCATACTCGGCTTCGCGGGATACGCCGAGTTGAAAAGCGCTCTCAAGGAATCTGTGTTGGAGCAGGTTAATCCGGCGGCGATGCTGGCGCGAGCCATGAGTGAGGACGGCGACCTTTCGGAGCGGATCCGTCAGATGGAGCACGCCAACATAGAGGACACATGGGAACGGCTCCGAGGCGAGGACGTGCAATCGTTCTGCTCGATCGTCAAAAACGCGGACAACATCTACTGCGCCGGCTGGAGCATTTCAGGTATGATGGCTGAGTGTTTGCATAGCCGCTTTCGCGAGCTGGGGCTGCGCGCGCATCAGATGTACCCCGGTTCGGGGTGTCTGACGCTCATTGAACAGTCCCGCTGTATTCGCAAGAACGATCTTATCGTGGCCATCGATCTGCCCAGCTATTCCGTTCTTCTGACGGAGGCGGTGCGCAGGGCTTACGGTCGGGGGGCGTCGATCGTCACAATCACGGACAGTCCAGCCGCGCCCATCTGCGGCAGTTCAACGCTGTCGTTTTTCGTCAGCGACAACAGCCCTACGTTTGGCAGCAGTCTGATCGGAGCGTTGTTTCTGATCCATATCCTGACTTCCCGTCTCTCATTGGATCTGGGGGACGCCGCCATGAAAGCACTCGCCGAACAGAGCGAATGTCTGCGCGACGAAAGGCTCTATCATCCCGTCTACGGGCTCAGGTACTGACGGTGACGAGGGAAAAAACGGAAAGCATGAAGGCTGACGTTCCAAGGTTTATAAGGGAACGACCGCCTTCTGTCACAAGAAAGCGGGCGTCGCTTTGCGTATGAAACGTGAAGCGACGACCGCTTGATTTTTTGCATGAACAACTTACAGACGCTAAGCCGCATGAACACGACGCAAAAGTTTTATCACTGTCCGAGCGTTCCGGCTTAGTCAAAGAGATAAGATCCGCACTTGAGGCAATGTTTTTTTCGCTCGCCGAACGAACAACTGCTGCACAGCATCGCGGCGGAACCTCTACCGAATGTGGAGCGTCCGCATTTGACGCAGTCGTTGTGACGGCTTCCGAAGCCGCAGTTGCCGCACAGCCTCGCGGGGACGCCACGGCCGAACGTGGAACGTCCGCAAATGATGCAGTCGCCTCGGCCGCTGAACGAGCAGCTTTCGCACAGCATGGCCATATACGATCTCGCGTGAGCGGCTTGAGCAACGAGCAGGAACAGCACGAAAAACAGGAAGATTTTTCGGCGCATATTGAAAGAAGTTTCTTTGGGAATATCTCCGCGTAGGGGCGGTTACAAGCCCAGCGCGCCCGTGACCTCGGCGCGGCGTTCGTCGAGCTTGGCCTGGGCGCCGGCCCTGTCGGTCGACTTGATGG
>CAZFNC010000057.1:0-10665 GCA_964520485.1 uncultured Synergistaceae bacterium | reverse complement strand
TCCTTGGAGTCGAGCACGAAGGGGTTCTTGCCCTGCGCCTCAAGTTCGGGGTTGTAGTGGTACAGGTGCCAGTAGCCGGCCTCGACGGCCTTCTTCTCCTGGGCCTGGCTCTTGCCCATGCCGGCCCTGAGACCGTGGTTAATGCAGGGCGCGTAGCAGATGATCAGCGACGGGCCGTTATACGCCTCGGCCTCCGACAGAACCTTGACGAGCTGGTTCTTGTCGGCGCCCATGGCGCACTGGGCCACGTAGACGTAGCCGTAGGTCATCGCGATGCGGCCGAGATCCTTCTTGGCGACCTTCTTGCCGGACGCGGCGAACTTGGCGACCGCCGAGGTGGGCGTCGATTTGGACGACTGGCCGCCGGTGTTGGAGTACACTTCGGTGTCGAAGACGAGCACGTTGACGTTCTCGCCGCTGGCGAGGACGTGATCCAGGCCGCCGAAACCGATGTCGTAGGCCCAGCCGTCGCCGCCGAAGATCCATATCGACTTCTTGACGAGGAAGTCGCTCAGATCGCTCACGCGGGCAAGCTTGGCGTTCAGTTCTTCGTCGCCGAGATCGGCGTCGCAGATCTCGTACACGGCCTCGGCCGCTTCCTTGCTGCCCTTGGCGTCGTCGCGCACGTCGTACCAGCCCTTGAGGGCGGCGCGGACTTCTTCGGGCAGTTTGTCGCTGGCAAGCAGGGCCTCGACGTTGGCGATCAGGTCGTTGCGGCTGTTCTTGACGGACATGGCCATGCCCATGCCGTACTCGGCGTTGTCCTCGAACAGCGAGTTGCCCCACGCGGGCCCCTGTCCGAGCGCGTTCGTCGTGTAGGGGATCGACGGAGCCGAAGCGCCCCAGATCGACGAGCAACCCGTGGCGTTGGCGATCATCATCCTGTCGCCGAAGAGCTGGGTCACCAGCTTGGCGTAGGGCGTCTCGCCGCAACCGGCGCACGCGCCCGAGAACTCGAAGTAGGGCATCGCGAACTGGCTGTTCTTCATGTTGTGCGTGGTCGGCAGCAGATGCGACTTGTCGGTCACGTGATCGACGCCGTAGTGCCAGTTGCCGGCCTGATCCATCTGCGAGGCGAGCGGCTTCATCTCGAGAGCCTTCACGGGGCAGATGTCGGCGCAGTTGCCGCAGCCAAGGCAGTCAAGCGGACTGACCTGCATACGGAACTTCATGCCAGCGAACTCCTTGGGGGCCTTCACATCTTGCGTCGCAAAGCCTTCCGGCGCGGCCGCGGCTTCCTTCTCGTCGAGGACGATCGGGCGGATCGTGGCGTGGGGGCACACCATCGCGCACTGGTTGCACTGGATGCACTTGGCCGCGTTCCACTCGGGGACGTACACGGCCACGCCGCGCTTCTCGTAGGCCGAAGTGCCGTTGGGGAAACGGCCGTCCTCGATGCCGACGAACGCGCTGACGGGCAGTTTGTCGCCCTCCTGTGCGTTGATCGGATCGACGATGTTCTTGATGAAGTCGGGGCGCTCCTCGCAGCAGCCGGCCGCGGCGGCGTTGGGCGCGTCTACGGCGTCGGCCCAGGCGGCGGGGATCTCGATCTTCTTCAGCGCGCCGTAGCCCTGATCGACGGCCGCGTTGTTCATGTTGACGATGTCCTCGCCCTTGCGGCCGTAGGAGTGCTGGATGGCGTCCTTCATGTACTTGACGGCGTCTTCCATCGGGATGACGTTGCTCAGCTTGAAGAACGCCGACATCATGACCATGTTGGTGCGGTTGCCCAGCCCGATCTTATGCGCGATGTCGGTGCCGTCGATGACGTAGAAGTTGATTTCCTTCCGGGCGAGATAGCGCTTCACCTTGGCGGGCAGGTTGGCCTCGAGCGACTCGATGTCCGTCCACTGGGTGTTGAGCAGGAAGTTGCCGCCCTTCTTCAGGCCGGCCAGCACGTCGTACTGGCGCAGATACTCCTGCTTGTGGCAGGCCACGAAGTCGGCCGTCTGGATGAGGTAGGTGGACTTGATGGGCTTGTCGCCGAAACGAAGGTGCGACACCGTGATGCCGCCCGACTTCTTCGAGTCGTAGGAGAAATAGCCCTGCGCGTACTTGTCGGTGTGGTCGCCGATGATCTTGATGGCGTTCTTGTTCGCGCCGACGGTGCCGTCGGAGCCGAGACCCCAGAACTTGCAACGGATCGTGCCTTCGGGAGCGGCGTTGATCGTCTCGCCCAGAGGAAGCGAGTGGAACGTAACGTCGTCAACGATGCCGATCGTGAAGTGGTTGACGGGCTTATATTTCTTGAGGTTGTCGTACACGGCCTTGAACTGCGTGGGCGTCGTGTCTTTCGAGCCGAGGCCGTAGCGGCCGGCCACGATCACGGGACGATCGGCCGCGGCGTATTCCTCGAACAGGGCGCAGACGTCCTGATACAGCGGCTCGCCGAGAGCGCCGGGCTCCTTGTCGCGGTCGAGCACGGCGATCTTCTTGACGGTCGCGGGCAGGACGCTGAAGAAGTACTTGGGGCTGAAGGGGCGGTACAGGTGGACGATGATCAGGCCGACCTTCTCGCCGCGCGCGCGCAGGTAATCGACGGTCTCCTCGCCCGCCTGACAGGCGGAACCCATGCAGACGATGACGCGATCGGCCTCGGGATCGCCGTAGTAGTTGAACGGGTGGTACTCGCGGCCGGTCAGCTTGGTGATGTCGTCCATGTACTTGACGACGATCTCCGGCAACTCGTCGTAGAACGGGTTGCAGGACTCGCGCGCCTGGAAGAAGATGTCGGGGTTCTCGGCCGTGCCCTTGATGTAGGGGTGCTCGGGGTTGAGAGAATCGGCCTTGAACTCGGCGATGGCGTCGTAGTCCACCAGCTTGGCCAGATCGTCGTACTCGAGCGTCTCGATCTTCTGGACTTCATGCGACGTGCGGAAGCCGTCGAAGAAGTTGAGGAACGGGATGCGGCCCTTGATCGCGGAAAGGTGCGCCACGGCCGTCATGTCCATCGTCTCCTGAACGCTGGAGGACGCCAGCATGGCAAAGCCCGTGCCGCGGCAGGCCATCACGTCGGAATGGTCGCCGAAGATCGACAGCGCGTGCGTGGCAAGCGCGCGGGCGCTGACGTCGAACACGGCGGGCAGGCGCTCGCCGGCGATCTTGTACATATTGGGGATCATCAGCAGCAGGCCCTGCGACGCCGTGAAGGTCGTCGTCAGCGAACCGGCGCTCAACGCGCCGTGAACGGCGCCCGCCGCGCCGCTCTCGGCCTGCATTTCCGTTATCTCGACCACGCGGCCGAAGATGTTCTTGCGGCCCTGAGCCGCCCATTCGTCGCAGTCCTCAGCCATGGGCGAAGAAGGCGTGATCGGGTAGATCGCGGCCACTTCGGTAAACGCATAGCTGACGTGCGCGGCGGCCATATTGCCGTCCATAGTCTTCCAATGCTTTGCCATGTAGAAACTCCCCCTTGTAAATTTTCGACGCGCTCAAAAAGCGCGTCGCCGGAAAACGCGGGCGACGTACGTCCCCCTTTGTTCAACCCACGGCGGGATCACTCTTTGTACCTCAATTCACAAAAGAGCGCGCGTTTACAAGATCCCACACACTGATTTTAGCATAAAACTCTCAAAATAAAAACGCGCGTTGAAAAAATACACCGAAAAAAAACAGTACACGGAAGTTTATCTCTATTATGCTGTAAAAAAAACTCCGTTCTTATGCACGGATACGCTTGCTTTTGCGCGCAAAAACGTTAAAGAATTCCGCCGTCATACCGGTGTCTAACTCAATTTTCGCCGTCCTGCGCGAAGGATCGCCCGATTTTATGCGCAAACCGTTTCCAAGCGTTTCTTCGCGTCTCACTCGCGGAGCCGTGAGTTTTCGATGCCGCGAGCGAAAGTTTTACTCAGCCAACCGCGCTTTGACGTCGGCGATCTGACGCTCGACCTCCGAAAAGGCCGTGCCGCCGTAGGTGGCGCGGCGCTCGACGGCGGCGCGGGGCGTCAGTTCCGCCCTCAGATCGGTACCGTCCAGCTCGGGCAGGAATGTACGCTGCGTCGCTGCGTCGATCCCGTTGAGGGGCACTCCGCGCTCCACGCACGCGGCGACAAGCTCACCGACTCGGCGATGCGCCTCGCGGAACGGCATACCTTTGCGCACGAGCATATCGGCGATGTCGGTCGCGAGCGCCAGACCGTCGGCAAAACCGTGTGCCGCCCGCTTCTCGTCGATTTCGACGCTGCGGATCAGGTCGGGAAGCACGAGCATGATCAGTTCCACGGAGTCGATCGCGGCGAACAGGCCGCGCTTGTCCTCCTGCAGGTCGCGATCGTAGGTCATGGGGAGACCCTTCATGAGCACAAGCAGATCGACAAGGTGCCCGATCAACCCTCCAGAACGGCCCCGCGTCAGCTCGAGCACGTCGGGATTTTTCTTCTGCGGCATGATGCTCGACCCTGTACAGAAAGCGTCGGGCAGCTTGAGCCAGCCAAATTCGCTCGTAAAAAAGATGATCAGGTCCTCGCTGAGACGGCTGCAGTGTACCCCGAAGAGCGCACAGAAATAGAGGAGGTCGAGAAAATGATCGCGCGATGCGACGGATTCCATGCTGTTCTCCGTGGGGCGCGAGAACCCCAGTTCGGCGGCGGTCCACACGCGGTCAAGCGGCAGCGTCGAACCGGCTAGGGCGCCGGCCCCCAGAGGACACTCGTCGAGCGACTCGGCGGCAAAGCGGAGACGGCGCAGGTCTTTCATGAACGCCTGCGCGTATGCCATCCAGTAGTGCCCCATGGACACGGGCTGGGCCTGCTGGAGGTGCGTATAGCCTGGGACGACGACGTTTTTGTGCGCTTCCGCGCGGTTAAGTAGGGCGTCGAGCAGATCGCGCAGGCCCTTTTCCAGGTCTTTCGCCACGTCGCGCAGGTAGAGCCGCAACGTCGTCGCCACCTGATCGTTTCGGCTCCTGCCGGTGTGCAGCTTCCCGCCGAGCGGACCGACGATCTCTGTCAGACGCGATTCGACGTTCATGTGGACGTCCTCAAGTTCCTCTTTGCCTTTGAGAGCTCCGCTTTTGTATTCTTCGACGATCTGATCCAGCCCGGCGCACAGTTTCTCCGCCTCCTCGGCGGTGAGCACACCGATGCGGGCCAGCTGGCGCGCGTGCACCTTGCTCCCCTCCACGTCCCACGGCAGGAGCCGCCAGTCGAGGTCAAGCGACTGCGAATACGCGAGCACCTTGGCGTTCATATCCTGCCGAAAACGGCCTTTCCACATTCCCTGTTGCATTGTCGGTATCTCCTTCCTGTTTCCGTCATACCACTTCGCGCGCACAACGCTTTGAAACCGGCGTTAATTATAAATGCGGAAATGAACCTGTCAAGCTGTTTTTAGGCCGCGGCGCGAACGCGCAAATCGGCCTTTAATTTTCAGAAAACTCTTTCACAGGCTTAGTTGTACAATCGCGCAGAAATTTTGTATAATACAAGGACTCATTTGAGCATACGGCTTCGAGACAACCGATCTCGAACACTGAGCGCAAATCGAACTTCGGCTCCCGCGCCGCAGGCATGGGAGCGAACTTTTCAGGAGGCGTTTTAAAATGAGCAATTGGGACAATAATTTCAGCTACACTGCCACGCACTGTCGTCCTTCGCCGGTCCGTGAGATCCTCGCCGTCGTCAAGCAGCCGGGTATGATCTCGTTTGCCGGCGGAATGCCGGCGGCCGAGGTGTTCCCCGTCGACGAGTTTTACGAGGGCGCGCACCTGCTCAAGGATCACGGCACGGATCTGCTCCAGTACGGCACGACCGACGGCAACAATCTGCTGCGCGAGTGTCTGATCGACTTTATGGAGGAGCGACTCGGTCGCAAAGTGGGGCTTGACGAGATCATGCTGACCACGGGCTCGCAGCAGGCTCTCGATCTGTTCTCCTGGTCTCTGCTTGATCCCGGCGACATCGTTATCACGGAAGACCCTTCTTATATGGCTGCCATCAACGTTTTCACCAACCACGGCGGCGTATGCCGCGGCATTCCCTGCGACGCGGACGGAATGCTCGTCGACCGCATTCCCGCTCTGGTCGAGTCGTTGAGAGCGGAGAATAAGAAGGTAAAGTTTGTCTATACCATCGCCAACTTTCAGAATCCCGGCGGCATGACGATGTGCGTCGAGCGCCGCAAAAAACTGACCGCGATCGCCGCTGAGTACAATCTCGGCATCTTTGAGGACGATCCTTACGGATACGTCCGCTATGAGGGCGAGCACCTGCCTTCGATCTTCTCGTTCGACAAGGCCGGCAACACGCTCTACGCGGGATCGTTCTCCAAGATTCTCGCCCCCGGCACACGTACGGGGTGGGTGATCGGCAAGCATGAGATCATCCGCACGATGAACGTCTTCAAGCAGAGTACCGACCTGTGCTCAAGCTCCGTCGATCAGGCGCTCGTGGCCGAATATTGCTCGAAGGGCTACCTCACCAAACATCTGCCCGTCATCATCAACGACTACCGCAAACGTCGCGACTTCATGGAAGAGAGCATGAACCGCCATCTCGCTCCCCTCGGCGTGACGTGGGTCAAGCCGCAGGGCGGTTTCTTCTACTGGATCAACGTTCCCGGCGTCAACACCGATGTCCTGATGCGCCGCGCTCTTGATAAAAAAGTTGCCTTCATCCAGGGGTCGGCTTTTGAGGTGGAGCCGGGCGCCTGCATCCATAATGCGCGCCTGAACTACACGTACTGCAACCCCGAGACGATCGAGGAGGGCATTAAGCGCATCGCCGCCGCGATCGTGGAGCTCAAGGCCGAGACGGAAGGCATCAAGGCCTGACGTCTTTCCCGTCAGAAACGGGGGAGCGGCGGAGAAATTTTCCCGCGCTCTCCCGTTTGCTTTTTATCGTGTTTTCGGTTATAATATAATAAAGTGCTGCAAAAATATCGGGATTTCACAAGCCGTTCCCCGATAGGTGTTAAGCATTGCCCGCGGCGGCCGTGGCCGTCGTATCTTTCGGTGAACCGCTCCCGTGTGCGCGGGATTATCTTGTTCCAAATTTTCAGGAGGGATTTCACATGCGTAAGTTCATCACGGCCCTGCTCGCGGCCGCCCTTGTCTGTGTCGCGGGGGCCGCTTTCGCCGACGCGCCGTTCCACATCGGCGTCTGCACCGAGACGGTCTCGCAGGCCGAGGACAACCTTCGCGGTGCGGAAGAGCTGATCCGTCGTTACGGTGACGTCGCCAACGGCGGGTACATCAAGCACGTTACCGTCCCCGACAACTTCATGACCGAGATGGAGACGACGATCAGCCAGATTTCTTCGTTCGCCGACGATCCTCTGATGAAAGTCGTCGTCGTTCTGACAGCCGTGCCCGGCACGACCGAGGCGTTCCGCCGTATCCGCGAAAAGCGCCCCGACATCCTGCTGTTCGCGGGACAGGCCCAGGAAGATCCCCTTGTCATTGAAAGCGCGGCCGATCTTGTCACGAACGTCGACTCGATCACGCGCGGCTACCTGATCATCGCCGGAGCCAAGAAGCTGGGGGCGACTGACTTCGTGCACATCTCTTTCCCCCGTCACCTGAGCTCCGAACTGATGCTCAGACGTGCCAACATCATGAAGGCCGCCTGCGAGGACATGGGCATCGAATTCCACATGGAGACCGCGCCCGATCCCATGAGCGACGTCGGCGTGGCCGGCGCGCAGCAGTTCATCCTCGAGCACGTGCCTCAGTGGCTTGACCGCTATGGCAAGAACACCGCTTTCTTCTGCACCAACGATGCCCACACCGAACCGCTCATCAAGCAGATCGCCGCGCTTGGCGGCATCTTCGTCGAAGCCGACGTTCCCTCTCCGCTGATGGGCTACCCCGGCGCCCTTGGGCTTGACCTTTCCGGCGTGGCCGGCGACTTTCCCGCCATCCTCAAGGCGGTAGAAGCCGAAGTGATCAAGAGCGGCGGCGCGAACCGCCTTGGCACCTGGGCGTATTCCTCCGGTTTTACCTGTGTTGTCGGCCTGGCCGAGTACGGCAAAAGGTGCGTGGAGAACGGCGTCACGCCGCGGAGTTTCCGCCGCCGCATGGCCCCCGAGGATCTGTTCGTCATTTTGACAGACAACACGCCCGGCGCGAAGTGGAACGGCGGCTATTACCTCGACGTGGGCACTGGACTTGAGAAGAAAAACCATCTGATGGTCTATCAGGACACCTATGTTTTCGGCAAGGGATACCTCGGCAACACCGAACTTCCTATCCCCGAGAAGTACAAGAACATCAAGTAATTTCTTTCACGCTTCACATGCTGTATACAGACGCCCCGCGTTTTTCGCCGCGGGGCGTTTTTTATTATTTAAAATCTATATATCTTCTCTTTTCGGCTGTGATCGGGGAACCGCGCTATGTTCTCGTAAGTAGAAACGAGACATCACAAACGAGACATCGTGCCGAGCGTGTTAAAAACGTTCCCGCCGTTTCGCGTTGTACGGCGGGAACGCAATTTTCAGCCTCGATTTTGGTCTTTTTCCGGTCGAGGCGGAGGTTGAAAAATTGCTCTGCTTACTCGCCCCAGAACGTTTCAAGCACGTCGTCTCCGGGCGGCGGCGTCAGAACGGAGACCGCGGCGAACGCCGCCAGGCCGACGGCAAGACTGGGAATGATCACGTTCATGCCATAGAAGTTTTTGAACGTCACGCCCATGACGAAATAACAGGCAGTGCCGCACACCGACGACGCGAGCGCGCCCGCCGCGTTGGCGCGTTTCCAGTAGAGTCCGAGCACCAGCGGCCAGAGGAACGCCGCTTCCATGCCGCCGAAAGCAAAGATGTTAAGCCATACGATCAGGTCGGGCGGACGCACTGCGGCGACAAAAACGATGGCGCCGAGCAGCGCCGTGCCGCACAGACTGAGGCGTTTGACCTTCGCTTCGTCGAGGGCTGCCTTCGGGTTGACGTAGTTGATGTACAGATCCTTGACGATCGTCGACGACATCTGAATCAGCTGGGAGTCGATCGTCGACATGACGCCGGCGAGCGGCCCCGCGAGGAACACGCCGGCGACGAAAGGCGGGAGCAGTTTCACAGCCATCTGCGGCATAATCGAGTCGGGCGTTTTCAGCTCCGGCAGAACCGCGCTGCCGATTGCGCCGCAGAAGTGCATCCCCAGCATGATAAAACTGACGACGAATGTGCCGATGACGATGGCCGAGTGCATGGAACGCGAATCTCGATAAGCCATGCAGCGCACGGCCGTGTGCGGCAAGCCGATCGTCCCGAAACAGACCAGCACCCAGAACGAGAGGATGAACGGTTTGGCGACAAAACCTCCCGGGCCGAACGGCGACAGAAGCGCAGGGTCCGTCGACGCCAAGGTGTCCATCACGGTTTTCATGCCGCCGCCGGCGCGGCTCACGCCCCAGATCATCGCCGCCGTGCCCAGCACCATGACGACGCCTTGAAGCGCGTCCGTGAGCACCACGGCGCGAAAGCCGCCCACAGTCGTGTAGAGCACGACCGTGCCCGCGAAGAGACTCAACCCCCAGAAATACGGCAGGCCGGTGATCGTCTCAAAGAGACGCGCCCCGCCGATGAACTGCGCCGTCATCGCCGAGAGGAAAAACAGCAGCAGGCAAACCGATGCGACGACCACCACAAACGGGCTGCGATAGCGCTCGCGCAGGAAATCGTTGACGGTGATGGCCCCGATGCGACGCGCGACGATGGCGAACTTCTTGCCCAGCACGCCGAGCGTCAGCCACGCCGTCGGCACTTGGATCACCGCCAGGAGTACCCAGCCCAGCCCCGTCTTGTAGGCGACGCCCGGTCCGCCGATAAAGCTTGACGCCGAAGTGTACGTCGCCACGAGCGTCATCGCCAGGACGAAACCGCCCATGGCTCTCCCGCCGATGAAGTATTCGCTCAGGAAATCCCCGTTCCGGCGCGTCCGGCGGCCGCACCACACAGCAAGCAGGTAGACGCCCGCCAGGTAGAAGAACACGGGAAGACAAAGCGGCAGGTTAAACGTCATGCTCATTTTCCTCCCTCTCGTGCGGCTCAAGGGAGACGCGCCTGAACAGGAAACGGACCATCAGTGCCGCCAGCAGGCAGAAGAGGACAGGGCCTAGCACGGAACTGTAAAAGAACCATTCCGGCACGCCGAGGACGAAACGATACTTCGTCGGGTCGCCCGTCCCGAGGCCGTAGGCGAACGCGTACCACCAGACGAAATACAAAACGGCCAACCCGACGGAGCAGAGCGCTTCGAAGTTGGCCTGACGGAAACGACGATCGGTTTTCATGCGCGAGACCTCCTCAAGAAGCCGTCCCGCAGGGCATACGCGCCAATGGCAGCATTCGCCCTGAACGGATGCTGTCGCAAAGTGAGCGCTTACCCATCTCCCGCTGGTCCCGCGCCGGCGGTGGGAGTATTCTCTCAAGACAGAAGCGGCCTCCGGCCGCCGCCGGCGCGACGAAAACCGGAGGCGGACTTCCCGCCGCGGCCCGTAATGCCCGCGGCGCACGTGGTTGAGGCGTACGATCGTTCATACGCGCGAAAATTTTACACCCTCGAATGATAAAATTCAATAAAACCGCGCTGCGCGAGTTAACAAAAAATTTAGGATTAACAATAACGTATGAGCAACAAGGACAGGAAAGAAGAGCGAACAGTGGAAACATGTGTTAAGGCTGAGATGCCAGACAAAACCGACAGGCAGGTGCACCCTATTCGCCATG
>CAZFNC010000056.1:0-10954 GCA_964520485.1 uncultured Synergistaceae bacterium | reverse complement strand
CAGGTCATGGGCAACGACGCCGCCGTCGGCATCGCGGCTTCGCAGGGCAACTTCGAGCTGAACGTGTTCCTGCCGGTCATCGCTTTCAACTTTTTGCAGAGCTGCCGGCTTCTGGGCGACGTGATGGTCTCCTTCACGGACAACTGCCTTGCCGGCCTCGAGGCGAATGAGACGCGGATCGCCGAGAACCTGAACCGCAGCCTGATGCTCGTGACGGCCCTGGCCCCGAAGATCGGCTACGACAGGGCGGCCGAGATCGCCAAGAAAGCCGACCGCGAGGGGACGACGCTTCGCGAGGCCTCCATGGCCCTCGGGTACCTGAGCGAGAAGGAGTTCGCCTCGATCGTGCGTCCGGAACTGATGGTCGGCCCGCTCAAGGCGGACAAGGCGCGGGCCTGAAAACCCGATGGCGCGGCCTCGCCGGGGCCCGCGCCGCCCGAGTCCGGAAAGAGCAGACGGAACAAATCGTCCGTCTGCTCTTTTTCGCCTTGACGCGCACGCGCCCTCATATGTAGAATGTACAGAGTTGTCTTTCAACAGCGTACAAACACTTCTGACAGGAAAGGAAGTCTCCGACATGTTGCGAGTTTTGAGTCCCGTCGAGCAGTCGTGCCTGACGGTCGACGCGCAGGCTTTGATCTATAAATACCGCAGTCATAAATGGCTTTCTCCCCAGCAGTTTGAGGACCTGATCACCGAATCGGTCAACCTCGCGCGCATCCGCCACGTCCCCACCGACGTGCAGCTGGTGGATACCGTTCTCCATCACATGGGGGACGACGAGGGTTTTGCCGCGAACTCCGACGGGGACGACTCCTCCGCGGATCTGCTGAGCTAAAGCGGAAGAGGGACGTTTATGCCGCAGAAAAAGGAAAGCGCCGCTTCGAACAAAACGCGCTCGGGGAGCGCCGCCGCTCGTTCAAAAGCCGCTTCCGCGAAAAAAGTTTCCGCCGCGAAGAAGGACGCTCCAAAGGCTTCAGGGACGCTGCCGGCGGTTTCAACCGTTTCCGTTTCAAAGAGAAAAAGCGCGGCGAAGGCCCGCTCCGCGGAAAGCCCTTCGCCGCGCCCCGTTTCGTCTTCCTCCGCGGGGAAAACTCTGGTGGTCGTCGAATCGCCGACGAAGGCAAAAACCCTCACCAAAATCCTCGGCGGCCGCTATGTCGTCAAGGCAAGCGTCGGCCATATCGTCGATCTCCCCAAGAGCAGGCTGGCCATCGACGTCGAAGATCATTTCAAGCCGGAATACATTCTCGTCAAGGGGAAGGCGGCCGTGAAACGCGAGCTGCAGAGCGCTGCCGCTTCCGCCAAAAGGGTGCTTCTCGCCGCCGACCCCGACCGCGAAGGGGAGGCCATCGCCTGGCACGTCGCGCAGCTGCTGGGCGTCGATCCCGCCGGCGAATGTCGTATCCGTTTCCACGAGATCACGGCCGACGCCGTCAAGAACGCCGTGCGTTCCCCGGGGCCGATCGACATGAACCGCGTCAACGCGCAGCAGGCGCGGCGTGTGCTCGACAGGCTCGTCGGCTACACGCTCAGCCCGCTGCTCTGGAAGAAGATCCGCAGGGGGCTTTCCGCTGGCCGCGTGCAGTCGGTCGCTCTGTCCATTCTCTGCGAACGCGAACACGAGATCGCGAACTTCGTCCCCAAAGATTACTGGAACGTCTGGGTGGACGCGTCCTCAGCGGACGGGCGCAAATACCGTCTCCACGTCGAGAAGGAAAAGGGGAAAAGCCTGCTCAGCGAAGGGAAGACGCTCGCCATCGACACGCCCGACAAGGTGGCGCGCATCGAAGAGACGCTGCGGACGGAGCCGCTCACGGTCCTTTCCTTCTCCGCGAAACAGAACGCGCGCAAGCAGCCCGCGCCCTTTAAGACGAGCACGCTTCAGCAGCTGGCGGCGGGGAAGCTCGGCTTTTCGCCGAGGCGCACGATGGCCGTCGCCCAGAGCCTCTTTGAAGGCGTCCCCGTCGCGGGCCACGGGACTGTCGGCCTGATCACGTACATGCGCACCGACAGCCTCCGCATGGCTCCAGAGGCCATCGCCCAGGCGCGGTCCGTCATTTTGGAAAGGTGGGGGAAAGAATATCTGCCCGCCCGCCCCGTCGTCTATCAGGCGGGAGCGAACGCGCAGGACGCTCACGAGGCCATACGCCCGACGAACTTTGAACTGACGCCGTCCATGCTCAAGGAGTCCCTCACGCCGGAGCAGCTGAAGCTGTACGACCTGATCTGGCGCAGGAGCGTCGCTTCGCAGATGGCGCCGGCCGTCGTCAACCTCGCGTCGCTGGAATGCGTGTGCGGCGACTACGGTCTTCTGGCGTCCGGAACTTCCCTCCGGTTCGACGGCTGGGGCGCCGTCTGGGACCTCGACGTGAAAGACTCGATGATCGCGCCGGCCCAAAAAGGCGAAACGCTGCGCGCCGACAAAGTTCAGGCGGAAAAGGAACAGACGAAGCCCCCCGCCCGCTACACGGAATCGAGTCTGATCAAGACGCTTGAGGACGACGGCATCGGCCGTCCGTCCACCTACGCGACCATCGTCGAGACCCTGTACGACCGCAAATACGTGCTGAGAGAGGACGGACGCAAACTGAAGCCGAGCGATCTCGGCCTCACGGTGAACGCCTTTTTGCTCGAACACTTCGACGCGAGTTCGCCGTCTCCCATCGTCAACGTCAGTTTCACGTCTTCGATGGAAAGCTCCCTCGACCGCGTCGAGTCGGGAGAGGAGAACTGGGTCGACCTGGTCGGACGGTTCTGGGAGCCGTTCACCCGCGCCATCGGCGACGCCGAACAGGCGCCGTCCCTCCCGCCCCCTCCCCCCGAGACGACGGGGGAAAACTGTCCCGTGTGCGGCAAACCCCTCGTCAAAAAGCACGGCCGTTTCGGCGACTTCATCGGCTGTTCGGGGTTCCCCGAATGTCGCTACATTCAGCCCTTGCAGAAGAAGACCGGCGTTCCCTGCCCCAAGTGCGGCGAATCGCACGGCGGCGAGATCGTGCAGAGGAGGAGCAGAAAAGGGAGGACGTTCTACGGCTGTTCCCGCTATCCCGACTGCGATTACGTGTCGTGGAACAGACCCGCCGCGGAAAAATGCCCTCTCTGCGGCGGTCAGATGGAATACGTCGGCAGGTCGCGCACGCCTGTCTGCGCGAAGTGCGGACACAAGGGGGCGGCCCAATGAGCGAGGTCCTCATCGTCGGCGGCGGACTCGCGGGAAGCGAGGCGGCCTGGCAGCTGCTCAAGAGGGGCGTCCGCGTGAAGATGCTGGAGATGCGCCCCGTCGTCGGAAGTCCCGCCCACCGGACGGACAAGCTCGGAGAACTGGTGTGCAGCAACTCCCTGGGATCGGACGCGCCCGATTCGGCCGCGGGACTGCTGAAGGAAGAGCTGCGCCGGCTCGACAGCCTGATCATGCGCGCGGCGGACGCGTGCGCCGTTCCGGCGGGCAAGGCCCTCGCCGTGGACCGCGAAGGATTTTCGCGGCTGATCACGGACACCCTGGCGCGCCAGGACGGATTCACGCTCGTGCGCGCCGAACAGCGCGAAATTCCGCCGGAACCCTGCATCGTCGCCAGCGGCCCGCTCACTTCGCCGGCGCTGGCGGAAAAACTGAAAGCGATGCTCGGCCTGGGCTACCTGTACTTTTACGACGCCGTCGCGCCCGTGATCGAGCTGGAGTCGGTCGACATGAACGTCGCCTACCGCCGCGACCGTTACGGAGACGGAGAGGGCGGCGACTACGTCAACTGCCCGATGGACAGGGAACAGTACAGGGCGTTTTACGGCGCTCTGACGACGGCGGAGCGCGCGCCTCTTCACGATTTTGAAAACGATCCGAAATATTTCGAGGGCTGCATGCCTGTCGAGGTGATCGCGTCGCGCGGGCCCGACACGCTCAGGTTCGGGCCTCTGCGCCCCGTGGGCCTGGAGGACCCGAGGACGGGGAAAAGGCCTTACGCCGTGGTGCAGATCAGGCAGGACAACCGCGAGGGCACGCTGTACAACATCGTCGGCTTTCAGACGAACCTTAAGTGGAGCGAGCAGAAGCGCGTGTTCCGCATGATCCCCGGGCTGGAGCGCGCCGAGTTCACGCGTTACGGCGTCATGCACCGCAACGTCTACGTGGACGCCCCGCGCTGCCTGGACGGTTTTCTGCGCCCCAAAGGACGGCGCGCTTTTTTTCTGGCGGGGCAGATCACTGGCGTCGAAGGGTACGTCGAGAGCACGGCGATGGGAGCCGCGTCGGCGCTTTTCATGCTCGCCGAGCTGAACGGGGAGCAGCCGCCGTCCTGGCCCCCGGAAACGGCCATCGGCGCGCTGCTTGCCAGGCTGAAAGACGACACCGGCGGGAAATTCAGCCCCACGAACGCGAACATGGGCATCTTTCCCCCGCCGGAAGAGAAGATCAAAAGCCGCAAGGAGCGGAACAGGACGTTGACCGAGCGGGGCCGGCGGGCGTTCGCGGAGTTTGTGAATACCCTTCCTGACCGCCGTGAGCGGCAGGGCCTTTCGCGCGACAATGAATCGGCCGCGGGGGAAAGTTTAAAATAATTGCTGATTTTTTTCAGATTCCATGATATTATTATTACAATTCAGCGCGATACGGATGACTCCAAAGGAGCGAAAAGACCATGCCCGAAACGACCATGAACACCCTGCTCGACTCCTTCATGAGCTATCTGCGCAACACGAAGAGCTGCTCCGAAAACACGGTGCTCAACTACGCCGTGGACCTGGCGCAGTTCGCCGATTTCATCGAAGCGCGGGGACTGTCGCCCGAGAGCGTGACGACGTCGGCTGTCCGCGCTTTTCTGCGGTCTCTTTCCGGTTTCGGCTACGCCGGTTCGTCGATCTCGAGAAAACTCTCGGCGGTGAAGGCTTTTGAGCTCTATCTGCTCGAAAAGCGCGTCATCGCCTCCGATCCGGCGGCGCCGGTCCGCAGCCCCCGCCTTCCCGAACGCCTTCCCCGCGCGCTGTCGCGGGAGGGCATGGCGCGGCTGATCGACGAGGCGTGGAAGATCGAGCCGCGGCAGCGCAACGGCGCCCTGATCGAAGTGATGTACGGCTGCGGGCTCCGCGTGGCGGAGGCCGTCTCCCTGGAATGGGAGAACGTCGATCTCGACGAACGCTGGCTGAAGGTCCTCGGCAAGGGAGACAAGGAACGGCTGATCCCGTTCGGACGGTACGCCCGCGACGCGCTCGCGGCGTGGCGCGAACTCTGTCCCGGGGAGAGCCGTTACGTCTTTCCGGGAAAGGAAGGCGCCCACATCACGATCCGTACGGCGCACAGGCTCGTCGTCAAAGCCGCGCTGAACGCCGGCCTTGAGAACGTGTCGCCGCACTCGATCCGCCACAGCTTCGCGACCCACATGCTCGAGGGCGGGGCGACGCTCAACGTGCTGCAGGAACTGCTGGGGCACGAGAGCCTGCTGACGACGCAAAAGTATCTGAAAGTGACGCCCGGCCATCTGCGTGAAAGTTATATGGCCGCGCACCCACGCTCGGGAGGCGATGAATCGCATGACAGGGCTTGAAATCCCGCACGGCACGACGATCCTCTGCGTCCGCAGGGACGGTCAGGTCGCCATGGGAGGCGACGGACAGATGACGCTTGGAAACCAGATCATCAAATCCGGCACAAAAAAGGTCCGCAAGCTTCACGACGGCAAAGTGCTCGCCGGTTTCGCGGGAGCGACGGCGGACGCGATGACGCTGATGGAGCTTTTTGAGAAGAAATTGTCAGAATACAGCGGCAACCTGCTGCGCGCCGCGGTCGAGCTGGCGAAGACGTGGCGCACGGACAGGATGCTTCAGAAACTGGAGGCGATGCTCCTCGTCGCGGACGCGGAACATACCATTCTCTTAACAGGGGTCGGCGACGTGATCGAGCCGGAGAACAACGTGGCGTCGATCGGTTCGGGATCGGGATTCGCGCTTGCCGCCGCTCGCGCCTACATGGACGTGTCCGGCCTGAGCGCTTCCGAGATCGTTCGCCGGTCCCTGCTGATCGCCTCGGAAATCTGCATCTATACCGATAACGTTCTGACAATCGAGGTCCTGTAGCCTATGCTTTCCGAACAAATGCGAGAACTTGTCCCATCCGCCGTCGTACAATATCTTGACCGCTATATCGTAGGGCAGGAGAAGGCGAAAAAGGCTGTCGCCATCGCCCTTCGGAACCGGCTTCGCCGTCTGAGGCTGCCGAAGGAACTGGCGAAGGAAATCGCGCCGAAGAACATCCTGATGGTCGGTCCGACGGGCGTCGGAAAGACGGAGATCGCCCGCAGGCTCGCCGAACTGGTCAACGCGCCCTTCGTCAAGGTCGAAGCGACAAAATTCACAGAAGTCGGATACGTCGGCCGCGACGCCGAGTCGATGATCCGCGACCTCGTCGAGAGCTCCGTGCAGATGGTCAGACAGAGGATGCTCGAAGAGGTGCAGGCTCCGGCGCACGAACACGCCCTCGATCGCGTCGTCGATTATCTCCTGCCCGTGAAGAACAAGACGTCGGCGTCCGGCATCCCGACGTTCCTGAGCTACCTGAAAGACGAAGCGAAAAAAGACGACTCCCCGTCGGGCGGCGAGACGTCGCCTTCCCCCGGCGTCAGGCCGAGCACGCGCGAACGGATGCTCAACATGTTGAAGGCGGGGAAGCTCGACGAGCGCGAAATCGAGATCGACGTGCGCGAAAACAGTTCTCCCATCGCCGCGCTGGGAAACGGCGAGATTTCCGGCGTCGGCATCAACGTCTCCGAACTGCTGGGCGGCATGCTGCCCAAGAAAACGGTCAAACGCCGCATGAAAGTGCGCGACGCCGTCCGCGTCCTCGCGGGAGAGGAAGCCGAAAAGCTGATCGACATGGACGCGGCCACGCGCGAAGCCCTTGAAAAGGCGCAGCAGGAGGGAATCGTCTTTATCGACGAAATCGACAAGATCGTGTCGCGCGGACGCTCGGCCGGCCCCGACGTCAGCAGGGACGGCGTGCAGCGCGATCTGCTGCCCATCGTCGAAGGGTGCACTGTGAGCACGAAATACGGACAGGTCAAGACCGACCACGTCTTCTTTATCGCGGCGGGGGCGTTCCACGAATCCAAGCCGTCCGACCTCGTCCCCGAACTTCAGGGACGCCTGCCGATCCGCGTCGAGCTGAAGCCCTTGGGGAAAGAAGAGCTGAAAAGGATCCTCATCGAGCCCGAGCACAGTCTTCTCCGTCAGGCGGAAGCTCTTCTGGCGACAGAAAACGTGACGCTCCGTTTCCGCGACGACGCCATCGAGGAAATCGCCGCCGTGGCGGAGAGGATGAACCTTGAAATGGAAAACATCGGAGCGCGCCGGCTGCATACGATCATGGAACTGCTCCTGGAAGACGTCAGCTTCGCCGCGCCGGAAAGCGCGGGAACGACCGTCGAGATCGACAAAACGTTTGTGGAATCGCGCCTCGGAACGCTGATCGAAGATCGCGACCTGCGGCGCTATCTGCTGTAGAACAAGCGGCGTCAGCGCGGTATTTTTCAGGCGAAAAGGAGCGGAGCGGAGTGAAAAAAGGTTATCTCAAGAACGCGGCGGGCGCGGAGTTCACGCCGTCGGACAGCCCCGAGATGAAAGAGCTGCTTGAAACCACGAGGCAGGTCTGCAGGGCGATGCAGGTGCGCCGCGACGGGGTGCGGCCCGACTACAACAAGCTGGCCCGCATCCTGTGCGAGTTCTCGACGGCGAACGTCTACGTCCTGAACAGAGACGGGCGGATCCTGGGCTACGCCTGGGTGGACGAGTACCACAGCGAAGCCATCGCGTCGTTTATCGAGCAGGGGTACATGCCCGAAAGCTTCGTCGAGCGCCTGGCACAGCTGCGCGAGACGGTCCATAACCGCGCCGACGGGCACCTTTTCGACGACCAGGAAGGACAGGAAGAGGAAAAAACGGCCCTATACGTGCCTATTTACGGAGCGGCGGAACGGCTTGGCACGCTCGTTCTGGCGCGCCTTTCCTCCCGTTTCGCCACGCGCGACCTCGTGCTCGCCGAGTACCTCGCCACGCTCGTCGGACTGGAGATTCTCCATGACCGCTCGCGGCAAATAGAGGAAACGGCGCGCGAACGGCTCGTCGTCAATATGGCAATGAAAGCCCTTTCGTACTCGGAAATCGACGCTGTCAGCCACATCATCAACAGACTGAAAGAACTCGCGGACGAGAAAGCGGGCGTCTTCGGCAGGAACAAGGGCGCGTACGAAGGCGTCGTCATCGCCAGCAAAATCGCCGACCAGGTCGGCGTGACGCGCAGCGTCATCGTGAACGCGCTGCGGAAACTTGAAAGCGCGGGCATCATCGAGAGCCGGAGCCTCGGCATGAAAGGCACGTTTATCAAAGTGCTGAGTCCGCTGTTCGTCGAAGAGCTGGGCTCGAAATTTAAACGCGAGGAATAGCCCTTTCAATCCACAGGAAGGAAAATCCCCGTATTTGTAAAACGACTCTGGAAAGCTGAGCCGTTTTGAGATAAAATAAGTACGATTCTTTGACCCTGTCATCGGAGGTTTTTCCGCATGAAGCTCTCATCCCGCTTCATAAAAAACCTGTTGAAGAGCCTGCCCGGGCTGCTGGCGGCCGCGGCGCTGCTGTGCCCCCCGTTTTCGGCGCCCGCCGTGCCGCGCGCGGCCGAACAGAGACGGGCGGGCGGTTCGTCCGCCCGGTTGGTCGGCGCGCGGCACGAGGCCGCGGCTTACATCTTCCGGTATTACAACCGCGGACTGAGCCCCAAAAAGGCGAAAGAATACGCGCGTTACGTCATGGAAGCGTCGCGGCGCTATTCCATCGAGCCGTCTCTCATCACGGCGATCATCGTCAAGGAATCGACGGCAAAGGAAAACGCCCGATCCAAGTACGCTGTCGGATTGATGCAGCTCTATTGGCAGCTGCATAAAAAGACGATCAGGGCGCAGTTCCCGCATATCAAGTCGGAAAGAGCCCTGATGGAACCGCGCAACAACATCATGGTCGGGACATGGCTTTTTTCGCAGTATCTGAGCGAGTGCGGCGGCAACACAAATCACGCTCTGAGGCGCTACCTGGGAACGAAGTCGGGCCATTACCTCAACCGCGTGAAACAGTACAGCAGCCACTACAGCGAGCGCGTCAGCCGCACCATGAAGACGGCTCCCGGACGTTCCGCCGCGCGGAGCGTCTCGAAGTAAAATTGAATAGAATAAAACCAATCATTTATCAGAGACGGAGGAGTTTCAAATGAGCAAGTTGGTCAACGATGTCTACCTTTCCGGCGTGATCCATTTCCTGAAGGGCGAAAGCTACGGCGAGAGCCGCCTGGGAAAGTACCTTGAATTTTCCCTGAAGCGTCAGTACACCGACAGCGACGGCTGCGACCGCGTGGATTACCTGCGCATGAGAGTTTTCGACCCCGCCATTCAGGAGTGGATCGCCAGGCAGGAGGAGGGCGCTCCCGTCTGGATCGCCGGTGAACTTCGCTCGTCGCTCGGCAGCGGCCGCATTTACGTGATGGTCTCCAAGGTCCAGCCCCTGAATCAGATTTAGCCGGATTTAGCCTGAAAGAAGTCCCGCTTTAACCTTTTATCTTAAGCTTAAGAAGGGGAAGTTCACAACATGCCCGATTTGGCAACAGGCGACATCGTTACCGGAGTCGTAGAGCAGATCATGCCCTATGGCGCTTTCGTCAGGCTGCAGAACGGTCAGAAAGCCATGATCCATATCTCTCAGCTCTCGTACAAGTTCGTCAAGAGCGTCGACGCCGTTTTACAGCTGAAGCAGGAGGTCAGAGCCAAGGTCGTCAAAATCGACGAGCACGGCAGAATCGATCTTTCGATGAAAGCCCTCGAGGAACCGCCGGCGCCCCCCTTGCCGCGGCGCCAGAGGTACTCTCCCGCGAACTCTTCTTCCGGGGGAGGAAGCGGCGACGATTTCGAAAGAAAACTGTCGAGTTTCATGAAACTCAGCGACGAGAAGAACTCACAGCTGATGAACGCCAAAAACGGGAAGGGCGGACGTCCCCCGCGCCGAAAGGGCGCGCGGCCATAGATGGGTCTGTCCGTGACGAGCCGAGGGGTCCTCTGGAACCTCTCGGCGTTTTCATGCCGCGACAGGCGCGTCGTCTCCGCGCAGATGGAAAAGCGCCTTTTCGACGAACGCCTCGTAGCGGCGGTATCGTGCCGCTGCGTTTACGGCTTTCCACAAGCGGTGGTGTGCCGGCCCGTCTGGCGCGGAGCGCCGTTTCCGACGACGTTCTGGCTGACGTGCCCTTACCTCTCCCGCCTGTGCGGAACCCTCGAGTCAAGCGGCGGGGTGGGACGGCTTGAAGCTGTGTTGGCCACGCGCGCGCCGGAGTACCGAAAGTATTCCTCTCTTTATGTGACGGCGAGACTATCGCTTCTGAGTTTCGCCGAAAGGAAATTCCTGCGCGCCTACCGTCCCAAAGTCTGGAAAGCGCTGTGCTCGACGGGCATCGGCGGAATCCGCCGCGGCCCGAAAACGACCGCGAAATGCCTTCATCTGCAGACAGCGGCATGCCTCAGCCTTCGCGGACATCCCGGCGAACCGTGGCTGCGCGAACAGATCGGAACGTTTTCCTGTAAAGACAGGTCCTGCGGCGCGCGAGAGAACGGCGGTTTATCGTGACACCGTTTTCCCATAATCCGCCACCGTCCGTGGCGCGGCTTGAGAAGCGGATTTAAAGACGAGGAACTGTGAGACGACAGAATGGAGCGAACAAGAGAGAGACAGCGCCATCGAGAGAGCCTCCTAGAAACAGGGAGATAACATCCGCGAGAAATTTGAAAATTTCGAAAATAGCCGATCTGCGGGCCGAAACCCTTGACGAAAGGGGGGAAGCGATTATAAAATCATGTGTCGCGGGTCGTTAGCTCAGTTGGTAGAGCAACGGACTTTTAATCCGTGGGTCGAGGGTTCGACCCCCTCACGACCCACC
>CAZFNC010000055.1:0-10961 GCA_964520485.1 uncultured Synergistaceae bacterium | reverse complement strand
TTTCCCCCACCTCCTCCGCGATGCGCTTCGCCGCGTCCAGCAGGCTTTCCACGCCGCGGCTGACGACGCTGTCTGTCAGACGGTTCACAGGCCCCGAGAGGTTGAGCGCGCCGAGCGCCGTTCCTGAAGCGTCGAGAATAGGCACGCCGATGCCGATGCTGCCCTGCCCCATCTCGTCGTACGAGACGGCGTAGCCCCGGCGGCGTATCTCGGCAAGTTTTTCCTGCGTCACACCTTGCTCGGAGCGCATCACAGCCCTCTGTACGCCCCGCGGAAGAAACGCCAGCAGCGCCGTGCCCCCGCCGCCCTGCGTGAGCGGCAGTTCCTCGCCCGGGACCACGGTCTGGCGCAGAGGATGCGTGCTCTCGATCCGGTCGAGACAGAGACGTTTAAAATTATGGTAAACGTAGAGCGAGACGTTCTCGTTGAACTCCCTGTGCAGCCGCACCAGGTACGGGTGCGCGGCGTTAAGCAGTTCGGTTTTGCCGTCCACCATCTCCCCCAGTCTCTTGAGCGTCATGCCGGGAAAATATTTTTTGTTCTCAGGATTTTTCATCAGAAAACCTTTATCCGCAAGGGTTCGCACGAGGCGATAGGTGCTTGTCGTGTTGCGCCCCACCGTCTGAGCGATCTCCGTCAGCGAGAGTTCTCTCCTGTGCTCGAGAAAGCACAGCAGCACGTCCAGCCCGTGTTCGAGCGTCTTGGAAACGGACTCCGTTTCCGCCGTCTTTGCAGCCATTGCCGTCACCGTCTTTCCTTTTCGCGGTTTCCACGCCGCTTCTCGCGGGCGCGGGAAACGCGTCCCGACCTTTTCAGATAAAAGCGCCCCGTCTTTTCAAATGAAGTTTTGAGAAATTTCCGATAGATGAAATTATAGCCGTTTTTTCACAGATTTCAAGAAACGAAAACATGACCCTGCATTTTTCCCAAAAGCCCAACGCCGGCCGTCCAAAAGCCGCCGGTCCCGCGAAGGCGCTTCCAATATAAGCGGTCTTTAAAAAAGCGTACGCCGAACAAGGGCTCGAAACGTGTCCGCGCTTTTCGAGAGCAGAAAGGACGGAAAGCCCCGCGTTTACAACGATGATGATCTGACGAGCAACACAGCCGCCGAGCCTCGCGCTCTCCGCTGCGAAAGAGAGCTCGGCCGCGATCGCGGCGCGCGGCGCGGCACGTCTTCCGCCGTACCGCGGCCCTATCCGCGGCGGTTCCGTCGATCCCGCCGCCGCGATGAAAAACGGCGCGGAGATCGTCGGCCCGACGGCGAAAAACTCAACGAGCCGCCGGCCGCCGTCTCACCCCGAGGACAGCCGCGCGAAATCCTCCCTCGGAACGGGACGCGACAGGAAAAATTTGTCCGCTTGAACATAAAATTCCGCTTGCATTTTTTCGCCTGATGGTGTATTTTTAGATACAGGAAAAGAGTTTAACAAAAACTGAAAAGCAGCACAAATTTACGTTCAAAGGAGCGATGTGTTATGTCTGTTATCGGCAACCGCATTTTTACCAAGTTCACCCGCGCCACCAAGGAGCAGGTCGAAGCGTTCAAGGGCATCCCCTCCAGCAACATCAACGACGAGATGAACCGCCTGTTCAACATGAACGAGAACATCCGCATGCTCAATCCCGAGACCGGCAAGCAGCTGCTCGGCACCGCTTTTACCGTGCGCGTGCCCCTCGGCGACAACCTGTTCTTCCACCAGGCGCTTGACATGGCCCAGCCGGGCGACGTTATCGTCATCGAGGCCGGCGGGTACTGCAACCGCTCGCTGGCGGGCGAGATCATGATGAAGTTCGCCCAGTACAAGGGCATCGCCGGTATCGTCGTGGACGGCTGCATGCGCGACTCCGACGCCCTCAGCAAGATGGAGATGCCCATTTACTGCGTCGGCGTCACGCCCGAAGGGCCCTACAAGAACGGCCCCGGCGAGATCGGCACGCCCGTCGCCGTGGGCGGCCAGGTCGTCTTCCCCGGCGATATCCTCGTGGGCGACGCCGACGGCATCGTCGTCATCCACAAGGCCGACGCCGACCTTGTGGCCGAAGTCGCCAAGAAGAAGAAAGCCGGAGAGGACAAGGTCTTCGAGACGATGGACGCCGACTGGACAGTCTACGCCAAAAAGCACGAGGCCAGCACGGCCAAGCGCTTCGAGGGCCGCGCCCCCGCCGTCGTGGACGACGACTACAACAACGTCTACGGCAAGTAAAGATCACAAGCAAAACAAACACCTCCGCGCTTCGCGCGGGGGTGTTTGTTTTGGCTTACGCTGATCAAAGACCGCGACACGGACTCGCACGCCCGGCCCGTCGGCGGGCGTCCCCAGAAGACCGCGGCTGTCCTTCCGCCGCGCGCGCCCCGCGGACGGCAACTCGGCGAAAAAAAACTTTCTGCGCGCGCTCGCCGCCCGCTCCCAATCGGTCTCTTCGGGAACGGGCGGCGAGTTTTTTATCCGGACGCTTGTGAAATCGCAGCCGTGCCGCGCGCCTAGAGCGCGGCGGCCGCGCTTTCGACGCGGCGCACAAACTCCTCGATACGAGCGCGCTGCGTGCCCAGGTTGATGCGCAGAAATCCGTCGCCTTCCGCGCCGAAAAGCGTGCCTTCGTTGAGAGCGGCCTGAGCTCTGTTCAGCATAAAATCCTGAATTTCGTCCATCGTCATGCCCATGTCCCGGCAGTCGAGAAGAGGGATGTACGTGGCCTCGGGCCGGATCAGCCTGATCCGCGGCACGCGTTTTTTCAGCTGCTCGTCAAGGTAATCCACGTTCCCCTCGATGTAGGCCAGCATCTGCCTGTACCATTCCTCGCCGTCGGCGTAGGCCGCGCGCGCGGCGGTCAGACCGAAGATGTTGCCGCCGCCGACGTGCATCCAGCCCGAGACGATGCGTCCGAACTGGGAGCGCAGCCTCTCGTTGGGCACGACGGCGATCGACGCGACAAGCCCCGCGAGGTTGAACGTCTTGCTCGGCGCCATGAGGGTAATGCTGTGTTCCCGCGTCCAGACACTGACGTCGGCAAAGGGCACGTGCCTGCCGCCCCAGAGCGCGAGATCGCTGTGAATCTCGTCCGAGATGACGAGCAGTTCGTTCTTCTCGCAGACGGCGGCGACCCTCTCGAGCTCCGCGCGGCTGAAAAGCCGGCCCGAGGGGTTGTGCGGACTGCAAAGAATCAGGGCGCGCGCCTGTCGTGCCCCGGCTTCAAGCGCGTCAAAGTCGATCTCGAACCTGCCGTTTTCCAGCCTCATCGGCGCGTTGACCACACGGCGCCCTTGCGCGAGGATCGTGTTGCGGAACGGGTGGTACACGGGCGGCATGATCATCACGCCGTCGCCCGGCGCCGTAAAGCCCAGCAACGCCGCGCCCACGCCGCAGACGACCCCGGGCACGTAAGAGCACCACTTGAGATCGACGTCCCAGCCCCAACGTTTCTTCTCCCATGCGGCGAACGAGTCATAATAGTCCTCGCCACGGCGGGGATAGCCGAAGACGGGATGAGCGGCGCGCTCGCGGATAGCGCGCAAAACCGGCTCGGGAGCGGGAAAGTCCATGTCGGCCACCCACAGCGGCAGAACCCCGTCCCTGCCGAAGCGTTCTTTCAGCCCGTCCCACTTCTCGCAGTCAGTGCCGAGCCTGTCGATCGGAGCGTCAAAATCGTAGATCACTGCACACCACCCCTAAAAAGCGATACGCCGCGCGCGATTGAGCGCGGCGCGCCTCAGCGCGACGTTTCGGCGGCGAGCCTGCGGCTTGTCCTCTTCCACCGCCCCGTGACGAAGTACCCCCAGAGCAGCAGCCCCCGCAGCGTCACGTCGAGCACCATCGCGTACCACGCGCCCGCCAGTCCGAGATTCCACGCCAGCACGAACAGCCGAGCCGCGCACTGGCGCACAGCCCACATCGTGACAAGCCCGACAGCCAGCGGAACGGCGCCGTCGCCCGCGCTGCGCAGCGAGGCCGAATACGTCAGCGCCATGCCGAAAGGGATCTCGGCGAAAGCGACGATCCTCAGCGCCATCGCGCCCAACTCGACCACGGCGGTTTCCCGTGAAAAGAGCGAGATCATCAGGTTCGCGCCGAAGAACATCCCCGTGCTGACAACCGCCATCACACAGGCGCAAAACCCCGCGCAGGTGTGCGCGTACCTCTGCGCCGTGCGCTCGTCGCCGGCGCCCAGAGCCTGCCCGACCAGAGCCGTCGCTGCGGCCGCGATGCCGTACGCGGGATTGTAACACACGCCCTCCGCCGTCGTCGCCAGATAGTGCGCCGAGACCGAAACAGTCCCCAGAGTCGAGACCACCGACACGAACAGCAGCTGCCCCGAGGAGATCGCGATCCTCTCGCCCGCTATGGGCAGACTGATCCGCAGGATCTGCCCGAGTTCGGCGCGCGAAGGCGCGAACGAGGAATCCCGCCCCAGCCGCAGCGGCGACCTTTTCAGCGCCAGCGAAGCGGAAAGCGCCAGCGCCGCGAAAGCGTACGACGCCGCCGTGGACAGCGCCGCGCCGCGCACCCCCATGCCCGCGCCGGGCGCCGTCAGCGAAAAACCGCCGATCGTCACAGCGTGCGTGGGATAGATGAGCAGATAGTTGCCGATCACGTTCAGCAAATTGGAAAGCAGCGACGTCTTCATCGGCGTCACCGTGTCGCCCGAGCCCTGCAGCACGCCCGCGAACGTGCGCGAAAGCACAAAAAACGGCATCGACGAGCCGACGATACGCATATAAGCCGCCGCGCCGGGAGCGACGTCCCGCGCGGCGTTCATCCATCGGGCGTAGACGTCGCCCAGAGACAGCGCGGCAGCCGCCAGACACGCGCCCAGAACCAGCGAGAGAATTGCCGATTGACAGGCGTAACGCCGCGAAGCCGCATAATCTCCCGCGCCCCAGCTGCGCGCCACAAGCACGGCCGAACCGCCGGCGGCCAGCGTCGCCACGCCGTTAGACAGCCACAGCGCGGGGGCGTTCAGCGCCGCTGAAGCCGTCGCTTCAGCCCCCAGACTGCCCACCATGGCCACGTCCACGATGCCGGCGAGCGTCATCATCACGTTCTCAAACACAGCCGGCAGCGCCAAAGCCGCGATCTTTTTCAGCGTATCACGGCGCGGTCCGCGCACGTCGCTCACCCCCGCCCGCCTCCCGCCGAGAGGCGGCTCCCCGCTTTAAGCGTTTAGTAGAGATGGAACACGCTCCAGTCCGGCACGCCGATGCTCATGCCGAACTTCCACTCCTTGCGGTCCGTGTAAACGGCGTAGACCCTGCCGTCGATGAGCTTGCGAGGCGCGACGAGCGCGACGCCGGCTTCCCACGGCTCGCGTATGGCGGAGTCTTCCTCGTCCCACGCGTACCCCTGCCCGCCGAACACTTCCGCGACCACGGGACCGAGCGCCGTCTGCTGGAGAGGATAGCGCAGCTTGGCGCGCCACCACGCGAACCGGTCCGCGGGAATCGGGTGCTGGCTGAGACTGTACAGTTCCTCGCGCGCGCCCAGATACGCCGCCAGCGGAAGATCGCCGTCCAGCTTGCCCTCGCTGTAACCGGCGGAAAGCTCCGCCACCAGGTTGCTGCTGATCGCCTTGCGTCCCGTCAGGCCCGTTCGCCACAGCAGGGCATCCTCCGATTCGATCCACATGCCCGCGAAGTCGAGACGGAAACCGTTGACGGGATCGTCGGGGTCGTCCATCATGTCGAGCAGCACTTCCATCTTCGGCGCGAGATAGTTGCCGTTTTCGGCGCCGCGCACATGGCGCAGCGCGCCGGCGGTCACGCCCGCGGAGAGACTCAGCCTGTTGTTGATCACATAATGCCGCATGAGGTCGGCGCTGTAGCGCTCCCAGCCGACCCTGTCGCCCGACGGCCTGAGTTTGAGACGCGAAGCCGTCAGCCCCGCCTCCCAGTAACGGCTGCGCTGCACGTTGATGCCCCAGAAGTAGTTGAAATCGGCCGCCCAGTTGTCGCCCAGGTAGGCTCGCGACTGGAGCATGTCGCCCTTCTCGAACAGGTCGTAGCGGTGCGAGGACAGCTCAAACCAGCCCGTGGACGCCAGCGTGTTCGCATAGCCCCCGATACGATAAACGTTGGGCGGCATACGCTGCACCTTGAGCACGATCACGACGCCGCGCTTGGTGTGAAGGAGGTCGTAGTCCACGCTGCGCACGTCCTCGCGCTCCGCGATCGACGAAGCGACGCCCGCCACGTCCTTCATATGCACTTCGCGGCCGATCCACACCTTGAGCAGGGCGCTTTCCATCTCCCGCGCCATCTCCTCGGGGAACCCCGTCACGCGCACGCCCACCACGTGCGGCGGACGCGGCGGCTCGTCCGCGTGCGGCCTCGTCACCGGACGGCGGGGAGCCTTGGCGAGAAGTTCCCTCAGCTGAGGCAGCATCTTTTCCGCCGCGATCCTCCCCTGTTCGACGATCTCCTCCGCGGGGTTCGAGCCCAGCATGGGATATTCCATCACTTCAGGCGAGATGAGCAGATCGGCCAGAGCCGCCTCGCGGCTCACGTTCTGCATCGTCAGGATCGTTATCGACTGGTTCAGCACGTCGATCATGTTGCCGAGCTTCTCGCGCGGCTCCAGCCCGCTGGTCAGGTTGATGGCCACCACGGGATAGCCGGGGAAGAGTTCCCTGGCCGTCTCTACTGGCATGTTGCTGACCATGCCGCCGTCCACCAGCAGACGCCCGTTGATCTCCCACGGGTCGAACACGCCGGGAATGGACATCGAAGCGCGCACGGCGCTGGCCAGAGAACCCCGCCGCAGCACCACCTTCTCGCCCGTGACCAGGTCGGTCGCCACCGCCGCGAAGGGAATCGGCAGCTGGCGGAAATCGGTCACCGTCACGTCGGAGAGCAGCCGCGTCAGATAGTCCAGCACCGCCGTGCCCGACACCAGGCCGAGCGGCCCGACGATCTGATTCTTCGAATTAAGCTGGAGCTCGGGACGGATCATGCTCGCGTCGCGGTTCGCCTTCTCCGAGACGCTGAAATAGTTGTTCCCCGTCGCCGTGATCAGCGACCCGAGGTTGACGTCGCGCACGATCTTGTCCAGTTCGGCGGCGCTCTTGCCGCTGGCGTAGAGACTGCCGACGATCGAGCCCATGCTCGTGCCGACGATACCCGCCACGCCCACGCCCTCGCGCTCCAGCACTTCGAGCACGCCGATGTGCGCGTAACCCTTGATGCCGCCGCCGGAAAGCGCCAGCACCACATAAGGTTTGTCCTCGGCTCGCGCCCGCGCGGGAACGATCAGCGCCGCAAGCGCAAGGATCAGGAGAAAATGCCTTCTCATGCTGTTTTCCCACCTCGCCTGTCCGCGGCCGCAACACCGCGAATGATAAAGAAAAAATTCCGCGCCCCGCGTCGCGCCAAAAGGGGATCTGAGCGGTAAACGGAATACAGTTTTCTATTTTATCCACGCGGGCCCGCCTTGACAAGTTCCAATCGGCGCTGCGCGCGCAAAAAAGCCCCCGCCGTGACAGACGGGGGCAAAAGAATCGCGGTTTTATTTCTCTTCGCCGGAAAGATTCCGCGCGGCGTCCTCAGCGGCCAAAAGACGGTCGTAGACGGCGTCGGCGCGGTCGTTGAAAAAATCGTCGATCGCGGAGAGCGCGAACGCCACGCCGGAAAGCAGCAGCGCCGGCCTGTCCAGTTCAATCCCCGCGTCAAGCTCCAGCGCGCGCAGCACCCACGCGGCCCAGGGCTTGAAGAACATCAGCGCCCCCAGCGCGACGGCGCGAAACGCCCCCGCCGACGACCGCCAGTACTTCAGCGCCAGCGCCGCCGCCCAGACGTATCGGAAAAAAAGAACGCCGCAGCGCGAGACGTCGCAGTACCGCGACCACGTGTCCATTTTCCGCCGCAGTTCAACGATCTCGCTTTCCGCCTCCGCAGCCCTTTCGTCCTTTGGCATCACGCCGCCCCCCTTCGCGTTCAACATCGGAAAAACCAGAATATTCTACCAGAAAAACGCGTTTCGGACAAGGCGGGCCACCCCCCCCCGCCGCCCCGCGCGAAAAAGCGCGCGAGACGTGAACTCCGAGGCGCGTGCGTTCCACAGCGTTTCCCAGCGCCCGTTACAATATTCCCCTTTACGGCCCGCGTCGCCCCATGCCGTCTCCGGCCGGCGAAGAAACACAAACAGCCTTCCGCATCGCGATTCCTATGGACTTCCGGTCATTTTCATGTCGGCTCAAAAATAAACTTTTTTTTATAAAAAATAAATGCTTGACAATTTTTTTCACTGATGATAAACTATGCTTCAAATTTCAGATTTAGAAACGTAAATGAACATCCTTTTATTTTTTTTGCGGGACACTCCCCGTTTTGGATAAGGAAGGTTTTTACGATGACAACAATGCAGCACAAAGGCGTACATGACTTGGCGTGGACGAAAAAACTCCCGCGCCCCGGCTACAAAACTCTGGAAAAAATTCCCCAGTCGCAGCCATGGTTCCACGTGTACAGACTTCCCGAGGACGTGTATTCGATCTACGAAGAGGGGCAATACGACCAGACGCTGTCTCATCTGGTCGTCGGCGACAAACTGGCCATGCTGGTCGACACCGGAAACGGCATCGCCGACCTGAAGAAATGCGTGCGCGAGCTGACCGACAAGCCCGTTCTCGTCGTCAACACCCATTCGCATCGCGATCACCTCGGACAGAACTGGGCCTTTGACGACGTCGCGGCGTTCGACGACGAACTGGGAATCGCGAGAAAGTACTCGTCCGAAGGTTACCCGATCGCCAGAGTAGCCGACATGGTGGCCCCCGATGCCGTGTGCGTGCCCTTTCCGCCCGGCTTCGACCCGTCGCAGTACCGAATCCGCCCTTACACGGTCACGCGCTGGCTCAAAGACGGAGACATCATCGACCTAGGCGGACGAGTCTTCGAGGTCGTCCATACGCCGGGCCACTCTCCCGACTCGATCTGCCTGCTGGAACGGGCCAAACGCATCCTCTTCACGGGCGACACGTTTTACCCGGGGATCATGTACACGTACCTGCTGGGCGGCAGCCTTGAACAGCTTGAAAATTCGTATCACAAAATCACGGAGGGCGAACTGGGCGCCGCGTGGGACTACGCCGTTCCCAGCCACGACGAGCCGCGCGTCGAGCAGAAAGTCGTCAAACAGGTGATCACGCTGCTTGAGAAAATTCACGCGGGCGCGGTCGAGCCCGACGCGGTGATCGACGGCGGCAAGCGCAAATATTTGATGGGGAACTTCGGCCTGCTGCTGGGACCTGACCAATAGACCCGTCCACAAATGACGGCGCTTTTCGCCGGCGCGCAGGCGCTCCGCTGGCGTACGTTCCTTACGGCAAAAAGGCTAGAAAGACTTTGAAATGCTGTTTTCAAAGTATAATGCGGGTCGGCAGTCGGTCCGAATTTTAAACAGGAGGTTATTTCAACAATGAGCATGATCAGAAAACTCACGGCGGCGACAGTCGCCATCGTTCTTTTGGTCGGAGCGGCTTTCGCGGCCAAACCCTTGGAGGGGAAACATCTGAACTGCGCGATGACGGTCTCATTTCCCCCGTTCGCCTTTGAGGAACTGGATGACAAAGGCAACGCGAAACTTGTTGGCTATGAAATCGACGTGATCAATTACATCGCCAACGAGTTGGGTTTCACCTACACGATCACGCCGACCACTTTCAAGGGGCTGATGGGCGAGCTGCAAAGCGGACGTTCCGACTTCATCATCTCAGCGATGTCGCCTATCAAATCGCGCGCCGAGAATGCCGACTTCTCGATTCCCTACTACTACAGCCAGACGGCGATCATCCAGTACCCGGGGACCAACATCAAGCACCTGGCCGACGTCAAGGGACGCCACATCTCCGCAACATTTGGCACGTCGTATTGCGACATTATGGAGGCCTCGGGCGCGATCGTGCACGCCATGGAAGACGTCATCTACGCCATGCAGGAACTGATCGCCAAGCGCGTCGACGGTTGCGTGCAGGACGTTGCCTCGGCCAGTCTGCGTGTCAAGCAACGCCCCGAACTGACTTACTACATACTACCGCAGAAAGAACTGGATGAAATTCAGAGCAGCAGCGTTAACAGTATCTTCTGTGGCCTGTTCCCAAAGGGTTCGGAACTCCGTCCTCTTTTCAACCAAGCCATCGCCAAAATGCGCAGCAACGGCGACCTCGCCAAGATCTACGAAAAGTGGGTCGGTCTGCCGATGCCGCCAATCCCCGAAGTGGATATCGAATACTGAACTACGACAAAAAACAGAAACATCGTTAGACCTAACAAGAGGTTGTTCCGATAATGAACGTGATCAAAAAACTCTCTGCCGCTGCGGTCGGCGTCGTCCTACTGGCAGGAGCGGCTTTCGCGTCCAAGCCTCTGGAAGGCAAACATCTGAACTGCGCGATAGAGGTTGGATTTCCCCCCTTTGTTTTTGAAGAACTGGACGACAAAGGCAACACGAAAATTGTCGGTTATGATGTTGACGTGATCGACTATATCGCGAATGAGTTGGGTTTCACCTACACCGCCATACAGACGAACTTTGCGGGACTGATGGGCGAGCTTCAGAGCGGCCGCGCCGACTTCATCTTCTCGGCCATGTCGCCCACCAAGGCGCGCGCTGAGACTGCCGACTTTTCGATCCCCTACTATTACAGCCGCACAGCAGTTATCCAGTATCCGGACGCCAACATCAAGCACGTGGCCGACGTCAAGGGACGACGTATCTCTGCAGCGTTCGGTACACAGTACTGCGACGCAATGAACGCTGCGGGGGCAAACGTACATGCCATGGAAAACGCCACTTACGGCATACAGGAACTGCTCGCCAAGCGCGTCGACGGATTTGTCCTTGAAGTAGCCGCGGCGACGGAGTGCGTGAAAAAGTTTCCAGAACTGACGTTCTTCGTGCTGCCGCAGGACGAACTGGACAAGGTTCAGGACGAGAGCGTCGCCGGTTGCTTCTGCGGCCTGTTCCCAAAGG
>CAZFNC010000054.1:5757-11055 GCA_964520485.1 uncultured Synergistaceae bacterium | reverse complement strand
TGATCGAGTTGTGTTATTCCTACGCCGCAAATTGAGCGTCTGACCTTCTTAAAAAACCGAAAACGTGCCGTCTGAAAGCCTTTCGCGCTCAAAAGCTCTCAGACGGCTTTTTTCGCGCGCCCGCGGGGCACGTCGGCATTTTCCCGCTCGGCCGCGAAAAATTTTTCGTGAAAATGATTATTCATGTGACTTTTTTTTGATACCGTGTTATAATTCTCGTAGAATGATACGGTATCTTTTTTAGGTGTTACGAATACGCCTCTGGCGAAAACACCTGTCGGAGGAGGCGCCTTCAGCGCGATGGGGAAACAGATATTCAAGCGCGTCATTCAACTCATTCCAATTCTGTTCTGCATCACGTTCCTTTCATTTGCGATGATGCGCGTGGCGGGCAGCGACGCCGTAGAACAGAAGATGGAAAACACAGGAACGGTACTCTCTCCCGAAGTCGCGGCGGCGGCGCGCGCCGAACTGGGACTGGATAGACCGTTTCTTGTCCAGTACGCCGCGTGGCTGAGACGCCTTTTACACGGCGACATGGGCAAAAGTTATATCTCGGGGCGCGACGTTTTTTCCACGTTCGTCTCCAAGCTTCCCGCCACGATCCTTCTCGCGGCGCTTTCAATCGCTCTGACGGTGCTCGTCTCCGTCCCCTTGGGCGTCTGGGCGGCGGTCCGGCAGAACGGACCTGCGGATTACGTCATTCGTTTTGTCAGCTTTTTGGGCAACTCAATGCCGAACTTCTTCGTCGCGCTGCTGCTGATGTACCTCTTTTCGCTCAAGCTCAGTCTCTTTCCCGTGATCGCGCGCGACACGGGATTTGTCAGCGCCGTTCTGCCCGCGCTCACGCTGGCAGTCGCGATGTCCTCCAAATACCTGCGCCAGGTGCGCGCGACCGTGCTCGACGAACTGAATCAGGGGTACGTGGCGGGCGCCGCGGCACGCGGAGTGCCGTTTCGCGTCACCCTCGTCAAAAGCGTGCTCAAGGCCGCGCTGGTGACCATCGTCACACTGCTCACGCTTTCCGTCGGCAGTCTGCTGGGCGGCACGGCGATCATCGAGTCGATCTTCATGTGGGACGGCGTGGGGAAACTCGCCGTCGACGCCATCCGCATGAGAGACTACCCGATGATCCAGGCGTATGTGATGTGGATGGCGATCATCTACGTGGGCATCAATCTGATCACGGACCTGAGCTATCAGTTCCTCGACCCGCGAATCAGGCTGGGAGGCGAAAAACGATGAACGAAAATCATTCCCGTCCCGTGACGGTGCGGCCGCAGAAGGTCGTCCGCGACAGGACGCGGACGCGGCTGGGCGTCTTTGCCGCCTTTGCTATGATCCTGCTGTTCGTCGCTGTGTTTCCGAAGCCTTTCTGCCCGTATCCGCCCGACGCGCAGAACTTGACCGTTTCGCTCCTCCCGCCCTGCGCCGAGCATCCCTTCGGCACCGACCGCTACGGCCGCGACATGTTCTCGCGCGTGATCGCCGGCGCGCGCACGAGCGTTCTTTCCACGCTGGCGCTGGTGACCCTGATCGCCGCTGCGGGCACGCTGGTCGGCGTGACGAGTGCCATGGCGGGCGGTTTGGCGGACGCCCTGCTGATGCGCGTGTCCGACGTGTGTCTGGCCTTTCCGGGACTGGTGTTCGCGCTTTCCATCGCCGCCGTCTTCAGAGGCGGCGTCGGAAACGCTGTGCTGGCCTTGGCCGCTATCGGCTGGCCGAAATACGCGCGTCTGGCGCGAGGTCGGACGCTGGTGGTCGCCAGCTCGGACTTCGTCGCGGCCGCGCGCATGGCAGGCTGCGGACGGGCGCGGACGGTCTTTTCACACATCCTGCCCAACATCGCGGGCCCCCTTCTCGTCACGTCGATGCTGGACATCGGCACGATGATGATGGAGCTGGCGGGGCTTTCTTTCCTCGGGCTGGGCGCACAACCTCCGACGCCCGAATGGGGAAGCATGATGAGCGCGGGACGCAGTATGCTGCAAACCTACCCGTGGGTCGTGCTCACGCCGGGCCTGGCCATCTTTATCACGGTCGTCGTTTTCAACCTGCTCGGAGATGCCGTTCGCGACGCCATGGACCCTGAGCAGCGGCGTCCGAGATAAGGCTCGCGCCGGTCATACGCGTGGTTTTTTCGCTCAACACTTCGGATCAGAAAGGATCTTCACGATGAAAAAACTCCTGTTCGCGTCTCTGTTCGCCGTGCTGGTCGCCTGCACGGCCGTCCGCGGCGCTCCGAAAACGTTCGTGTTCGGGGATACGACGTTCAACGCGGAGAACGAGGAACCCAACGTCAACCCGCACGACAGTTACGCTGGCTGGGCGTGCATCCGCTACGGCGTGGGAGAGACGCTGTTCCGCTACTCGGATTCAATGGAGATCGAGCCGTGGCTGGCGAAGTCGTTTGAACGTGTCGGCACGGACACGTGGAAAATCGCGCTGAAAGACGGCGTGACGTTTACCAGCGGCAGAAAGATGGACGCGCAGGCGGTGAAGGAATGCCTTGAGCATCTGATTGCCGTGCACGGCCGCGCGCGCGGCGACCTCAAGATCGACCGCATGGAAGCGGACGGAAACGCGCTCACCATCGTCACATCGTCGCCCCACCCGACACTGCTGAACTATCTGAGCGACCCCTACGGCTGCGTCATCGACATGAAAGCGGGAATCACGCCCGACGGCAACGTCTCGGGCACGGGGCCTTTCATCGCCGTCGACATCAACTCGGGCGACCGACTGAAGCTGAGGAAGAACCCGCGCTACTGGAATGGCGACGTGAAAATCGACGAGGTGACGGTGCGCACGATCTCCGACGGCGATACTCTGACAATGGCGCTGCAGTCCGGCGAAATCGACGCGGCCTACGGAATGCCGTACGCGAGCTATCCGCTGTTCGGGAACGGCGGCTACACGATCAGCGGCTGCGCCACAAGCCGCGCTTTCTTCCTGTGGATGAACTTCACAAGCCCGCTCGCGGCCGACCCCGCCGTTCGGGAAGCGATCGCCCTGGGCATCGACAAGGAAGGTTTTGTGAACGTGCTCCTCGAGGGCAACGGCTATCCGACGACAGGCGTCTTCCCCGCCAATTTCACGTTCGGCGGCGACGCCGTCCGCGCTCCGAAGCACGATCCGGAAAAGGCGAAAGCCATCCTTGAGGCCGCTGGCTGGAAAGACACGGACGGCGACGGCATCCGCGAGAAGAACGGCCAAAAGCTCGTCATCCGCTGGCTGACCTACCCGAGCCGTCAGGAACTGCCGCTTCTGGCCGAGTCGGCACAGTCGACGCTGAAAGCGCTCGGAATGGACATCCGTATCAACTGCACGCCAGACGTCAACCGCATCCGCAGGGATCCCACGCTGTGGGACGTGTACGCCAGCGCGATGGTGACGGCGCCGACGGGAGATCCCGCCTATTTCTTCACAAACTGCTGCCTCGACGCGTCGGCCGCGAACAACGGCCGTTATCACAGCGACACGCTTGAAGCGCTGGCGAAGGAACTTGAGACGACGTTCGACGCGAACAAGCGCGCCGAACTCGCGGTGAAGATGCAGCGGACGATCCTCGACGACAACGCCTATGTCTTCGTTTCCCATCTGCGCATGAGCATGATCAGCCGAAAGGGCGTGACGGGACTCGTCGCGCATCCCTGCGATTTCTACGAGCTGACGGCTGAGCTTGACGTAAACAAATAACGCGCGCCATGCACCCGCAAAGCGCGCCGGAGGTTTTTTCATGGAACCGCTTCTACGCCTGGATTCTGTCGAAGTCAGCTTTAACGGCACACCCGTCGTGCACGACGTCAGCCTTTCCCTTGACGCGGGGAAGATTCTCGGCATCGTCGGCGAGTCGGGAAGCGGCAAAAGCACCGTGGTCCGCGCCGTTCTGGGACTGCTCGGCCCTGGCGGCCGCGTGACAAGGGGCGACATCTGGTTTGAGGGCAAGAACATCCCCGATCTCGACGAACCGCGCATGAGAGAGCTTCGCGGCGCGAAAATCGGCATGATCTTTCAGGACGCGAGCGCCTCGCTGTGCCCCATCCGCACGATCGGCAGCCAGATTTTCGAATGCCTTAAATGCCGCGGGCACGCCTCTTACGAAAAAGTGCGCGAGGACACGCTGGCTCTCTTTTCAAGCCTGGATTTCAAGGATCCGGCGCGCGTCTGGAAAAGCTATCCTTTCGAGCTTTCAGGCGGCATGAATCAGCGCGTCGCCGTGGCACTGGCGATGATCACGCGCCCCTCGCTGCTGCTCGCCGACGAGCCGACGAGCGCCCTCGACGTGGCGGTGCAAAAACAGGTGGTGGAAGAGATGCTGCGCCTGCGGGCGGAATGCGGCACAGCCATCGTGGTCGTCACGCACGACATCGGCGTCGTCGGACGCATGGCCGAGACCGTACTTGTGATGAAGGACGGGAGAACCGTGGAGTACGGAACAGCCGAACAGGTGCTCACGCAGCCTCGAAACCACTACACGCGCGAACTGCTTGCCGCCGTCCCAAGGCTGAGGAGGCAGTGCCGATGACGCCGCTGCTTGACGTGCATAACCTGGGCAAAACTTTTCGCCTTGTCAGCGGCCGCGCCGTCGAGGCTCTGCGCGGCGTGAGCTTCCGGATCTTCCCCGGGGAGACGCTCGGCATCGTCGGCGAGTCGGGAAGCGGCAAGAGCACGCTCGCCAGATGCGTCTCCCGGCTGATCGAGCCGACGTCGGGCACGGTCTCGGTGCTGGGAAACGACATCACGCACGTTCCCGAGCGTGAATTGCGCGAGACGTACCGCACCGTGCAGATGATCTTTCAAACCCCGCGGGGATCGTTCGACCCGCGCCACACTCTGGGCCGGAGCATTGCCGAACCGCTCCGCTGCCGCGGCGTTTCAAGGGACGAACGGCGCGCGACAGTGCGTCGGCTGCTTTCCGAGTGCGGCCTTGAAGAGGAACTCGCCGCCCGTTATCCCCACGAAGTCAGCGGAGGCCAGTGCCAGCGCGCCGCCATCGCGCGCGCTCTGGCGGCGGAACCGCGGCTTCTGCTCTGCGACGAGGCGACGAGCGCCCTCGACGTGACCGTGCAGAAACAGATCGTCGAACTGCTGCAAAGTCTGCGCCGCGAAAAGGGACTCGCGCTGCTTTTCATCTGCCACAATCTCGCGCTCGTGCAGTCGTTCTGCGACCGCCTGCTCGTGATGAGCGAAGGGCGCGTCGTCGAGGAAGGCGCGCCCGACGAGGTCATCGGATCGCCTAAAAACCAATACACGAAAACGCTGATCGACTCGGTGCTTTAGGATACCTTGCGCATC
>CAZFNC010000054.1:0-5657 GCA_964520485.1 uncultured Synergistaceae bacterium | reverse complement strand
GCTTAGGTGCAGGGGCGGCGCGAACCACGCGGACCGCCCGTGGGGGCAGAATCAGATCGCAGGTCGGAAACGTTGTTTTCTTTTCCATTTGATCCACGAGCAGTTTTTCCAGTTTCGCCGCTTTCTGCGCGACCTCGGGATCGCCGGCGACGTTCGTGGTTGCCAGATACTTGCGGAAATCGCTTTGGATCTTTATGCGTAAATTTGTCCTTCCTGCTCCGACGAGAATGTTTTCCACCTTCCCTTTGGCCTGGGGCAAATACTTTTTCGCCGACTCCTGAATCTTGGTCTCGTCGGGACCTATGAACGTGATCGTCAGCACGTGAGATTTCGGAACCTGAGACACTTTGACCAGATATCCCACGCGGCCGATGTCCGACCTCAGCACCTCGGCGCAGGTGTTGATCTGCCACTCACCGGTGTTCAGCGGCAGTTGCAGACGGGCTGTATAGTCGTAGCTTTCAGACGGACTCCCCGCGTAAGAAGAACCGCCCGACGCCGCGGCGAACGCGACGACACAGAGGGCCATGCCTCGCAGTATCCGCCTCAGCCCGCCGAAAATTTTCACGGATAAACCCACTGTCCGTTCCCGCTTTTTGGCCTTTCTTCCCATTGTCTCATTACTATCTCCTCTCCGATAAGATTCTGAAAGACGACGACGCGTGTACAAGATGATGATTGTGGATAATATTAGCACGGGGGGGGGGCAAGAGGCGCACGGACCGAAATTTTCAGTTTCTGGCATAAAAAACTAAAAATTATACATCTTCACCGTGCGGGATCTCCCCGAACGCGTCGTTCACGCGCGAAATCCGGCGCTGGTACGCCGTCATTTTAAAATGCAAGACCAGAAAGAAAAAAAACGCTCGGAAAAGATAACGGCATACCGCAAATCAAAAAGCCCGTCCGATATGTTCCTCGTGGAACACACCGGACGGACTTACGCGCCGAAAGAAATCTGTCAGCGAAAGCAGCCGAACAGTCGACTGGCATCGTACCCCGCGACGACGCGCTTGGAAAACTGGTCCGAGAGACGCAGCGCCGCTTCTTCCAGCTGGGCGGGATGAATGCCGATGCGGATCGACTCCCTGGCTTCGATATAGGCGGACAGTTTATCGCACACTTCGACGATCCGGCCGTCAACCGGATCCATCTCGTCGCGTCCCTCGTCCGCCGTGAGATCGCGATCGATGACGCGCACCTTCCCGTTTATGCGCACGCGGTTTTCGAACTCGTTCATGACCATGTAAAGCAGATCGTCTCTCCATTTCCTGTCGGGCAGCAGCGGAAAAAGGCTTTCCTCGACAACCTGGCGCTCGAGTTCCTTGATCACCCCCTCAAGACCGGCGACAGATCGTTTGACGGGCGAGATAATGTCGCGCGTGAGCACTTCCGGCAGGTCGTGGAAAAGACCGGCGTAGAAGTCGTTGCGCCGCCGGACAGGCTCCGCGCCGATTTCCACGGCGATCAGCCAGCTCAGCAGCCCGACGATGAGCAGGTGACCGAGCACCGACGTCGCCGGCAGACGCTGCACCTGCGCCCAGCGCTTCTGAAACTGAAGCTGCCCGACAAGGCTGACGAGCGCCGGAAAACCCTGATCGGCCGGACGCGCGAGAAGTTCCTCAACGAGCGCGAGGTCACGGTACTTCTCGATCTCGCTCATGATCTCGTTTTTTGTCTTCTCGATGCCGTAGACCGGCTTGCTCCATGAGTAGATAAAACCGAACTCCCAGCGCGTGGCGATGTAGTGCGCCCCGCCGAGCACACGATCCTCAAACGTGTCCCGCTCCCCGTCGAGGTATTCGCGGCACTGTTCGCGCAACCTCCCCGACACCTGCGCGAGCATGGGATCAAGTATGCGGAACACCCAGTTGTTCAGCTGACGCTGCTGATGCGGATCCGCCATGAGACGGTGAAAGACGGGCGGTTTGATGTCAGTGACGAGAACCCTGTGCAGGAAACTGAACGCGCCGTTGCGAATGAGCCTGTCCCAGTTGACCTTCCTGCCCCGATCTTCCTCGGCGCGGGCAATGAAACAGGCGATTATCGCCTTGTGCGCCTGCTTGTCCAGCTCGGTAAACTGAGCCGTGCGCGGGTGGTCGTTCCAGCGTTCGATGCTCGCCGCCGAAAAAATCAGTTCCATCAGGTCTTTCGAGATCATTGCCGCTCCTCCTTTTCTTTTCGGGGAATTACGCGGATATTATAATCTACGGAACACTTTTGTACACGCAAAACGCCCGTGTTCTGTGATATGATTAAAAAAGCGCCGCCGCGCGGAAATTGAACAGCCCGCCGGAGACAGCGGGAATCAATCCTCGTATTCCGCGCCCTCCGTCCCCGAAGGACACGTCTCTTACCGCCCTCCGCGGTTCGCCTGACCGATCCGCTGTCAATCCGTGCCTCAAAGCCCGCGGCGCATGTATCATATGGAGGTCTGCTGTGATCCGTAAAATTCTCGTGCTCCTCGCGGCTCTCTTTCTCTGCGCCGCTTCCGTCGCGGCTCCCGCGTCCGGAAAACGCGTTCCCGCGTCGGAACTCCGCGCCGAACGACTTTTTGCCGCGCGCGACTGGAAGGGCATGGACGCCCTGCTTTCAAGCGGCAAAAAGCTTGCGCCGCGCGCCCTCTCTCTGGCCGCCAACGCGCTCTGGCATCAGCGCCGCTGGGAAGAGTCACTGACGCTCATGCGGCGCGTCGGCGCCCGTTATCCCAAGGAAGTCGCTCCGTTCGCCCGCCTGCTTTCGGCGCTGGCGCTGGAGCGCATCGGGGAAAAACGGGACGCCCGCGACGCTGCGCTCGCCATCCAAAATGACGCTTCCGCGCCGAACCTCGCGCGATATTACGCTATGTACCTGCTCGCACGTCTCGCGGACGACGCGGACGAAAAGGAAGAATGGCTTCGCCGCATGATGTCCGCCGCCTCGGACGACGGGCGCAGGCTCAGCGTCTGCCGCGAACTGGCCGAGATCGGGCGGCTCACGGAGAAGGACGCCTTCGAACTGCTGCGCGCCGAGCCGAAGAACGCCGCAGCGCTCAAAGTCGTCGAGGAAGCGCCCGACTCCCCGCAAAAATACTATCGGCTCGGCTACGCGGCATACCTGCGGGGCAATTACGCGTCCGCCGTCGCGCTCCTTTCACGGCTGGAACCGGACGAGCCTTACGGCGAATCGGGCACATACTTTCTCAGCCTCGCGCTCCGGCGTCTCAACCGCGGTCTGGACGCCGTGCCGCTGCTGGAAAGACTGGCGCTGAAAAAGGACGCCCGCTATCTGGCGTCCTCCATGAGAGAACTGAGCCGCCTGTTCGAAGGCAAAGCGGGCCCCCTCGCGCTTTCCGCCCTCAAGAAGATGACAGAGAGCGAAGACGCTCGCGTCGCGTCCCAGGCGCTCTATACGCTGGCGACAAGCCGCTGGAAGCGCGCGTCCGAAGCTCGCGACGAGTACCTGGCGCGTTTCCCCTCCGGGCCGCGCGCGGCCGCTTTACGCTGGCCGCTCGGCTGGCAAAAGTACCTCGCCGGTCGGTATGACGAGGCGCTGAAAATCTGGTCGGACAGCGCGACGGCGCGGTTGCTCTACTGGAGATCAAAGGCGCACGACGCCCTCGGACAGTCTGATCAGGCCGAAAAGCTGCGCGCCGAACTGCTCTCCAAACATGCCTTCACAGTATACGCCTTTCTCGCCGCCCCCGAAGGCTCGCTCCGCGTCGATGATTCCCCGCTTCCGGAAAACAGCGCGGCCGCGCCGCCCGGCGAGCTCGAGCGCTGGGGATTTATGACGCACGCGTACATGCTGCTCGAGAACGCGTCCGCCATGCCCGACATCATGCGCCGCGCGCGGATTGGAAAGTGGCTTAAGCTCGACTGGCAGATCCGCGGCGAAGTGACCCGCGCGGCCAAAACGCTGATGAGAGGGCCGTCCGTGTCCCGCGAACTGCTGGAATACGACTACCCGCGCCCGTTCCGCTCCACAGTCGAGTCGGCGGCGAAAAAATACGGCGTCCCTCCGCTCTTCATCTGGTCGATCATGAGGCAGGAAAGCGGCTTCAACCCGAACGTCACCAGCAGGAGCGGAGCGGCGGGCCTGATGCAGCTGATGCCCGCGACGGCGGCGGACGAAGCGCGCAGGATGAAGCTGAAAAACTACAGTCTCTACGGCGTTTACGACAACATCAACATCGGCGCGCGCTACATCGCCGCGCTGACAGCCGTCTTGAAAAAAAACGAATGGGTGGCGGCGGCGTACAACGCCGGCGGCGGCAACGTCAGAAAATGGAACGCCGCCAGAGGCGGCTGGGCCATGGACGCGTGGATGGAGAGCGTGCCGTTTCCCGAGACGAACGCCTACGTCAAGAACGTGATGGCCAACTACGCCGTCTACCGGAAACTCTACGGCAAGACCGCCGAACAGACGGACGGCGCCGCGCCATGAGACCCCCCGCCTGTTGGATCGTCGGCGCGGGCGACTTCTACGCGCCCGCGTTCGCTCCTCGCGAGAGCGATCTCGTCATCGCCGCCGACGGAGGACTGACGCACCTGAACAGAACCGGCGCGCGCCCCGGCCTCGTTCTGGGCGACTTCGACTCGCTCGGACACGTCCCCGAAGACGGAAACGTGCTCCGCTACCCGCCCGAAAAGGACGACACCGACACGATGATCGCCGTCAAGGAAGGACTGCGGCGCGGCTTTTCCCGCTTCGTCCTGCTCGGCTGCCTCGGCGGACGGCTGGCGCACACCCTCGCCAACGTTCAGACGCTGATGTACCTTTCCAAGCGCGGCGCGCGCGGCTTCCTCGCCGGATCGAGCGAGACCCTCACCGCCGTCACCGACGGCGAAGTCAGATTCTCCTCCGCCCACCGCGGCTACGTCTCGGTCTTCTGCCTCGACGGAACCGCGCGCGGCGTGACACTGCGCGGCCTCAAATACCCCATTGAGGGCGGCGCGCTTGAAAGCTCCGTCGCCCTCGGCGTCAGCAACGAGTTCACGGGCGCGGAAAGCGTTGTCGCCGTCGCGCACGGCACGCTCGTCGTCGTCTGGGCCGACGATCGGCTTGAGGAAATGCTCGGGAGTCGCTTCTAAATCGTACCTGGAACGCAGCCATGGACCTCCGCATCCGAGATCACGCGTCTTCGCTCGCCGCCCCCGACGCGCTGACAGGTTCGCGAAAAAAGACGTCCTGAAAAACTGTTTTGGCGCGGATAAAACGTCTCCCGTCCCGTTATGGCCCGCGACGACGAGATACGGACAAACGCCCCGCGCCTTCCCCGAAAAGGGACCGCCTGGCTTGCAAAAAGGCAAGTGTTCCTGTATAATTAACTAATATGTTTTTGTTTAATTGATTTTTTATCAATTGCGGATTTTCTCTTGTGTCCGCCGAACGCGGACTCCGAAGGCGCGCGAACGTTTTTTCTAAGAGAACTTGAACCGCCGCCTGTACCCGAGCCTTTTTGCGCGGTACACAGCCGTTCTAGGCTGTGCGCCTGCCGCCGAAGGAAATAAAATCGTTCTTTGAGGAGGAGAAAAAATGTTAGGTTCACTGCCGTACAATTTCATGCTCGCGTTTGTGCTCTGCGCGGTGCTGTACGTGCTCGGCGAGTGGGTCTCCACGATCACGAAGGCGTGGATCCCCTCTGTGTTCGTGACCGCCTGCCTGATGCTGGTGTG
>CAZFNC010000053.1:0-11097 GCA_964520485.1 uncultured Synergistaceae bacterium | reverse complement strand
ACCTCCTTGAAAAATTAAGCTACCTTAAAGCGTATGTATTATACTTCTTTTAATGAACATTTACAAGGGTGAGAATTTTCAAGAGTGCGGAAATTTAAACGACAAAGATGTCGTGGGAAGAGAAGCAAGTTGAATACGTCAAACTTAAGTGAAACGTGCGCGGGGAGGAGAAATCCTGCCTGACCTTTTCGTTGGAGAATATCGCCCAAGTTTGCGTTGCATGTCGAATGTGCCGACGCTATTCTCCAATAGGAAATAACTTGTATACATTATACTTGATTGTCAAGGATAGAAAGTGCCTTGACGGGTAGTTTATTTCATGATAAATTTTTTTCGTCACGAATAAAGAACATAGTTCTCGTATAGAGAACGATGAACCGGAAAATAAAATGCATAGTTTAGTAGTTTATTATAGTTATGATAACTTAGGGAGCTAGCATGAGTAGCGTCAGCAAGGCTTTGCATATTTTAAAGCTTTTGGGAGAGCCGCCCTACGAAATGGGCGTAACGGAAATCGCGGAAAAGTTGAACATGGTCAAAAGCGGCGCTCACAAGTTACTCGGTGACCTTGCCGAGTCGGGTTTTGTGGTCAAGGAGGAGAAGACGAAACTCTACCGGCTCGGACCAGCGGTATTTCGCCTGGGGGCCGTCTACAGCGACATCAAGGGCATCGCGGAAGCGGCGAGCAACGTTCTTCAGGCGATCGTCGCCGCAACCCGTGCCAGTTCTGTTGTCGGACTGCTCGAGGGCGACGAGGCATTTCTCGCTTACAAGGTTGACGCGCCCGGAACTTTCATCTATCGCGGACGCGTCGGGCGCAGATTCCCACTTTATGCGGGCGCTCTGGGCAAAATCTTCGGCGCCTATATGGAACGCGAACGCCTGCTTAAAGCGCTGGATCGCACGGGGTTTACGCGGCAGACGAAGCTGACCGTAAACGACACGGACACCCTGTTCAAGCAATATGAAGAGATCAGAAAAAACGGATACGCGCTCACGTTGGGAGAAAACATTGACGGAGCGTTCGGCCTCTCCGTGCCGATTGTGGACGCGAGAACGCAAAACATCACGGCGGATCTGTGTCTCGCGGGGCCTGTGGAGCTTTACAGGCCCGAGCGACTCGTCGAATGGCTCAGGATTCTCCGTGAGGGAGCGTTTGAAATCGCCTACAAGATGGCGCGCCGCTGACAAGAATCTCAACGACAAGCGCGGACGCCGTTTTTAGCCGCGCACGGTGAGGACAGGATTGACGCTGAGCGGGTCGAAAGTCCCGCATGAGGAGGATTGTGAATGGCGACAGAAGTTGTGATGCCTCAGATCACGATGACGATGATCGAAGGCGTGATCGCCGTGTGGCATAAAAAAGAGGGCGAGCGCGTGACCGAAGGCGAGCCGCTTGCCGATATAGAGACAGACAAGGTCGTGCAGACACTGAACGCGTCCGCGTCGGGCGTGTTTCTGAAGGCCTGCGCCCAACCAGGCGATGTCGTACCAGTAGGCAAGCCCATCTGCGTTATCGGCGAGCCGGGATATACTTCCGTTGGGCAACGGGCGGAGGAACAGCCCGCCGTTCGTGTGTCTGCGGGGAAAAAGCCCGCCGCCGCGAGCTTCGGCGAGCGAGCAAATGAAAGGATTGTCGAACTGCCACGCCTCACTCCTCGGATGAAAGACGCTGTCCTTGTGCGCTGGCTGTGCCGCGAGGGCGACTTCATCGAAGCCGGTTCTCCCCTGTGCGACGCAGAGGTCGATGACGCGCGCCGCGTCATCGAAGCGCCCGAGGGCGGGCGGGTTGCGCGCCTGATCGCTCGATCGGGAGAGACGCTTGTCCCTGGAGATGCTTTGTACGCTTTGAACTCCGATGTTCCTGTCGTCAATTCCCTTTCGTCGGGAGTCGTCTGCGCCTCTCCGCTGGCTAAACGACTGGCCGCGAGCGTGGGGCTGGATTTGAGTACGGTAGCGGGTGCCGGGCCTGGGGGCATGATCGTGGAAAGCGACGTGAGAAAAAATTTGCTCACGCCGCAGACCGATCCGGCGGTGTCGTCAGTACGGCCCGTAGTTCGCGATCCTCGGGTGGACGAGGACACTGAAGTGATCCCGTTCACGGGAATTCGCCGCCGCATCGCTGACAACCTTATGGTCACCAAGAAGAATATGGCCGACGTCACCACGTTCGCCGAGGTGAACATGAGCAACGTTACGGCTTTTCGGCAGTACCTGCACCTATCCTATAACGCCTTTATTCTCAGAGCCGTCGCGCTTGCGCTGGGCGACTATCCAGTCATGAACTCGTCCGTCGAGGGCGATTCGATTCTCGTGAGGAAGACGATAGGTCTGTGCGTCGCCGTCTCTACCGGCAGAGGACTCGTGACGCCAGTCATGCGGCGCGCCGAAAATCTTAATCTTATCGGCATCGCGGAAACGCTTGAGGACTTCGCCGAGCGAGGCCGCGCAGGGAAACTGACGGCTGCGGACTTTGAGGGCGGCACGTTCACGGTGACGAACTCCGGCACCTACGGAGCGCTTTTCTTCACGCCGATCATCAACTCTCCTCAAAGCGCCATTCTCGGTGTCGGCAAGATCATGATGACGCCCGTCGTTGACGAGACGAGGGCTGTCGTCGCCGCGCCGATGATGTACCTCTGCCTGACTTACGACCATCGCGTTGTCGACGGCGAGACGGCTGTCAAGTTTCTCCAGCGCGTCAAGTACTATCTTGAGCACCCTGACCAGATGACCGTTATAAGAAAGAAACAGTGAGGAGACGAACATGGAAAATACGACCGAAAAGATCAGAACGACGAGTTTTCCCGCGCGATCGGGTCGTGTCGTGCTGGCGCGCATACAGCGCGATACCGATCTGCTGACGGGTATCATCGATATCTGCCGCAAGAGCAACTTCCGCATGGCCGTCGTCGAGACCGTGATCGGTTCCCTGCGCAGCGCTGAGATCAGCTGGACAAGGCCCTGCTCCGTCACAAAGCGCGGATCTGAACGCACGCCGCGCATCCCAGTTCCCGGTCCGATCGAGTTTATCTCAGGTCAGGGCATCTTCTGTCTTGCCGACCCGCAGCGGCCCGTCGTGCATTTCCACGGGAGTTTCTGCGACAGCGAGGGTAAGTGCTGGGCAGGACATTTCTTCCAAGGAGGCAACCCGGTGCACTCCACGATGGACGTTGTCATTCACGAGCTCCTTGACGTAAAGATGAACTGGGTACACGACGAGGAAATCGATCTCGAACTGCCCGTCCCCGACAAAGACTGACGATAAAGAAAGAAGCGGCAAAAATGCTCAATAAAGATCTGATTATGAAGATGTACCGCCTCATGGTTCTTTCGCGTGTCACGGAACAGCGCATGGTGGACTATCATAAGCAGTCGCCTCTGCCTGAACTGCCCCATTCGGGCATCGGACAGGAAGCGATCGGCGTCGGAAGCGTGCTTGCACTGCGTCCCGACGACCAGATTCTGCCTTCGCTCCGTACGCGCGCCGCCTATCTCGCCAAAGGCGTTCCGTCGCGCGTGATGATGGCCGGAGCTTTCGCCAAGGCGCCCACAAAAACGTGCGGACACACGACGTCCCACCACTACGGCGATCCTGAACTGGGCATTATCGTCGGCACGGCCGTCGTGGCGGGGCACGTCCCCGTGGCCGTCGGCGTCTCGTTGGCGGCAAAGCTTCAGCATAAGGACTACGTCGCGGTATGCTATTTCGGCGACGGGGGGGCCAACAGGGGCGACGTTCACGAAGCGATGAATATGGCGGCCGCGATGAGCCTCGGCACGATCTTCATCTGTGAAAACAACCTGTACGCCATCTCCACTCCCGTTTCCGCCCACTCGCACGTCAAAGACTTGGCCTGCCGCGGCGCGGGTTACGGGATGCCCGGCATCGTGGTGGACGGAAACGACGTCATCGCCGTTTATGAAGCGACGAAAGAGGCCTGCGACCGCGCTCGCCGGGGCGAAGGTCCGACGTTCCTCGAGTGCAAGACCTACCGCTGGCGCGGTCATTCCGAACGCGATCCCCGCGACCCACGTCCTCCGGAGGAGATTGAAGCGTGGAAGAAAAAGTGTCCCATCCTGAAACTCGAACGGTACATTGCCGAGAACAGGATCGCGACACGGGATGATCTTGACGCTATCCGCGTCTCAGCGATTGAAGAGGTGAACGACGCCGTGAAGTTTGCCGAAGACAGTCCGTTCCCTGCGCCTGAAGAGACCCTGCGCAACGTCTACGCGGATTAGGAGGCAGGATCGATGAAAAATATCACGATGAGAGAAGCCATCAAGACCGCTCTGGCCGAGGAGATGCGCCGCGATCCCTCTGTCTTCCTGCTGGGCGAGGACATCGGCGCTTACGGCGGCACGCTTCAGATCACCGCCGGACTGTACGAAGAATTCGGTGGGGAGCGCGTCATTGACACTCCGCTTTCCGAAGTCGCTATCGCCGGGGCCGCCATCGGTGCAGCCCTCATGGGGATGCGGCCGGTGATGGAACTGATGTTCGCCGACTTTCTTCCCCTCGCGAGTGACCAGATCGTCAACAATGCCGCGAAAGCTTATTACGCCTATAACGGCGAACTGAGCGTTCCCATGGTCGTGCGCGCCCCATTCGGCGCGGGATCGCGTTCGGGAATGCACCACAGCCAGAACCTCGAGGCGTGGTTCGCCGCCACGGCTGGCCTGAAAGTCGTCATGCCATCCAATGCCGCCGACGCCAAGGGTCTGCTCAAGTCCGCCATTCGCGACAACAATCCCGTCATCTTTCTTGAGCATAAGATGCTCTTAGGCGCGCGCGGCGCCGTTCCCGAGGGCGAGCACATCGTTCCCATCGGCAAGGCCGCGATCGCCCGCGAGGGCAAAGACTTGACCATTGTCGCCTGGGGCTCGACCGTTCCTAAGGCGCTCAAGGCCGCCGAGTCGCTTGAAAAGGAGAACATCAGCGCCGAGGTCGTTGATCTGCGCTCGATGCGGCCTCTCGACGAAGACACTGTTCTCGATTCCGTCACCAGAACTCACCGCCTGCTCATCACCCACGAAGCCTGCAAGACAGGCGGCTGGAGCGGAGAAGTCGCCGCTGTCGTCGCCGAGAAGGCGCTCGGCTGGCTTGACGCGCCGATCGCGCGCGTTTGCGCTCCCGACACGCCCGTGCCCTTCAGTCCTACAATGGAGGATTTCTACATCCCGCAGGCCGAACGCATCGTCGAGACCGCCCGCACGCTGTTCGGCAAGAACTTCCAGACGATGAAAGCCTAGACGGGGACAAGCATGTCGGGGAAAAAAGTCATTATCATCGGCGGCGGCCCGGGCGGCTACGTCTGCGCCGTTCGCCTCGCTCAGCTGGGCGCGAAGGTTACCCTGATCGAAAAGAGCGACGTCGGCGGTACCTGCCTCAATCGCGGCTGTATCCCCACAAAATCGTTACTGCACAGCGCCGACTTATGGAGCGAACTGCACGACATGCCTCTGTCGGGAATTCGAGTGGACACCTACCAATTCAGCTGGCAAACCATGCAACGCCGCAAGGATCGTACCGTTGCAAAACTTCGAACGGGCGTCGAGCGACTGCTCAAAAGATGGCACGTCGATCTCAGACGAGGCACGGCGGCCTTGAATCCCGACGGCGCCGTCGTCTTGGCCGCGAACGGAGGTCACGAGACGCTGAACGCCGACGCGGTTGTAATCGCGACCGGCACAGAACCGGCAATGATTTCTCTGCCTCTGCCCGATGGCTATACTCCGATGACCACCGACGAGATCCTCGGTTTGGAAAAACTGCCTTCTCGTCTTGCCATCATCGGCGGCGGCGTCATCGGCGCGGAAATGGCGTCCGTCTTCGCTCGCCTCGGCACGAAAGTCGAGATCATCGAACTGCTGCCTGAAATCCTCGCCCAGCTTGACCCCGATCTGGGAAAATACGCCGAAAGCGAGTTTCTCAAGTCCGGCATCGGCGTCAACAAGGCAGCGAAGACGGTCTCCGTTACGGGCAAAAAGGCCGCTCTGAATATCACTCTTGACAGCGGCAAGGTCATTGAAACCGACGATATCCTCGTCGCCGTCGGCCGCCGTCCCCGTACGGAAGGACTGGAACAGGCGGGCGTCGTCCTCGATCGCAGGGGCTTCATCCAGGTAGACAAACATCTGCGCACCGGCCGTGAAGGCGTGTATGCTATCGGCGACGTCACAGGACAGGTTCAGCTCGCGCACTTTGCTTCCGCGCAGGGTGTCTGTTGCGCCGAGGCCATCGCCGGAACGCCGTACGACATGGACGCTTCTGTCGTGCCCTCGTGCGTGTTCTCGCACCCCGAAATTGCATCCGTCGGTCTTACAGAGCCTCAAGCGGCGGAGCGGGGCTTGAGCGTGAAAATTGCCGTTTATCCTTTTGCCCTCAACGGCAAGGCCCTGACCGAAGGCGACACGGACGGCTTTATCAAGCTGATCGCTGAAGAGAAAACAGGCCGAATCGTCGGTGTCCACGTCGCGGGCGAGTCGGCCGACACGATCGTTCACGAAGGCGCGCTTGCAGTGTACCTGAGAGCGAGCGCGCAGCAACTGGCCAGGTTGATCCACGCCCATCCGACACGCTCGGAAGGCATCGCCGAAGCGGCCGAGCATATACTGGGGCGTTCGATTCATTTCTGAGGAGCAGAAGAGTAGTTGTAATTTCACGACTCGGGAAAACAAAAGCGCATGATCGTGTAACAGAATGCGGAGAAGATCCTTGAAGGGGTGAGCGTATGTGGTTCTGTCAAGACTGGGAGTGAGTTTTAGCGAGAAAGGAGGCAGGCGCGATCTGCGCGGTGCGATGGGACTGATCGTGTCGCTGTTCGCGATCGCGATGTCAGTCTATCACCTGTACACGGCCGTGTACGGCACGCCGGAATGGATTCTGCACCGCCCGCTCCACGTAATGTTCTTCCTAGTGATCGGCTTTTTTCTGTACAAGGGAAACAAGCGCGACACCCCTTTGAAATTCGTTGTTGATCTGGCGCTCGCCGCCGTGTCGGTGGCCGTTTATCTTTATATCCTGCATCACTATGAGCGGATTGCGGAATATCAGTTCATGGTGAGCGAGGTGACCCAACTCGATTACGTCGTCGGCGTGACGACGATTCTGCTGGTGCTGGAGATGACGCGGCGCACGACGGGCTGGGCGCTGATCTGCGTGGCGCTCGTGTTTATGGCCGATACGCTTTTTACGAATTATCTGCCCGGGGCGCTGCGCGGGCCGAATATCCCATGGCAGACGTATATTGAGTACATGTTTTTTACGTCTGACGGCTTGTTCGGCAGCACGGTAAACACTTCTGCGAGCTATGTGTTTCTTTTTGTCGTCTTCGGGGCGTTCTTGGAGGACACCGGCGTTGGACAGTATTTCATCGATATCGCCGCTCAGTTGACCAGTCGCGCGCGCGGCGGCAGCGCGAAAGCGTCCATTCTCGCGAGCGGACTGTTCGGCAGCATTTCCGGCAGCGCCGTGGCGAACGTGTACGCGACGGGAACGTTCACGATCCCGATGATGAAGAAAGCGGGTTTTTCGGCGGCGTTCGCGGGTGCGACTGAAGCCGTGGCGTCTTCCGGCGGCGCGATCATGCCGCCCGTGATGGGGTCGGCTGCTTTTCTGATGGCCGATTTTCTTGGAATCCCGTATGCCAAGATCGCCGTCGCGGCGTTTTTGCCGGCGATCCTGTACTACCTGTCGCTTTGGTTCATCGTCGACCTTGAAGCGTTGAAGTTCGGCATGAAGAAAGGCGGCGGCGGGGAGAAACTCGACTGGTGGAGTTACGTGAAACGGTCGTACATGATCTTGCCCATTGTAACGGTGATCGTGTTCATCGTTCGGGGATACACGGCGTTCATGGCGGCCTTCTACGCGATTCTGGTCACGTTGGCGGTGGGCTTTATTCATGATCCGAAGTGTCTGCACCCGCGGCACATCCTCAAAACGCTTGACAAGGCGGGGCGCAGTTCCGTGACGATCGCGGCGCCTTTAACGTGCGCGGCCATCATCGTGGGGAGTATCCAGCTGACGGGCGTCGGCCTGAAGCTGACATCGATGATCGTGAAGATGGCCAACGGCATGATGCCGATCGCCCTGTTCCTGACGATGCTCATCACGATTATTTTGGGTATGGGTTTGCCGACGCCAGCGGCGTACCTGCTGGTGGCGATTTTCGCCCCTTCGGCTCTGGCGAATTTCGGCGTGGCTCCTCTGACTTCTCACATGTTCTGCTTTTATTACGCGGCTTTTTCCACGATCACGCCGCCCGTGGCAATGGCGGCATACGCCGGCGGCAATCTCGCCGATGCCCCCGTCAACCTCACGGGATTCACTGCGATGAAGATCGGTGTCGCGGCGTACATCATCCCCTGGGTTTTCGTGTTTTCCGACGGACTGCTGATGCAAGGGGCTCTTCTGGGGATCGTGCAGTCGTTTGTTACCGCGGTGATCGGTGTGTACTGTCTTGCCTGCGGTGTGCAGGGAATTTACTTTGAACGCAAAGTCGGCGTTCTGTCGCGTCTGGCTCTCCTGGGCGCTTCGCTGTGCATGATCGTAAGCGGCACTCTGACCGATGTGATCGGCGTGGCGATCGCGGCGGCGGTCTACGCGGTCGTGAGATTTTGCGGGTAAAGGAGGTCCTGACTGTCGCGAGGACGGCGGTTAACGGCACGGAGCCCTTGGGCTTCGGAAAATTTCAAGGGAGGTTTGTCATATGAAGAAGAGTACGGGTATTCTGGCGGTAGCGTGTGCGCTGGGCATTTTTGCCGTGAGCGGCGCTTTCGGCGCGGGGGAGATCAGGAAGATTCCCGAGACGTACCTGACGATGGCCGTCGGCAGTTCCGGCGGCGGGTGGTACATCATGGGCGCGGGGCTGAACGAGGGATGGGAGAGCATGATCCCCGGCCTGAAGATGACGCTTGTGCCCGGCGGAGGCGGTTCCAACCCCACTCTGGCGAACAACGGCAGCAAGGTTCAGCTCGGTTTCACCTATGTGTCGAACGCTGCGGCCGCACGCAGCGGCGACGGCGGTTACAAGGCCGCTCACGAAAATCTGGTCGCGCTCTGCAACCTGAACGTGAAGCAGTACCTGAACATCAACTCGACGAAGAGCAGCGGTCTCGATTCGTTTGACACGATCGTTCAGCAGAAGCCGAAGCTTCGTATCAACGTCGGCCCGCGCGGTTCCGGTTCCGAGGGAATGATCGTGCGCGTGCTTGAAGCGTACGGCGTCAGCTATGACGACATCAAGAACTGGGGCGGATCCGTGCAGTACAACAGCACGGACACATCGTTCAACGCCCTCAAGGATAACCAGCTCGACATGGCGGCGAACGCTTCAGTGCTCGGCTTGCCCTCGCTCGTCGAGACTGCCGCCGCTCGCGATCTGTTCTTCGTCCCCGTCGGCGAGGCGCAGGGCAAGGCTCTGGCCAAGTACGGTTTCTCCTATGAGCCGATACCCGCCAACACCTATCCCAATCAGACCGAGCCTGTTCCCACGGCTGTTGACAAGGTGGTCATCGTCATCAACAAGGACGTCCCCAACGATGTCGTCTACAACCTGACGAAAGTGCTCTGCGAGAATACAGAGAAGTGGAATACGGTGCACAGCAGCTTCAAGGATTTCGATCCCGCAGTCGCCGCGAACGTGGGCATTCCGCTTCATCCGGGCGCGGAGGAGTACTACAGAGAGGCCGGTCTGCTGAAATAACGCGCGTGGTCCTTTTACGCTGAAACAGAACGCCAAGCCCGCGGGCCGAGTCGCTCGCGGGCTTGGCGTCGAAAAGAACGAGGTGTTGCGCACATGGAATTTTGCTATATTTTGAATGACGAACACGATCCTGCGTACAACCTCGCGCTCGAAGAGATTCTGTTTGTGGAAGCGGTACGAACGCGCGCGGGCTTTTTGATGCTTTGGATGAACGATCCCGTCGTCGTCGTCGGACGCTATCAGAATGCCGCGGAGGAGGTGAACTCGGAGTACACGCGCGCTCTCGGCGTGCGCGTCGTGCGGCGCATGACCGGAGGCGGGGCTGTGTATCACGACCGAGGTAATCTGAACTATACGATCATCGCGCCCTCGCGGAAAAGTTCTCTCGACGTGAAATCGTTCGCCGTGCCGCTTCTCGAGTTTCTGCGTTCGCTCGGCGTGGACGGCGAACTTTCAGGACGCAACGACGTGACCGTGGACGGGCGTAAAATATCGGGCGTCGCCCAGTACACGCGCTCGGGCATTGTGCTGCATCACGGCACGGTACTGTTTGACTCGCGGTTGGAAGACGTCGGGAAGGCGCTGAACGTCCGCGCGGAAAAGTTTGAATCGAAAGGGTTCAAGTCAGTCCGTTCGCGAGTAACAAACGTGCGTCCCTTTCTGAAAAACACGATGACGATTGAAGAGTTCCGCGAGTCGTTTGCCAAGTTCCTGCGTGAATATTACGGTGCGCGTACCGTCCGTCCCCCGACAGACGAAGAGACAGCGCTTGCTTTCTCGCTTGCGGCCTCGAAATACGGAACCGAGGCTTGGACGTGGGGACAGTCGCCGCCGTTCACAGTCAGACTTTCGCGCCGGTTTGCCGCCGGAACTGTTCAACTCGGCCTCGTCGTGACGGAAGGACGCGTTACCGAAGCGCGCGTACTCGGCGATTTTTTCAGCGCCGACGGAGTGGAGAGCGTCGAAAACGCTCTGAAAGGCATTCCATATCCCTTTGCCGATCTGCGTGCTACGCTGACGGACGAACTGCTCGAGGGCGCTTTTTCGGGCATCGATCCTGAGCATATCCGCGAGTTTTTCGCGCGGTGATAGTTTAAAAGACGCTGCGCGCGGCGGCTTCTCTTTTTTCGGTCGAGACCCTGTGGTGTGTCTCGAAAACGGGCTTTTGAAATGAAAAAGTGTTCTGTGCGCAACGGTTTCCGCGCCGTCCGATTCCGCTCGACGAAAGGTGCGGAAAAGGCCGCCTTCGAAGAGTCCGCTAGGACCCTCTGGAGACGGCCTTTCTTTCGCTCCGTTAAGCTTTCAGAACGTGTGAGCGCCGTTTAAGCGAATGTTACATTCCGATGACGATAGCCAGTTGGAGCAACGCCATCTGAGCGCCCAGCAG
>CAZFNC010000052.1:0-11352 GCA_964520485.1 uncultured Synergistaceae bacterium | reverse complement strand
GCCTCGCGCAGGCTCGTCCCCTCGGGAGCGGTGACGAGCTTGCACATGGGCGTCATGAACGTGTCGACGCGGTCTGTCACGCTCATGCGGCTGACGCGGTAGTCGCGGCTTGAGACGATTCCCACCAGCCGGCCCGTCGAAGTGCCGTCGTCAGTGACGGCGACGGTGGAGTGTCCCGTGCGTTCCTTGAGGTCGAGCACGTCGGCAAGCGTGCTGTCGGGGCGGAGATTGGAGTCGCTTGGCACAAAACCGGCTTTGTGCGTCTTGACGCGCGAGACCATGGCGGCTTCGCTCTCGATCGGCTGCGAACCGAAAATGAACGACACGCCGCCGGCCTTGGCCAGGGCGATCGCCATCGTGTCGTTGGAGACCGACTGCATGATCGCCGACACCATCGGCGTCGTCATCATGATGGCAGGCTCTTCCTGCCCCTTGCGGAACCTGACCAGAGGAGTCCTCAGCGAGACGTTCTCGGGACGGCACTCGGCCGAGGAGTAGCCCGGTATGAGCAGGTACTCGTTAAAGGTATGCGCCGGTTCGTTGATGTAAATTGCCATGGAATGACCTCCCGAATGGAAATTTTTAAGCGCACGAAAGTTCAGCCGCAGAAAATTTTTGCCGTAGTATACGCGCCGCGAGACGTTTTGGCAAGCTGTTTTTTTCACGCTGCGATATTGAATTATTTTATCAGGAAGGTGCTGAAATCTCCCTGTTTTTTTAACCGCGAATCCTTTTTATACGAAATTTTCGCTTGTCATTTTTGACGAAAGGAGGCGCGGGACGGCGGCCGGTTCCGAGCAGGGGAGCGCGATCGGTTCACGGGCCGCGCCGTGCGGCGCGCAGGGGGAAGGGGAAACGTTTTCCCCGTCACGGCGAAATTCCGACGGGGGAACCGTCTCGACGCGCGGCGGGGGAGGACTGCCGGAAAGCGCCGTCGTCGTCCCGAGCGGCGAAGAACGTTCCCGTTCGCTCCAATGAACGGACGGCGCGAAAAGACGCGTCGCGCGCGCCCGGGGTTCCGTTATTTCCCGAGGGCGTTCAGCAGCGCCGTCAGCGTCGCGCCGATGTCGCCCTCCAGGAAGACGCTTCGATCGGCGATCTGATCGGGGATTTTGCCTTTTCGCTCGTTCAGGCAGACGTAGAGCGCTTCAGGGTTTTTGTACGCGGCGATCATGAACGGGTATTTGACGATGCCCGGCGTGTTGTAGCCGACGCCCAGTTCCAGATAGACGACGCGTCCGCGCGCGTGCCTCTGCAAGAAAGATTGCCAGCGCGCCTCGGCCGAGCGCCAGCCCTCGTCCTCGACGAACGTGTCGTCGGAGCGCAGGTTCATCGCCATGGGCTTTCCGCATACGGGACAGCGCGGGATCAGCGACGACGGCACGCGCGGCAGAGGGCTCCCCGACGGCGGGACGAGCGCACCGTCCTCGTCGATGGCGAAATTTTGCGCGAGCACCATGGCTCTCACAGCCTCTTCGTTGTCATAGGTCGCGGCGCGGCAGGGGACGGAGCACTGAAACAGTCCGTAGTCGCCCTGCGTGTAAAAGAGACGTTCCTTCTCGAATCCGGCTTTCTGAAAACAGTGATCGACGTTGGTCGTGAGCACGAAATAATCGTGCCCGGCGAGGAGAAGGCGCAGATCGTCGTAGACGGGGCGGGGCGGGGCCATATAGCGGTTGACGTAGATCATGCGGCTCCAGAACGCCCAGCGCTCTTCGGGGGTCGCGTAGGGGTAAAAACCGCCCGCGTACATGTCGGAAAAGCCGAATCGGGCCCTAAAATCGGCGAAGAAACGTTCAAAACGTTCCCCGCCGTATTCAAAACCCGCCGACGCGGAAAGCCCAGCGCCCGCGCCGACGCACACCGCGTCGCAGTCTCGGATGGCAGCGGCGGCGCGGGCGACGCCGCAGGGGGCCGCCGTCTTCGCGCGACGTCGCGCCGAAACGCGTTTTTCAAGTCTGTCGTCGGAACACATCGAATCTCACCTTCATCTTCAGGCGCGCGCCGAACGCGCGAACGCCGGGGTTCAAAGATCGGACGGAAGGTCCGCGAGAGTCCGCCCGTCGCTTGTGTGAAGCGGCCTTCGCGAGACTCCGCGGACAATATTGTAACGCGACGGCAAAAAATGTGCCAGCGGACGGCGGCCATGCGGCGCGCGGACGGAGAATGACATTTGTCCTACGATTTTTTCATATCGGAGCATTTTTTGAGAAAAATTCTATTGACATGATAAAATTTATTCTCTATAATGCTATTGCCGTAATATAGCGGTTCAACATATTTGCGCAGAGAGTGGAATGATCGGACGATCATTTTCCGTGGACAGACGTGTGTCCCACATCTGTCTTCGGGGTGACTGCCGCGGCAGCCGTCGCAGCCATGTTCAGGAGGGAATCCCCGTGAGTGATTTCAGAAAGCTGTTGGAGAAGAAACTTCAGAATCCCGAAACCAAGTTGAAATACGAGGCGAATGAACCGATTTATCAGGTGATCATGTCGCTTATCGAGGCGCGAAAGAAAAAGAACGTCACGCAGAAGGTGCTGGCGGATAACACAGGCATCACGCAGCCGGACATCAGCCGCCTTGAAAACGGACGCGGGAACCCTTCCCTGCGGACGCTGGATAAGCTCGCGAAGGGGCTGGGCATGGCGCTCAGGGTTGAATTTGTCGATGTCAACAAGCCTCACCGCAGGGAAAAGAGCCGTAAATCCTGACGTGATTTTTGCGCGTGATTCGTGACGTTGCCGGAAGGTGCGTCACGATTTTTTTTGAACAGGGGAGAAATTTTTGCGCGTATGATATAATTGAAACACGAAGACAAGGAGGTTCATGCCATGCTCGTTTCTACGAAAGGACGCTATGCGTTGCGCGTGACGCTCGATCTGGCCGAAAACGGCGGCGAAGGGTATGTGCCCCTGCGGGAGATCGCGGAACGCCAGAAAATTTCCGAAAAGTATCTTGAAGCGATTCTCAAGTCGCTCGTCCGCGAGGGAGTCCTCAAAGGGCTGCGCGGCAAGGGCGGAGGGTACAAGCTGGCCGTGTCTCCGGATCAGCTTTCCGTGGGACGCGTGCTGAGGCTGACGGAACCTTCGCTGGCGACGGTCGGATGCCTGCGCCCGTCTTCGGAGACGTGTCCGCGCAGGGATGTGTGTCCCACGCTGCCGATGTGGAAAGAGCTTGACGACATGATCCTCGCCTATCTTGACAGTCATACCATCGCCGACCTGATGCGCGGCGGCCGAAAGTGATCCCGGCGTTCGCGCACGGTTTAACGCGGCCTCGCGGATGAAGAACGCGAAGCGCCGCGTCGTCAGTTCATCATCGGAGAGAGGAGACGGTTCGGCTCAGATGGATCGCCATTCTGACGAGGTTCCATTGCGAAGCACCCACCATGATCCCGCGGAGGCGGGGCGTCTCTGAACTTTGAAGGCGCGCGCTTTTCCGTCGGACAGGAAAGGAGCGCGCTTTTTGTGTCTTTTGAAGAAAACAGGCCGTTGAGGGTTATCGAAACCTGCATACAACAGAAGCGGTTCCGCGAGGCGAAAGAGCTTTTGTCCGACATGGAACCGATCGACATCGCAGAGGGGCTGGAGGAACTCTCTCCGGCGCGGTTGGTGCTGTACTTCCGCCTGCTCCCCAAAGACCTTGCCGTCGAGGTGTTCGAACTGCTCGACATCGACGTGCAGGAGCGGTTTCTGGCGAACGCGACGGGCGAGGAGGTCCAGGAGATCATCGAGGAGATGTCGGACGACGACCGCACTGAACTCTTCGACGAGCTTCCCGCCATCACGGTGAAGCGTCTGCTGCTCAGCCTTTCGCCCGAGGAGCGCAAGCTGGCCAACACGCTGCTCGGCTACCCCGAGGACAGCGCGGGCAGGATCATGACGCCCGAATACATCGACCTGAAGGCGCACATGACCGTGAGATCTGTGCTAGAACGCATCCGCGAGAAAGCGGACAGCAAGGAGACGATCTACACCAGTTTTGTCACGGACGAAGGCCGCCATCTGCTGGGCGCGGTCGAACTTGAGGACCTGATTCTCGCCGACCCCGACGCCGACGTCATCGACGTGATGAACGCCGATCCCGTCTCGGTGACGACTTCCGCCGACCAGGAGCAGGCCGCGCAGATCATATCGCGCTACGACCTGCACACGCTGCCCGTCGTGGACAGCGAGAGGCGGCTCGTGGGCATCATCACGTTCGACGACGTGCTCGACGTGGTCGAGGAAGAGGCGACGGAGGACATCGAGCGCATGGCCGGCATCGAGCCGGTCGAAGAGGATTATCTCGACGCCAACCTGCTCACCGTGGCGCGAAAGCGCTTTGTCTGGCTGGTCGTCTGCATTATCGCCGAAGCGCTCACTTCCACGGTGCTCAAGCGCTATTCGCCGCTGACGAGCCACGTCGTCTCGCTGACGTTCTTCGTCCCGCTCCTGATCGGGACGGGCGGCAACGCGGGGACGCAGGCGGCGACGCTGATGATACGCGGCATGACTGTGGGCGAGATCCAGTGGAGGGATCTCGGGCGCATCTTCGCGCGCGAGACGGCCGCCGGTCTGCTGCTGGGGGCCGCTCTCGGCGTCCTGGGGCTGGCCCGCGCCTGGACCATAGGCACGGGCTCGGGCGTGGCGGTAACCGTGGGGCTGGGCGTCCTGCTGGTGGTGCTGATCGGCAACCTGGCCGGCACCGCGCTGCCGCTGCTGGCGCGTTTCGTGCGCATCGACCCGGCGGTCATGTCGGGACCGTTCATCACGACGGTAGTGGACATCGTGGGCCTGATCGTCTACTTCGAGATCGCGGGCACAGTGCTGGGACTGAAGGGCACAATTCTGAGGTGATTCTTCATGAAAAACATGAATACCCCCGCGGCGGAGGACGCTCATCCATGTCCGGGCGTCTGGGTTTCAGCTCGCGGCTCAGGAACCTGCTTCAGCAGGGAAAGCTTGACGAAGCGCGGACGCTGATCCGCGGTTTCTCCCCCGAGGTTCTCAGGGAGGAAATCCTGCGCATGCCGCCGCGCAGCGGCCTGGCGCTGTGCAGCATTCTCCGCCCCGCCCAGCTGTCGGGGCTGATCGAGCTTCTTTCGCGCCGCGAGCGTCAGCGTCTGCTGGGCAGCGCGGCTCTCCCCGAACTGCGCGGACTGTTCCTCTCGCTGCCGGAAAAAATCCTGCCCGACCTGTTCAGCGTCCTTCCTTCGCGGCAGGGGCGTCTGCTCGCCGACAAGCTCCCAAAAAACATCAGGAAAATCCTGGAGCCTGAGAACATCTGGCCCGAGGACTCCGTCGGCTACATCATGAGCGCGCCGGGCGTCATCCTCAGCCCCCGCGACACGGTGGCCGAAGCCTTGGAAAAGATCCGCAGGGACGCGCCGGGGAAGGATCAGGTCTACCATTGTTTTGTCAACGACAACGACCGTTTCGTCGGCACGGCAGCGCTCGAAGACATGGTGCTGGCCGCGCCGAACACGGACGTGATGCGGCTGACGGACGAGGACTGCCACGCCGTGACGCCCGAGACCGACCGCGCCGACGCGGCGCGCATCATGTCAAGGTACGACGTGCAGGTGCTGCCTGTCGTCAAGGACGGGCGTCTGCTCGGCATGCTGCCGTTCGACGACGTGCTCGACGTGATGGAGGACGAGAACACCGAGTTCTTCCACCACACGGGCGGCCTCTACGGCGACAACGACGGGGACAGCCTGTGGGGCGAGACGCTGCGGCGTCTGCCGTGCCTGCTGCTGTGTCTCGTCACGGGCGTGCTGACGACGGGCATCATCGAAAACTACGAGTCGCTGCTGTCGCAGGTGATGGCGCTGTCGTTCTTCGTGCCGCTGCTGATCGACACGGGAGGCAACGTCTCGGGACAGGTTTCGGTGCTCGTCATCCGCGCGATGGGACTCGGCGGCCTTCCCGACCGCAAGTTCTGGAAGGTGCTCCTGCGGGAGCTGATCACGGGCGCCATTCTCGGCGCGGCGATGTCCGCGCTGGCGGCGCTGAGGTCCGTCCTGCTCGGAACCGGCGGGGGAGTCACGTTCGTCGTCGGCGTCTCAATGATTTCCGTCGTCATGCTTTCGAACATGCTCGGCGCGGTGACGCCGTTCGTCGTCAAGAAAGCGGGCTTAGATCCCGCGCTGATCTCGGGCCCCCTGCTGGCGACGGTCAACGACGTGCTGGGGCTGGCGCTGTATTTCTCCGTGGCGAGCCTGATCCTGTAGCGGCGCGTCCGCTTCAGGACGGAAAGCCAGCCCGTTTGAGGTTTTTCCCGGCCCTCGCGTGCTCTCCGCTTCGGAAAGCGCGCGGATCGGCCGGTTCGTCGTTTTTTCGTGTTTCGCGAGGAGCCCGTCCCATGAAAAAATTGCTCGCGCCCTTGCTCCTGCTGTTCCTTGCGGCAAGCGCCTTCGCCTTCGACGATCCGCGCCAGGACGAAGCCGTCAGGCTGATGGAACGGTGCGAAGCCGTGCTGTGGCGCGAAAAGACGGCGCGCCTGCCGAAATTTGACGCGCGCGCCGACCCTGACCGCACGGGACTGATCGGCGGCGCGCTGACCTCCCTGACCACCACGCCGGGAAGCTGGCACGACAAGCGCGCGGCAGCCAACCCCGGAATGGCGGGGGCGGTGGCGGGATATCTCCTGCGCGCCGGGGTGAGAGAAGGCGACTGGATTGGTGTCAACTCCACAAGCTCGTACCCGGGGTTCACGCTCGCGACGATGTGCGCGGCCCGCGTCCTCGGACTGAAGACGCTCTTCGCGCTTTCCTACGGCTCGTCGCAGTGGGGCGGCAATCTGCCCGAGTTTACCGTTCCCGCGATGTTCGACGTCCTGCGCGCGCACGGGGTTCTGGACGCCAAAATCGACCTGCTCACGCCCGGCGGCTACGACGACCGCATCCGCAAGAACCTGCTCGAGGAGGACGCCCTCCCTGAAGTGCGGCGCCTGATGGCCGAACGCGCCGAGACGTGCCTTGTGCCGGAGGGCCATCGCGCCTCGATCGCCGCGCGCAGGGCGCTGTTCCGTTCGCGCGAGTTGAAGGCGTTCGTCAGCTGCGGCGGCTCGTGGCTGAGCATGGGACGCGACATCGAAACCGGCGTGAGCCTTCCGCACGGCCTGATCCTGCCGGGAGGCCTGCTGCCTCCGCCGTCGTGGGATCGCGGCCTGATCGCCGACTTCCTTTCCGAGGGCGTGCCCTGCGTGCACCTGCTGTTCACGCGCGGCGTCTGCGAGGATTGGAACCTGCCGCACACGAGCGGCCCCGAGCCCGATTTTGAGTGACGGGCGTTCCCCGCGCGAAGATCTTTTGCCCGAAGAGACGCCGGCGAAGTTCACGGGCGCGGGCGCGAGCATGATGACGCGCCCGCGCGTCTATTTTTTGAAGAAGAGGTGTTTCGTTGTGAAAAAGCTGGGAGCGATTGCCGCCGCGCTGTGCTTCTGCGCGTTCGCCGCGTGCGCGCGCGCCTCGGAGCGTTACGACGTCGTCGTCGCCGGCGGCGGCATGAGCGGCATGGGCGCGGCCATCCAAGCGTCGCGCCTCGGCGCGCGCGTGCTGGTCGTCGAACCGACAGGCTGCCTCGGCGGCCAGGCGGTCGCGGCGGGCGTGAGCACCATGGACGACATGAGCACGTATAAGAGCGGCATCTACCTGGAGTTCGTGCGGCGGCTGGACGCGCACTACACGGCGATGGGCAAGTCGATCTCCACGTGCTACTGGGACAACCGCACCACGGCTTTCGAGCCGTTCGTCGGCCGGAAGATTCTCTCCGAGATGGCGGCGGAATGCCGTCCCGCGCCCGTTATCGCGTACCACTCCGAGGTGACGGGCGTGGCGAAAGACGGCGACACGGTGACCGGCGTGACGCTGAAAACCCCCGAGGGCGAGAAAACAGTCGAATGCGGCGCGCTTATAGACGCCACGGAATACGGCGACGTTCTGCCGCTCGCCGGCGCCGCGTACCGTTCGGGCAACGAGGTGTCGCCAAACATAACGGGCGCTTCGATGGTGCAGGACATCACCTGGACGGCAGTGATGCGCAAGTACCCTGACGGCGTGCCCGCGCGGCTGAGGCCGGAGCACCCTCTTCCCGGCTGGGAACAGGCGAAGGCCAACTACGAAAAGTACGTGACGGCGGACGGCTTCGACTTCCAGAACGTCTATCCCGTCGAACTGCCCGTCAACTTCGTCTCGCACAACGGCTACCGCGGCCTGCCCGACTCGTTCATCCCCGGCTTCTACGACGGCGCCCAGGCGAACTGGGCGAAGATCAGCAAGACGAGCGTGAACTGGGGCAACGACTACCCCGGCGCTTACAAGTGGGAGGGCCGTTTCGGGATGCCCGCGGCGTACTTTGAGGATAAAACCCTGCGCGCGCGGATTGAGCGCGACGCGCTGATCAAGACGCTGCACTTCGTGTATTACGTGCAGAACGTCCTCGACGAGCCGTGGTCGGTGGACGAGGCCGAATACGGCGAGCTGCCCGAGGCCGCGCGCGACCTGCCGGACGAGTGGAAGGAAGTGGCGCGCCACATGCCGCCCGCGCCCTACGTGCGCGAATCGCGCCGCGCCGTGGGCGATTTCACGCTGACGGCGGAGATGCTGCACAGGAACTCGCTGAGCTGGCGCGACGGCAACAGAAGCCTGGAGTTTTGCGACGCCGTCGCCGTCGGCGGGTACATCATCGACCTGCACCACTCCGCCACCGACGCCGACCTTGAAAGCGAACTGGGCGAAAAGGCCGCTTCCGTGAAAGCCCTCGAGCCGCGCGGCCCGTTCCAGGCGCCGATGCGCGCTCTCATTCCCGAGCGCGTGGACGGACTGATCGCGGCGGAGAAAAACCTCTCCATGTCGCGTCTGGCCTCGGGCGCGATGCGCCTTCAGCCCGTCTGCATGATGACGGGACAGGCAGCCGGCGCGCTGGCCGCGATCTCGGTCAAACTCGGCATGCCTCCCCGCCGCGTGCACCCTGTTCTCGTGCAGCGCGTCCTGCTCGACGCGGGCGTACGCCTCTCGACGAACGACTATTCAGACGTTCCCGACGACCATCCGTTCCATTCCGCCGTCGTGCTCTCGACGCTGTACGGGCTGCTCGACCTGCGCGGGTACCGCGACATGCCTTCGTACGACATCGAGTTTTCAGACGACCCGAGGCTGAAGGAGGCCGCCGCCGAGGGGCGCGACAAGTCGCGCTTCGGCGTGGACGAACTGCTCACGCGCGGCGAGGCCGCGACGATGGCTCAAAAGGCGTGCGAGGCGCTGGGACTGCCGTCGCCGGAGCCCCTTCCGGGCGACGCCGGACAGCCTGTCAGCCGGCATGAGTTCGTCGGCCTGGTCGCGCGCTCCCTCGGCACCGACGACGCGGCGGCCCCCGACGGCGCCGTCGTCACGCGCGGCGACGCCGCCGCTGCCGTCACGGACGCGATGGGGCGCGCCGCGGCCAAAAAGCGCTGACAGTCCGGCAGAAAATTTCGTTTCGATTGACAATGTAAATCAAAATTGGATATACTGAGACGTAACGGAAGGAGATGATTCCATGCCTACCGCCCCGACGCCAATCCGCATCGATCCGGACGTCAAAGCGCAAGCGAGCGCGCTGTTCGCGAACCTCGGCCTTGACATGTCCTCGGCCGTGAACCTGTTCCTGCGCCAGTGCGTGCTCCGCGGGGGGCTCCCGTTCGCCGTGGAACTGCCGCGCTACGGAGAGAAAACGCGGGAAGCGATGGCTGAGGCGCTGCGCATATCCCGCGACCCGTCCGTAAAAGGATATTCCGGCATGGAGGAACAAGTCCGTCGAAGCCGAGGCCGGGGATGTGCAGCACGTCGCGGGGCGAAAGCCGCACCGTGCCGTTTTCCATCCCCGCGCCGTCGTCCGGCTCCTTGATGTAGGAGTAGTACAGCCTCCCGTCCTCGTCCCTGTCGGCGGACATGCGGTCTGGCATGAGGGGATAGAGGGCGAGCACCTTGCCCCTGCCGCTTCGGATGACCTGCGCGTAGGCGTTGCCCCACAGCAGCAGGTGGGCCATGAGCGTCTCGCGGAAGACGAAGCTGCTCATCTCGGGGGTGGGCTCGTCGTGGAGCAGGCGGTAGAGCGGAAGGTCTGACGCCTTTTTCTTCACGCCGTCCGCTCCCCGGACATACAGCCGCAGCGGAAGTCCCGCGATGGCCTCGGAGAGGATTCTCACGCAGGAATACACGGCGGTGAGCTGCATGGCTCTCCGCTGCGTCACGGCCTTGCCGGAGGAACTTCCGCCCGTGTAAAAGGCGTAGCCGCTGCCAACGATGGAGTCCCTCGGGCGGAACAGCGCCTTGAACAGTCCAGCAATCCCGAACGTGGCCGGCACCTCCTTTCTGAAAAAGGGAATAACAAAACAGGAAATGACAGGGCATATAAAAAGCGCCTGCCTTTTTGGGCAGACGCTTTTCAATTACGTGTTCTGTCAACGGAATAAAATCTCAGAAGACGTCGCTGTGCGTGCCGGTACGGGAGAGGACCAGCACCAGCTTGTCTTCACGGCGGAAATAGATCAGGATCCAGTCGGGCGCGACGTGGCAGTCGCGCAGCCCCTGCCTGTCTCCCGTCAGTGCGTGGTCACGGTACTGCTCGGGCAGGGGCTCCCTCTCCAGCAGGAGATCCACGGTCTTCCAGAGCCTGTCCATGTCACAGCCGCGGCGTTCGAGGCGTTTTACGTCCCTGTCGAACTGCCGGGTCGTCGTCAGCCGGTACCTCACTGCCACCCTTTCGCCTCCCGCAGCTCCCGGGTGCTGCCGTACCATTCGGTGTCGGGCGATTCGGCAAGCCGCACGGCTTCCCTGAGAGCCTCCCGCGTCTCGGCGCTGAAGCGGTTCAGGCTCAACTCGAAAGGTATCCTCTGCTCCCGTACCGCCGTCTTGGCGAACATCGTGAACGCGGCGGACACCGAGAGACCGAACTCGTCCATAAGGTCGGCGAAGTCGTTTTTCAGTTCCTCGTCCATGCGGACGGTGATGACAGCTTGAGACATGAAAAGCTCCCCCTTTCGTATGTCATAATTATATACGAACGGCTGAGAAACGCAACTGAAAGAGGGGGCTCAGAGCTTTAGTTTCGGCTCCTCCTGCGCATTTCGGCTTCAACAATGTCAGCCGGATAGACGTTCCCTGTAGGTTTGTCAATGATCTGTTACAGAAAAAGAAAAGCGAGAAAGGGCCTGTTTAGGAGAGAGCCAGTTGAGCGGACGAATAGGGAAATTGTTGTACTGCCGCTGACGCCTGGAAAGCTGTACCACGAAGTCAGAGAAGGAGTAGAATTTATGGGAAGCATAGAACTCCTCGTTGTCCTTGCGGTGACTGCGTTCGACCTTTCCATTGTGACGGGGCGTAAA
>CAZFNC010000051.1:0-11606 GCA_964520485.1 uncultured Synergistaceae bacterium | reverse complement strand
CTGTTCACCTCCCCGATTCTGATATATAATGGACGCCGAAAATTCTTCACATCGCAAAGGAGAATCCTCATGTCTCACGATTTCGGCAAAACCCTGATGACAATTGGCCTCGCGCTGGTTATCGCCGGCGCCGTTGTCCATTTCGGCGGAAAGTTCCTGTCGCTCGGACGTCTGCCCGGGGATTTCTCCTGGCAGGGCAGAAACTGGTCGGTGCATTTCCCTCTTGCCAGTTCCATCATCGTCAGCATCGTGCTGACGGTGCTGGCCAACCTGTTCTTCCGCCGTTAGAGGAGGTGCGCGCATGAGCGTGACCCAGCGTCTGACGCAGCTGAGCAGCAGCAGCGGCTGAGCGGCCAAAATCGGTCCGGAGGACCTTGCGAAAGTCTTAAGCGGCCTGCCGCACCCGCGCGACGAACGCATCCTCACCGACTGGGAGGGCGGCGAAGACGCGGCGCTGTGGAAGATCGACGAGAACCGCGTGGGCATCCTCACCGTCGATTTCATCACCCCCGTCGTGGACGACCCGTTCGTATGGGGACAGATAGCGGCCGCCAACTCCATCAGCGACGTGTTCGCGATGGGCGGCTCGCCCCTAGTGGCGCTCAACGTCGTCGCCTTCCCGCTCAACTGTCTGCCCATCGAAATGCTCAAAAGGCTGATGGAAGGAGGCGCGAGCAAAGTCAGCGAAAGCGGCGCTTTCCTGATGGGCGGTCACAGCGTGGAGGACAAGGAGCCGAAATACGGCCTCTGCGTCTTCGGCGAGGTGGAACGGAGCGCGATGTGGCGCACCGCCGGGGCGCGCCCGGGCGACGCGCTGGTGCTGACTAAGCCGCTCGGCGCGGGCATCGCGGCGACGGGAATAAAAGCCCAAATGGCCGAACCGGCTCTGGTTGACGAAGCCGTCAAATGGATGACGAAACTGAACGACCTCCCGCGCGCGATGAGCGCCGCCTTGCGAGCGCAAGTTCACTCGGCCACGGACGTGACGGGCTTCGCTTTCGCGGGACACGCGCTCGACATGCTGAGCGATCACTCGGTCGATCTGGTTCTTGACGTGGACTCTCTGCCCGCGCTGCCCGGCGCTGCCGACCTGGCGTCGATGGGACTGCTGCCCTCGGGCGCCTACCGCAACGAACACCTTTACGCGCCGCTGATGGACGGCCTTGAGTCGCTGCCGCAGGAGTCGCGCGACCTGTTGTTCGACCCGCAGACTTCCGGCGGCCTGCTGCTGGCCGCCCCCCCCGACGCCGCTGAGGATCTCGTCAGGATCGCCCGCGAACGAGGCTTTGACAGGACGCGTGTCGTCGGCACGTTCAAGCAGGGTACGGGCCGCATCCTCTGCGGATAGACGCGTCGGTTAAAAAAAAGGACGTTCCCGCACGTCGCGGGAACGTCCTTTTTTTTGTTATTTCATCTGTTCCAGCCTGCTGCCCATGATGAGAATCATATGGTGAATGTAGAACAGCAGGTCTTCGTCGCGTGGCGGACGCAGGTAAACCGCTCCGGCGAACGCCGTCAGTCCCCTGCGCAGAGAAACGTCCGTTTCCCAGTCGACGACGATCAGCCGGCCGTCTCGCAAAGGCCCGCCGAGAGCGAGGCCCGCCTGCCAGCTTTCAGCGCGCGCGAGCGCCCTGATCCTGTACTGCTCCGAGAACGTCGGGGAACTGACGACGGCGCCCGAAGCGGCGAAGAACGGTCGGTAAATCTCGCTCATACAGAGCACGCGCACACCGGCGAAGAGCCTGCGCCCCGATATGAGCACAGAACGCAGGCGGGCGTTAAACTCGCCGAGCCGCCGCTGAAAGTACCCGAAACGTTCCGGCAGCAGTTCGCAGAGGACATTCATGACGATCTGCGCCGTGTACGGAAGATTGGCGGGATCGCCGTAGAACTGCGTAAGCGTGCCCGTCCGCGTCCCGTCGGGGAACAGGCAGCGCACGGGGCGGGCGCGTTCGGCCTTCGACTTGCCGCTTCGGCGGCGCTGCGCGCCGGAAAAATCGTCATACTGTTTTCTGTCAAGACAGATCAGCGGAGCCTGCATCGCCGAGGCGTTCATCACGCGCGACCTCCTGACCGTAAGTTGGTCGAGCGAGTTCCAATACGCTGCGGAGACGACATTCACATACGGCCCGCCGATGAAACGCAGCAGATGTTCCAGCATGGGGTCAAGCGTGAGCACTTTTTTCGCCGCGATCTTCGGCGCGGCGTCCGCGCGAGGCGCGCCTCCGAGACAGAGCAGGGCGACGGCGGCTGCGCATAACAGACGGCGAGCGGTCAGCATTGTTCGCAGATCACGGCTTCGTCGCAGCCGTCAAGCTCGCTTACGCGAACGTCGACTGTCTCCTGCGCGGAAGTCGGCACGGCCTTGCCGAGATAGTCAGGCTGGATCGGCAGCTCGCGGTGCCCCCTGTCGATGAGGACGAGCAGTTGCACACAACTCGGACGGCCCAAGTCGGCCAAGGCTTCAAGCGCGGCGCGGACGGTGCGTCCCGTGTAGAGAACATCGTCGACGAGGAGAATTTTTTTGCCGTTGACATCTTCGGGAACGGACGTGCTGTGAACGACAGGCTGGTCGCCGAGCAGTCGGATATCGTCGCGATAAAGGGTGATGTCCAGCTCTCCGAGAGGCGTCTTGACTCCCTCGGCTTCGCGCAGGTACTCGCGCAGTCGTGCCGCGAGGTAGACGCCGCGCCGCTGAATGCCGATGATCATCAGCCCTTCGCAGCCGCGGTTGCGTTCGAGAACCTCGCTACACATCCTCCGCAGGGCGCGCTCCATGTCGTCGGACGACATCACGCGGGCTTTCTCTTTAAGCCGCATGGACTCCTCGGCTTTGCATGAAGTATGTACGCGCACGCTCGTTATTTTTTGTCGGGGCGGCTGCCGGGCTTGACGGGAGGCGTGCCGAGCTCGCGGCACAGCGGGCAGTCGTCCGCCTCCCAGACGGGAAACGACACGCGGATCAGCGAGTAGAGGTTCCCGCCCAACACGTTCTTCCCGCCGGAGCGGTCGGTGATGCAGGCGGAACCCAGCCATGTACAGCCGCCCGCGACAAGATGTTCGCCGGTCTCGCGAACAGAACCGCCCGTCGTGACGACGTCCTCAACGACGACAAAGCTCTTGCCGACGGGCATCTCAAAGCGGCGCAGCTTCATTTCAGCGCCCTCGCGCTCGCAGAAGAAAAACGGCACGTTCAGCGCGCGGGCGACCTCGTGACCGATGATCAGTCCGCCGATGGCGGGCGAACTGATGAAGTCGGGCCTGAGATGGGCGATCTTCTTCGCGAGCTCGGCGCCGCAGAAAGCGGCATACTCGGGGTGGCAGAGAAGCCGCGCGCTCTGCATGTAGTTGCCGCTGTGCTTGCCGGACGTGAGGCGGAAATGTCCCGTCATCCACGCGCCGCTGTCCACGTACATCTTTTTGACTTTTTCCTGAAGCTCAACATCGTTCATCGTGTAAACGCCTCCTGTAAAACTGTGTTGGATCCACATTGCCTGCGGACGCTACCCGCGCGCGGCAAGTCCCTCGCGGATTGACGCCGCGATCTCCTCGACGGCTTTGCGCACGTCAGGTGCCTTGTAGATGGGACGGCCCATGACGATATAGTCGGCGCCGTTGCGGAAGGCCTCGGCGGGCGTGGCCACGCGGCTCTGATCGTCGCCGCCCGCGACGAGACGGACGCCGGGGACAACTTTCAGCAAAGTCGGCGGCGTGACCTTGCACACCTCGGGCAGGTCAAGCGGCGAGCATACCAGACCGTCCATGCCGCAGTCGCCGCACAGCCATGCGCGCTTTTTGACGGCGGCCTCCAGCGTGCAGCCGGGAGCGACTTCCTCCCAGCTTTTTTCGTCGAAACTTGTCAGCACCGTGATGCCGAGCAGTTTCATCGTCGACCCGAGACGGTCGCGGGCCGCGACGCACTCCTCCATCATGCGCCGCCCGCCGTCCGTGTGCATCGTCAGACAGAAAATGCCCATGTCGCACAGCGTCTCCACGGCCAGCCGGACCGTGTTGGGGATGTCGTGCAGCTTGAGATCGAGAAACAGCTTGAACCCGTGATCGACGATCTCCTTGAGAAAATGCGAACCACCTTGGGCGTAGAGTCTGGGGCCAATCTTGATCGAGTCGACGACGCCGGACAGCAGATCCATTGTCCGACGGGCTTCGCGCAGAGTGTCGAGGTCGAGCGCGGCAAACAGGGGCAGCGATTGAGATTCAGTCATGAAGACAACTCCTCGTCACAAGAAAGTTTAAAGTCGATTCAAGCCATTAACAACGGGCTTTTCCGACCAGTTCGGAAATGTTTTTCACGCCACGGCTGGCAACCGCGGCCGCAAGGCCTTCATGGATGCGGGCCAGCACTCCGAGATCGGAAAACAGCGCCGCGCCCACTTCGACGGCTGTCGCTCCCGCCATGACCATCGCGAGCGCCGATTCGGGGCCGTCCACACCGCCGCATCCGATAACGGGAATACTCACGGCTCCCGCCACATCCCAGACGACACGAAGGGCGAGAGGGAAGATCGCGGGGCCCGAGAGACCCGCGACGCGGCGGGCGAAGACGGGCACGCCGCGCGCTGTGTCGATGGCCATGCCGAGCCATGTGTTGCCCGCGACGATCGCCGACGCTCCCGCGGACTCGGCGGCGCGCGCCACGGCTGGAATATCGGGCGCCTGAGGCGTCAGCTTGATCCAGAGCGGACCGTCCCAGTGACGCCGCGCGATCGCCGTGGCGTTGCCGGTCAGTCGCGGGTCGACGCCGCAGCTCATGCACCCGTGATCCGTATTGGGACACGACACGTTCAGCTCAACGCAATCAACCAGTTCGCGCGCGTCGGCAAGACGGCGCATCATCTCGTCCAGTTCGCCGTCGCTTTGCATGCAGATGTTCAGCACGACAGGGATGCCGCGCTTTTTCAGTACGGGCAGACGGTATGCCATGAAGTGGTCAAAGCCCTCGTTTTGCAGGCCGATGCTGTTGAGAATGCCCGAAGGCGTCTCCCAGACGCGCGTGCCGGGGTTCCCCTCGCAGGGGAAACGCGTGATCGCCTTGGAGCAGAACGCCCCTGCGTGCGAGGTCAGATCGGCCGCCCACATGCCCTCCTCGTAAGCCCATGTGCCCGAAGCGGTGATTACGGGGACTTTCAGTTCCAGCCCGCCCGCGTCCACGCGCAGGGAATCAGAGACGCAGCTCATCCCACTTCACCTCCCTCGCCTGAAACACCGGGCCGTCGACGCACACGCGCCGCCGTCCCGTGACCGTGTCGACGACGCACCCGTAACAGCCCCCGTAGCCGCATCCCATGCGCTTTTCGAGGCTGACCTGAATGTCGTCGCACGACGCGCCGTACTTCTGATAGAGCGCTTTCATCATCGGGTTGGGACCGCAGCAGACGAGAGAGACGCCGCTCAGATCCTCGCCCTCAAGTCCGTCGATCGAAAAACCCTTGTGTCCTATGGAGCCGTCGTCGCTGTAGAGCGTCATCTCGGGCGCGCGTGACTTCACCCAGTCGGCAAAGCCTTTCCATTCAGCGTTTCCGACGCCGAGGAAAAGCTTTTCAAAGCCGGCCAAACGCCTGCGCAGATACAAAAGCGGCGCGATGCCGAGCGTCCCCGCCACGGCCCAGACGCGCTTGTGGGCGAACGGCCCGAAATTTCCTCCCGTGGGGCCTCGCACGGAAAACGCCTGTCCGCGCTTAGCGGCGGCGATGAGAGCGGTTCCGGCCCCGACGACGCGAAACAGCACGTCGACCGTCCCCCGCGCCGCGTCGGCGTCGAGAACGCCAAACGGGCGGCGCAGCAGCGGCGCGCTCGTTCCCGACGGTTTGACCAGCACAAAAGCGCCCGGCCCCGCCGACGAAGCGATCTGCGGGCACTCGAACGTGAGATGCCAGATGCCCTGCGACACTTCCTCCTTCGCTGCAAGACGCGAATCATAGTCGCGGATCACTCGGATTCCCCCTTGAAGAAACAGCTTTTGCGGCCGCGCCGGCCTGAACCGGCGGACATAAAAAAACCGCCGCGGTCGGAACTATTTTACCGCGGCGGACACATTTATGCAACCGATTGCAAACTCCGGCCGCGAAAGCGAGCCGTACAAGGCAGGCGTCTGAGAAACTCCTTCAGTCGGATTGCGAAAACACCGTTCGAAAAGACTTGTCGGGCCCGCTGTCATCCGCGCCGCACGTTTCGGAAACATCCGTGTAGCGTTACCTTCGGGGGGTAAAGAGCGCCCGGATCGGCGTGATCGTCAACTTTGCCAAGGCGCTCGGCATGACAACGGAATATCTGCCAGACGACGACAAAGACACAAGATTAAAACCGTACGCCGAGATCGCCTCGGCAATAGCTTTATCCGCGGCTTACGACGGTTAGACGCGGATTTATGCATTGACTGACGCGGAGACCTGCGACGCTATGGTAATAGAGATCAGAATCCGACTGTCCGGCCACCCAGCGCAGCATAGCTCCGTCCGCTGGTTCCTATCTATCGCCCAACGAAAACCGTCTGCGCCGTGAGCGCGGCGACGCGTTAAATCTTGTACTCCCACGAACTCAAAGAGACATGGCCGCCGACAGCCGGATAAACACGACCCCGCCGGCTCTGGTAAAGTCGGCGGGGGGGGAAGAGACAAAAATCCTCCAAATATAAGCTTTTTTTTAGCAAAAGATATGGTTTTATCAACCGTCCCCATTCTTTCTCACGACGCGTTCTTGCTTCATTTCTCTGTTTTTGACGCTCACGGAGTCAACCGTGATTTCCCATCATGGAACGTTTTGGGGCAGCGGAACTTTCAGAAAGGGAATATTTCAACGAACTACCGTTTATCGCAGACAACCCTGCCGCCCAGCACCGTCATCAGCACCTGTCCCTTGAGCGCGCGGCCGTTCCACGGGCAGTTGCGGGCCTTGGAGCGGAACTTCGCGGCGTCGACAAGCCATTCGCGGTTCGGGTCAAACAGCACGAGATCGGCGACACTTCCCTGCGTCAGCGTCACCTCGGGCAGGTTGAAGACGCGGCGCGGGGCTGTGCTCATACGTTCGACGAGTTCAATCAGGGGAAGCCCCTCGCGGTGGTACAGCCCGTCCAGACAGACCGCCAGAGCCGTCTCAAGGCCGATGATGCCGTTTGGAGCGTATGCCATGCCCTTTGCCTTCTCTTGGGGCGTGTGCGGCGCGTGGTCCGTGGCGATCACGTCGAGCAGACCGCTTTTGACGGCCTCACGGACGGCCTCGGCGTCTTCGGGCGTCCTCAACGGAGGGCTCATCTTGGCGTCTGCGCCGCATTCGAGCACGGCGGTCTCGTCGAGGAACATATGGTGCGGCGTGCCCTCGGCGGTGACGTTCACTCCTCGCGCTTTGGCGGCGGCAATGATCTCCGTGCCGCGTTTTGTGCTGACGTGCTGCACGTGCACGTGCGCGCCCGTCTTTTCCGCGAAGAATACGTCGCGCATGATCATCAGCTCTTCGGCCAGAGCGGGCGTGCCTTTCAATCCGAGCTTTGACGAGATGTCGCCACGGTTCATCGACCTGTCGCCCTCGAAGCCCGGCGCTTCGCAGTGGACGCTGACAGGCAGACCGACTGAAACGGACTTCTCCATGGCCTCGCAGAACAGCGGGCCGTCACCCACGGTCAGGCCGTCGTCGCTCAGGCAGACGGCGCCCGCCTCTTTCAGCGCCTCAAAGTCGGTCAGTTCTTTTCCCGCAAGGCCTTTGGTGACAGCTCCGGCTGGATAGATGCGGCAATCCATCGACGCGTTCCTCTCGACGCAGGCGCGAATCGCTTCGGGCGAGTCGATAGCGGGTGACGTGTTGGCCATCGTCACAACGGCGGTAAAACCGCCCGCGGCCGCAGCCGCGCAGCCTGTCTCAAGAGTCTCCTTATGTGTCTGGCCGGGGTCGCGGAAATGCACGTGCAGATCGACCAGACCGGGCGCGAGCACCGCGCCGTCGCAATCGACAACCGCGGCGCCTTCGGGAACGGCTGACTCGGGACCAACGGCGGTCACAAGACCGTCTTCGACGAGCAGACAGCCGCGAGCGTCCATGTCCTGTGAAGGGTCGATCAGTCGGGCATTTTTGAAGAAAATCGCGCTCATCGCTTCATCTCCTTGTCCATTAAAGACGAAAAAATCACAGGACGATCTCCGACACCGTGCGCAGCAGCACGTCGTACCCAGGGCGGACGCGTTCCCATTCGATGCTTTCCGCCGGATTGTGGCTGACGCCGTTTTTGCACGGCACGAAGATCATTGCCGAGGGAATCAGAGCCGCCATGTGCATGGCGTCGTGCCCCGCGCCGCTCGGCATGCGGCGATACCTGACGCCCAGCGAGCGGCAGACCTTTTCGACGCGGCGGGCCAGCAGACCGTCTAGCGTCACCGGCGCTTCGGCGGAATAGAGCGTATAACCGCATTTGACGCCGCGCTCGGCGCAGACCCTTTTCACTTTCTCCATCACGTCGTCGAGGGCGCGGGAGATACTCTTTTCGACGATGCCTCGAATGTCAACCTTCAGCGTCACGCGCCCCGGCACGACGTTCATCGCCCCGGGGTAACAGTCGCACACGCCCACGGTGGCGACTGTGCCGAAGTCGCTTTCGGCGCGTCCCGCGCGCTCGACGGCGAGGACGATTTCGGCGGCGGCCGTCATTGCGTCATGACGCATGTTCATAGGGCAGGCGCCGCTGTGCGCCTGTTCGCCTTCGATGTCGAGCATGAATCGCGTCGGCGCGGCGATAGCCTCGACGATGCCGACGTCCTCGTCGTTCCAGTCGAGCACGGGCCCCTGCTCGATGTGAAGCTCAAAATACGAGTGATACGACGCGGGCGCGAGGACGTCGCGCCGCAGGTACTCCGGCTGCCCGCCGAAGTCGCGCAGCGCCTGAAACAAGGTCACGCCGCTCTTGTCCCTGAAGCGGATCGTGTCCATCGTCGTCAGATGCCCCGCCGCCGCCTTGCTGCCGATGGTCGCCAGAGAGAAGCGGCTGGACTCCTCCGACGTGAAGTCAACGACGGTGAGGGAACGCGTTAGGTGAGGATGTTCCGCCAGGATGTCGCGCACGACGCCGAGCCCCGAGCAGACGCCGAGCACGCCGTCGTAATCGCCGCCTTCGGGCACCGAGTCGAGATGCGAGCCGACGACGACGCCCGGCCGGTCGCTCGCGCCGTCATACGTGCCCCAAAGGTTGCAGCAGGCGTCCGTTCGCACCCTCATGCCGAGCGACTCCATCTCGTTCCTGACGATAGCGCGGGCCCGCGCGTCGGCTTCCGTGAGCGCCATGCGGCACACGCCGCGCGCCGCCCGCCCCGTGCGCGAGACGGCCTCGACAAGTCGGCGCGTCCTCTCAAAACCGTCCATGCGACGCTATGCTCCGTAGACGAGCGCCGGCAGAAACGTGGAAATCGGCGGAACGTACGAGATCACGAGCAGACCGATGATCGAGACGATGATGAACACCATCACGGCGCGGATGAGCTTTGACATCGGCAGGCCGGTGACGCCCGCGGCGACGAACAGATTCAGCCCGAACGGCGGCGTGAAGTTGCCCAGCGCCAGGTTGGAGACCATGATGATGCCCAGGTGCAGCGGATCGATGCCCATCTGCACGGCAATAGGGTAGAACAGCGGCGCGAGAATGACGATGGCGGCGATGCCCTCCATAAACATGCCGATAACCAGCAGGATGACGTTGATCATCAGAATGAACGCCCACGGCGTTTTGAAGTTGGCGATGATGGCCTCCGTCACGGTCTGCGGGATGCGCGCCACGGTCAGGAACCACGCGAAGCTGGTGGCCGCCGCCACGAGGATCATCACCTGCGCGCAGGTCACGGCCGAGCGCAGACATACGTCAAACAGTTTGGCCCACGTGATCTCGCGGTAGACGCAGACGCCGACGAACAGCGCGTAGACGGCGGAAATGCCGGCCGCCTCGGTCGGCGTGAACACCCCGAGATAGATACCCCCGAGGATGATCACGGGCACCATCAGCGACCAGCCGGCCTCAAGCGTGTTGCGGCCTATCTCGCTCCACGTGGACGGAGCCGACACTTTCACGTCGTGGCGACGGGAGAAGAACCAGATATAAACCACCGTCGCCAGACCGTAGACGATCCCCGCGGAGATGCCCGACATAAAAAGAGCCCCGACGGACACCCCCGTAGCCGCCGCGTACATGATCAGCGTGATGCTGGGGGGAATGATCAGCGCCACGGAGCCTGAGGAAGTGATCAGGCCGGCGGAGAATCCCTGCGGATAGCCGCTTTCGATCAGTTCGGGGTACAGCACGCGCCCCATCGCGATCACCGTCGCGGGGGAAGAGCCGCAGAGAGCGCCGAAGATCATGCACGTTACCTGCGTGGTATAGGCAAGTCCGCCCTTGCGAGCCCCGACCAGACTGCGCGTCCACTTGAGGATGCGCTTGGAAAGGCCACCCGTGTCCATCAGGTTGGCGGCAAAGATGAAAAACGGCATGGACATCAGCGAGAACTTGTCCAGCCCGCCGAACATACGCTGCGCCAGCACCATGGGGTCAAGCCCCGTGTAAACGAGCATCGCGGACAGCACAGCCAGCGCCAGCGCCACGAAAATCGGCACGCTGCCGAAGAGCATGACAAGCAGCAGAGACATCAGAAAAATCGTCATTCCGCATCCCCCTTTGCGAACGCCGCCAACACGAAGTGCATCGTCATCAGCCCCGAGCCGAGAGGCATGGCCATGTAGGGAATCCACATCGGCACGCCCATCGCCGGCGACGTCTGCTCAAGTTCCACGGTGAACATCACGAGCTGACAGCTGTAGACGAGCAGCGCCGCGCAAAAAACAGCGGCGATCAGGAACACCAGGCGTGTCAAAAAGCGTCCCGCCCGTTCGGAAAGCATCGTCAGCAGAAAATCCATGCGGATGTGAGCCCCCCTGCGCACGCAGACGGCTCCGCCGATGAACGTGACCCAGATCATCAGGTAGCGGATCAGCTCCTCAGCCCAGCTCGTGCTGGCGCTGAACGCATAGCGCAGAACCACGTTGACGAACAGCACGATCGTCGTCAGCAGGAGCGACACCGCGCAGAAAACGTCCTCGATTTTTCCAAGGAACTTCAACATGCGTCAAACCGCTCTCCTCTCCGCAGCAAAAAACAAATTCGAAAAAAAGGGGCGACGCCGCGCTAAACGCGCGGCAGCCCCGTTTTGACGATCTCTCGTATGGAATGTTTTCCCGACCGGTTTACTTTGCCGCCTTGGCCGCGTAGACGGCCTTGAGCAGCTCCGCCTTGCTCGCAGAGCCTTCGACGAACTTCTCGTGCAGCGGCAGACTGATGGCGACGAACTTCTCGCGGTTCTCGGGCGTCAGCTCAGAGATGACGACCTTGGACTGCCTGATCTGCTCGAGGAACTTCACCTCGCCGGACGCCTGTGCCTCGCGCTCAGCCGCGCGGGCGCCCGCCTCGCATTCAACGATCAGGTTCTGAACGGCCTCGTCCTGCTTGTTGAACCAGCGGTTATTGATGATGAACAGGTAGCCGAGGAATCCGTGGTTGGACAGCGTCATGTAGTCCTGAACCTCGTACAGCTTGGCCATGGCGATGGTCTGGAGCGGGTTTTCCT
>CAZFNC010000050.1:0-12643 GCA_964520485.1 uncultured Synergistaceae bacterium | reverse complement strand
TGTCCTTGGCCATGACCAGAAACATCTTGCGCAAATTCTCGGCCTGATAGTCCTCAAACGACTTGAACTGCAGCTTTCCCAGCTTCGTCACGCCGTCGACGAGCATCTCGACCGTGGCGCCGAAGCGGGATTTCATCTCGCCGGCCGTAACGCCTGTGTCTTCTAGGACGTCGTGCAACAGCCCCGCCTGGAGCGTCGGCAGATCCATGCGCATGTCGGCCAGGATCGACGTGACGTAAACGGGATGAATGATGTACGGTTCGCCGGAAGCGCGCATCTGTTCGCCGTGCGCCTGCGCCGCGAACACCAGCGTTTCGCCGAGAGACTTGAGGTCGTTCATGTTCATATAGCGCGACGCCTTGCCCCACAGTTCCTGCCAAGCAAAACTGACCGTCGAGGACCTCTGACGCTCGGGCAGCCGGCCCATGTAACTGTCGCGGAGCAGCGTCATCTCTTTTTTGCGGGCGGCGTCGGCCGTCTGCGCTTCGGCGAGCGGCCGTTCCGTTCCCGTCCCGCCGTCGGGCAGGGCGGGATTCGCGCGCGTGACGGAGAACTTGAAGCGTTCGTTTTCGGGGTGACGCAGGGACTCAGCCCCGCCAGGCGGCACGGGATCGCCCAGGCCGCCAAAGGCGCGCAGTGGCCGGACTTCAGCGACACCATGTTTTTCCGCCGTAGACATGCCCTCCACCTCCGCTGTGTAAAATGTTCACGCAACGACGATGCCGTCGACAACGTATTGCAGTGAATACCGCCCCTGCCAGAAATTGACCCTAGGACGGTAAAGCCACCCGCGCAGGCCTTCCATACCGTCGAGCTGTCCCGCCGCGCCGAACGCCAGCAGCTGACAGCCGCCGAAGTTCACGCGCGCGTGAAGTCCCCGTCTCCCAAGCGGCAAAAACGACGTGTCGGCAGCGTACGGAACGTAAAACTCGGGCGACGGGTTGCCGTTTCCGAACGGCCCCATGCGCAGGATCTCCTTCCACGACCCGCCCGTGATCATCGAGGGGGCAAACTCGATCACACAGGCGCGCGGGGGAACGACCTTGATGTTGCGCAACAGCCCTTCGAGCTCGCGCGACAGGCGTGGCCATTTGAGCTGATCCACCGAGAACCCCGCGGCGTTTTTGTGCCCGCCCCACGCTTCCAGCAGAGTGTCAAGGCTTTTAAGAAGCTCCACCGCGTTGGCCCCTTCGGGAACGCGGAGCGTCCCGCGAATGCCGCTTCCCGCCGGAGCCGCGAGGGCGAACGCCTTGTTATGCTCGCTGCACAGACGGCTCGCGACACCACTGAGGACTCCCACAGGCCAGTCCCCGTTATAGAGAACCTGCGCCGACTCCCCCTTGTCGATCTGCAAGTTGATGCTCTCGCATATCGACGTCGACAGGTCGCGTCGCCGCCTGTTCAGCTCGATCAGTTCATCGACGCTTCGCTGGAGACTCTCCTGCGATCCGAGCCCCGAAAGCACGTTCACCGCCACGTCCGCCACATGGACGCGCCCCGCGGCGTTAAGACAGGGAATAATGCGCATCGCCAGAAACGATTCGTCGATCATCTCCGGATATTCGTTCGGACAGAGCGTGCGCATCAATTCCAGCAGACCACGCCGCGGACAACTGCGCATCTGCGTCAGTCCCTCGCGCGTGATCGCGCGGTTAAGCGGCCCCAGCGGCATACAGTCGGAAACTGTCGCCAGCGCAGCCAGCTGAATCAGCGGCGCCAGCCTTCGCTCGGGCAGGATCCGTGACTGCCACGCCCAACACCACAGTACGGACGTAGCGCATAGCCTGCGAGATTCACCGTCGCCTGAAAGCTGTGGGTTGACCAGCGTGTCAAGCCGAACGATCTCTCCCTCGACGGCGTGATGGTCGAATACGATCACGTTCATGCCCGCGTCGCGCGCCAGCTCGACAGATTCGACGTCCTTCGAGCCGCAGTCGACCACGATCAGCGTCTCAAAGCCGTCGGCGACAATACGCCTCATGCGCTGCGGACGCATCCCGTAGCCCTCGCTGCGTCTGTCGGGAATGTAATACACAGTCGAAGCGGCGCCGCTTTCCGCCGCCAGTTCCAACGCCAAAACCGTCGAAGCCACGCCGTCAACATCGTAATCGCCGTAGACAAAAACTTTTTTTCCCGGCACGGCGCGCGTCCACAGGTCAAGCGCCGCGCGCGAAGCCTCGCCGAGGTCGAGCCGCTCAAGCTGCGGCTTTAACCTTTGCGAAGTCAGCAGCTGACGGCATTGTTCTTCGTCACGTTCCTCTTCGGAAAAACGGCTGGCGAGCACCGCCGCCGCCAGAGGCGAGCAGTCAAGCCGTCGGGCAAGCTCGAGATCGCTTTTCCCCGGTCGGTATATTTGCAGTTCATCAATCGAACGCACAGGAATCACAAAAAACAGTCCTTCCCAGCATAACGGACACAGCCGCGCGACATTGCGGCGCCACGATCACAGCGACGTGCCGCTCTCGATGAACGTGATCTCCTCCTGCGTCGCGCCCGCCGCCTTCATCGCGGCAAGCAGCGCGTCGCGTTCCTTCTCGAGAGCGGCAATGCGCCTCCTGCCGCGCTCGATCTCGCGCCTGTCGCGAAAACGAGCCTCCCAAGAGGCCGCCAGAGAGATCAGCCACATCAGAAGAATACCGGCAAAGAAAAGAAAGACCTCCCACAGACCCTGAGGAAGCGCGAAATCCCATCCGAGCAGACGCACCGCGAGAATCTCCTGATTCTGTACAGCGAAAACAGCCGCGAGCATCGCCACCAAGCCAAGCCCCAGTCCGTAACTCCTCATTATGCGAAAGCGCCTCCTTCGCGGCCGGCGCCCTTAAAAAACACTTCTGCCGGCGTACAGACACTATAAGGGATAATACTTTCCCTATTTTAGCAGTTTGACATTATTCAAGCAACAGCCCAAATAATTCAATTTTTCTCCGTTCGGCGTTCCTCATTCTTTACGTTGCCGTAATTTTATAAATAATATACAATATCAAATGACTTTTCGAGCACAGATCGTCTTTTTCGCCTCATCCATCAAAAAAAGCGCGCGTAAAAGCTATTTTGTCCGTTCCGTCGTTTACGCAGCTTCAGCAACGCGGAGACGCTTTTCATCGCTCGCGGGAAGTTAAAGAGGAGACCGAAGCGGGGTACGCATAGATCCCGCCTCCGTCTCCTCTTCGGACTTTTCCTCTCCGTCTCTCTTTCGCGCGAACGCTTGCGTTTCCGTCAGGCAATCCCGTACTTATCCCTCACAATCGCGCGCACATCGTTGAAAGAATGCACGGGCGCGGGGTTTTGCACGTGCGGCGCAAGGTGCTTTTCCATCCAGGTCATGTCGTACCAGCGTCCGAACTTACAGGCGCAGCTTGTGAACTCGCCTACCACGCGATAGCCCATCCGCGCGTGAAAAAGAATGCTGGCGCGCGTAAGATATTCGTCGTCCACGACAGGCGTCGCGATACAGGCGTTGACGTTGGTCACGCCCTGTTCGCGCAGACATGCCTCGAGGGACTCGTACAGCGCACGGCCGATGCCTCGGCCGTGAAACCCGCCATCGACGTAGATCGACGCCTCGACAGACCAGGCGTAGGCCGCCCGCGACTTGAACGTCCCCGCGTAGGCATAGCCGACGGCGAGCCCGTCCGCCTCGACGACAAGGTAAGGAAAGCGCGCCAGCGTAGAGCGAATCCTCCCCGCAAAGTCCTCCCGCGACGGCACGTCGTACTCAAACGAGATCGCCGTGTTCAGCACATAAGGCGCGTAAATCTCCAGCAGACGCGGGGAGTCGGCCTCGGTCGCGATTCGGATCAAACGTGTTTTCATGCTCTCTCTCCTTTTTAACACAATTTCGCCGATGTTCCGCGCGGAACATCGGCTCTGCGCGGAAACATCAGCGCCACAGCCACAGTTTCCACGTCGCCGTCCAGCCTCCGGCGAGAGCCAGCCAGACAAGCACACCGCCCAGCATGGCGGCGCCGATGCTGTGACGCCGCAGCAGATACGCCATCGTCAGCAGAAAAACGATGAACGCGAGCCCCGCGCCCGAGCCGAAAAGCGCTGTGTCGATCACTTTCCGCGCGCCCAGTTCCCTGTACATGAACCAGTAGGCCGTCATGCTCAAGCCAGGGAAACTGAGCAGCAGCGCTGAAACAAAATAGTTCGGCGTGCGCGATAGAAAATGAATCGCGACCATGATCGCGCTTGCACACAGACATTTGAAGAGAAGCTGCGGCATGAAAAACATCCCTTTCGTCCTGAGTATCGAAAACGTGCGTTATTATAATCCAACATTTCCCTCGCGCGCAACGCCGCGGACGGCAAACTAAAAAATTTCCCCGCGCGCGTTGCGGACGGGAAAAAGACTGATATAATGACATAACGCCATACAAACGTCCGGCATTTTTTCGCAAAATTCCGCTTCAACCGAAAGGAGCGCTTTCGACATCATGGACAACATCGTCATCCTAGACTGCGGTTCACAGTTCACACAGCTCATCGCCCGCCGCGTGCGCGAGCTGAAAGTCCACAGCGAGATTTTGTCCTACGACGCGACATTGGAACAAATCCTCGCGCGCAAGCCAACGGGCCTGATCATCTCGGGCGGCCCGCGAAGCGTGCTCGAGCCCGACGCGCCGCGTCTGGCAGAGGGATTTTTTGACATCGCCCTGCCCGTGCTCGCCATCTGTTACGGCATGCAGCTGGCGGCCCTGCACTACGGCGGAGCCGTGCGGCGCAGCGCAGCGCGCGAGTACGGGCGCGCCACGCTCGTCGTGAAAGAAGCGTCGTGTCCGTTCTTCACTGGGGTGCCCGAACGGTCGCAGGTGTGGATGAGCCACGGCGACGACGTCGATCGTCTGCCCGACGGTTTTGTCCTCACCGCCGTGTCGGAAGACGGCGTCGTCTCCGGCATGAGAAGCGCCGACGGGCGGATCAACGCCGTGCAGTTCCACCCTGAGGTCTTCCATACGGAGCACGGCGAGAAAATGCTGGCCAACTTTCTGTTCAAAATCTGCGGATGCGCGGGCGACTGGGATCTCGGCGACTGGGCAAGGAGGACGAAAATGGAAATCCGCGGGCGCGTCGGCGCCGACAAAGTCATCTGCGCCCTTTCGGGCGGCGTGGACAGCAGCGTCGCCGCCGCGCTGACGGCTTCCGCCGTCGGCGACAGTCTGCGGTGTATCTTCGTCAACAACGGTCTGCTGCGCAGGGGCGAAGCGGAAGAAGTGCTCGAAAGCTACCGCCAGATGAACCTCAACGTCACCTACGTCGACGCATCCGAACGCTTTCTCAGGGGGCTGGCCGGCGTCATCGAACCCGAGAAGAAACGCAAGATCATCGGCGAGACGTTCATCCGCGTGTTCGAGGAAGAGGCCCGCAAGGTCAAGGGCGCGCGCTGGCTCCTTCAGGGCACGCTCTACCCCGACGTGATCGAAAGCGGCGGCCGCAAGGGAGCGGCCGTCATCAAGAGCCACCACAACGTCGGCGGACTGCCGCGAGAGATGAACCTGCAACTTCTGGAGCCGCTGCGCGAGCTGTTCAAAGACGAAGGCCGTGCCGTCGGCCGCCTGCTCGGCGTGCCCGACAACATCGTGCGTCGCCATCCTTTTCCCGGCCCCGGCCTTGCCGTTCGCTGTCTTGGCGACATCACGCGCGAAAAGCTCGACATCTTGCGCGGCGCCGACACAATTTTCCTCGACGAGATCCGCCGCGCAGGGCTGTACGACGAGATCTGGCAGGCCTTTGCCGTGCTTCTCCCCGTTTACACCGTCGGCGTCATGGGCGACGAGCGAACCTACGCCCGCGTCTGCGCTCTGCGCGCCATCACCAGCCGCGACGGGATGACGGCCGAGTGGTACCGCATGCCCCTTGACGTGCTCGACCGCGTTTCCACGCGTATCTGCAACGAAGTACGGGGCATCAACCGCGTCGTCTACGACTGCACGAGCAAGCCGCCCGCGACAGTGGAGTGGGAGTAAAACTACGCCCCGTCGCGCGGGTACCGCAATCGGTCGTGATGGTTCGCGCTGTCCGCAACAGAAAAAAAGAAACAGATCGAAAGAACCGTAAAATAGATATTATATAACATAATAAAACACATCGTGCGAACACTGCCACTGCCTTCGCCAAGACCATGAAAGGTTTGACGATGGCGGCAGACGCCGCGGGAGGAAAAACGAAGGAAAATATCGTGGACGTTATCGGCGTCGGCGCCTCGTGCAAAGAGTTTTTCTCCTTTTTGGCGGATATGAACTCCTCGCTCGCTGGAAACGGCTCGCTTATCTCGTCGAACGCAGTGTGCGTGGAAGACACATTCGCGCGGCTTTAACGGCAGGATACGATGAACGCCTGAAAAAGACGTTCAACGACAGGATTTCTCTTCCGCGGACGTCGCGCGCGACGACAACGCCTGGGTCGGGGAAAAACTCGCGGCATGGTCGAAAACGCCGCCGACGACACCGTCGGCATCCTGCCGATGCTGAGGATCGCCGAAACACTTACGTTGAGAACGTTTCTTTCAAGGGGTTCCTAAAGCCCTACACGGACGAAAAATATACGTTCATGCGTTGCTGCCGAAAAAAAGCGTGGCCTTTCTCGTTAAGGCGGCGGAGGCAGCCGACATCGCAAATCTGTTTCAGGGAGCGTCACTCGCGAGCGGAGCGATACCGGAGTTCTCATGCGATTTCGGCAGAAATTTGACGCCTCTGGGCAAAACTGAAAATGCGCGATCTCTTCACCCAACAGGCGAACTTTTCCCCGACGTGCGGCACGTCTTTTTGGACAGATTCCATCGTCCATAAAGCGCACATCGAGGTGGACAGAAACGGCACAAAAGCAACCGGCGTGACGATGATAGGTGTGGGCTGCTTGCCGGCCGAGTATGACATTTGGCTGGACAGACCGTTTCTCCACGCGGTTGTCAACACTGAAACGGAACTGCCCGCCTTCGCGGGCATCGTGAATTGCATGAAACCCTGCGCGGATGAAGCCGTGCGCGGTGAATCTCGAACAACCGGAACACGATTTCTGACGGAAACGTGCGCGGAAAATTTCCGCGCGGGCGACCTCCCCGAGAAAAAACGTTCCGAGCGGCGGTGAGAAAGAACGTAAAAACAACTCGGCTGAAAACAAAACATCTACACAGCTTACAGCCGACGACAAAACAGAAAGAACGGCCCTTTCGCGTTACAGAGTGCGAAGGGCCGTTCTTTTGCTGACGCGTTTTAAGACAACCCTGTTTTCCCGCGCCGCTCCTTCCATCTCGAACCTTGAGCGGACGCTTGCCGACGACGCGCGTTTGCCGGCCGTCTGAAAGCGATCGTCCTTGGAGAAACACGCGCTTTGCGAAAAGGACTTCATTCGCGCGGCTCTCTCGCGGGAAATGGCGCGGCATAGTCTTCCAGCAGAGCTAAAAAGCAGCGCGTGGCGCGGGACAGATAGCTTGCCGTATGCGTCGCGGCGCTCATGCGGCGAACGGCGTGAGGGGAATCGAGACGACAGAAACAGAGCGAACTGTCGGAGGAAACCACGGCACGGTCGGGGACAAACGCGACGCCGATGCCGGATTTGGCAAGCGCGTACGACGTGAGAAGCTGGGCTGTTTCCAGAACGATCAGAGGTTTCACGCGCGCCTCGGCAAAAACGGCGTCGGCGCGGAACCTTAAATTGTATTTCGGTCCCAGGAGGATGAACGGTACGCCGTCAAAAGCTTCAAGCCGGACGGCGGGAACATTTCCGCCCAAGTGGAAGCCCGAGCAGACGTCCTCCGCGTCAAGCGTTCGACCTTCCAGCGAAGCGCACACGGCAAACTCCCGCGGCACAGCCAGCAGAAGATTGTCGGTGAAGGCGGGAACGGACGAAAACGGCGCGTCCTTCTCCGGCGCGCTCAAAAACGTAATGTCGAGGAGCCTGTCGCGGAGCATCTCCTTCAACTCGTAAGCGCCGGATTCGACGATCTCAAGCCGCGCGTCGGGGTAGAGCAGGCGAAAACGCTTCATCACAGGCGGCAAAACACAGGAGAGGATATAGCTTGTGGCGCCGACTCGTACCGTTCCCGCCACCGATGTGGTGAGGTCGAGAATCTGATTGCGCAGTTCGCTCTCGAGACGTTCCATCTGGCGGATCTTTTCGACGAAAATCCGCCCCGCCCGCGTGAGGCGCAGGGGTTTCTTCGAGCGGTCGAACAGAGGCATGCCGATCTCGTTTTCGAGCTTAGACACGGCGATCGAAAGCGCGGGCTGGGTCATGAACAATTCGCGCGCCGCCTTGGAAAAACTGCCCTTCTGATAAACCATGCTGACGTACTTCAATTCGCTTCGCACGTTCCCGCCTCTCTTTCCGTCTAATTGTATATTGATAAATCAATAAATTATATTTATATCTCTATTTATCATATAAAATTGATTTTACCCTGTCAATAGGTATAATAATCATCAAGAGAAAATATAATCCGAAAGGAGGAAGAACATGGCACATCTTGTCGTTCAGAACCTGCCCGGGGACATGTCGGCGATCCCCGTCGACATGCGCCATCCAAACAGGACGCTGATTTCCGGATGTTTTCGGGAGTTCGTCACACAAGGCGGCGTGCGGCGATCTTTCCTGACCTATATCCCCAAGGATCTGGAGTACTGCAGCCCGTGTCTCGTCGCCGTTCCGCCGTCGTGTTCCGATCCGCTTGAGTTTCTCGAGTCGTCCGGTCTGCGCGATCTCGCCGATGAGAAAAGGCTGTTCGTCCACGTGCTCGTTCCGTGCGGTCCGTGGCGTGACGACGAGGGAGCCGCGGACTTCGTGAACGCCGTCTACTCTGCCGTCCAGTCGCGCGACTATTACGTGACGATGCAGGACAACATTTACGCCTGCGGCTTCGGCGACGGCACAGAGGCGGTTCATACGGCCTGCGCCGAGCTCGCCAGCGAATGGAGCGGCCTGTTCTCGTTCGGCGATCTCTCCGCCCCGATAACGCGCGGTCACACGTCCCGCGGACGCGAGCAGGGGAACCTCGAGTTGAAAATAGAGGGCAAGCGCGCGCAACTTCCCGTGTGGATTTTCGCCGAACGTGAGAGCGAAGGCGTGAAGTCGGCTCTTGACTATTGGAAAAAGGAAAACGACGTCGCTCCCGAACCGTTGAGCGGACAGGGTGCCGACAAAATCTGGATGCCCAAGCCAGTGCGTCGTTTCAGCGAAGTGAACGAGGAGCGCATCGCCCAAGTGCGGCTGACGCTTGGCGACACGACGGCGACGCTGTCAAAGCTGGAGACTGCCTGGGCGTATATCGGTCTGGCGCGGCGCCACAGGAGCTGGGGAAAGAAGATACTGCGCGTTTTCAAGGACCCCGCCGTGTGCGGCGCCACCCTGCGCGATATGGACTACGGAGGCATGGCGCGCTTGTGGTACGAATACGTACCCTCTTCCTGTACGCCCGATAAAAAATGGCCGCTCGTACTGTGCATGCACGGGCGAGGCGGCACCGCGGAGACGTTTTTTGACATCAGCTGCATGTCGCTTGTCGCCGAGGAACGCAGGTTCATCGCCGTATTTCCCCAGGCGGGCATCCATCGGCAAAAGGTCGGCGGCCTTAAAAACGTGCTGTTCTGGTGCGGCGACGTCGACGGCGTGCCCGTGGACGACGCGGGTTTTCTCCGCGCGCTCGTGAAAGACGTTTCCGCGCGTCTGCCCGTCGATACGGGGCGAGTTTACTCAAGCGGCCAGTCCAGCGGCGGCATCATGACCGACGTGCTGTGGTACACCGCAAGCGACCTGTTCGCCGCCTGCGCCTCGTGGTCGGGCATGTATCACCCCAAAAAGGTTCGCTGCCGCTGTCCGATGAGTTCTCCCCTTATTCCGTCTCTGTTCATCTGCGGCGAGGAGGACGCGATCTGCACAAGCAGGACCCCCGACGCCGACCTGCCGTTTGCCCTGATTCCCGAGCTGAAGGATGATATCCTGTTCAAACTAAAGCGATTCGACCTGAAACGCGAGAACTATGAGACGTGGACGTGCGAGCCCGTCACATGGTACTGCTGGCGCGACGCCGACGGCGTACCCCTGCTGACTGTCGGCATCGTCAGAGACATGGCGCACGCCAACTATCCCGAGGAGAGCTGGCTGACGTGGGATCAGTTTTTTTGCCAGTTTTCCAAGGACGAAAAAGGACGCCTGCTGTACAGGGGGCGCGTCGTCCGCTCTGTTGCGAACGGATAAAGTCAGGTGCCATGCCGCGTGGAGCGGCTTAACGTACGAACGAAGGAGGAATTTTTATGAGCAGTCCCGAAAAAAAGAAAACGTTCCACGTTCCGCATCAGCTTGTCATCATGCTGATCATCGCCGTCGCCGCGACCGTCGCCACCTACGTCGTGCCCGCCGGCGTGTACGACACCGTCACGGTCAACGGCCGCAAGGCCATCGACGCCGCGTCGTTCCACTACATCGCGCAGACGCCCGTGGGACCGTGGAAGGCGTTTCTGGCACTCCCAGGGGGGTTCAGCGCGCAGGTGGGCATCATCGCCATGATCACAATGATCGCAGGCGCCATCAGCATCATCAACGAGACGAAGTGCATCGACGCCTCTATCGGGCGGCTCGTGGCAAAATACAAGAACAATCTGTACATCATCATTCCCCTCCTCTTAGGTGTGTTCACTATCCTTGGCGCGATGGGCATCAACACGCCGATTATCGCTTTCGTCCCCGTGGCGCTGATCCTCAGCAAGAGCCTCGGCGGAGATTCCATGCTCGGCGTGGCACTCGTGCTCATGGGCGAGATCTGCGGCCAGGCGGGAGGCGCGTTCTGTACCTCTTCAACGGCTGTCGCGCAGAAGCTGGTAGAGCTCCCCGTCTTTTCCGGCTGGGCGCTCCGCATCGTCGCCTCGGTCGTGCTGTGGCTCGTCGGATCGCTCTTCATGATCGCCTATGCGCGTAAAATCCGTCAGAACCCCGAGTACAGTTACGTCTACGGCGCGGAAGGAGCGGAAACCGCGCGGGACGGGGGCGAGGAGGCAGAACTCACGCCCCGCCGCGCTCTGGCGCTGGTCGCCTTCCTGGTCGGCTTCGGCTTCGTCGTCTACGGCGCGACTCACGGCTGGAAGACTTCGGACGCGCTGCCCGCCGTCTTCATGGTGACGGCCATCGCCTGCGGCGCGATCTGCGGCTTCTCGCCCGACAAACTCGCGACGGAGTTCGTCAAAGGGGCGCGTACAATGTCCGGGGCGGCGATTGTCGTCGCGTTCGCCACTGGCATCAACACGATCCTCAGCGCGGGCAACGTGATCCACACGATCGTCCACGCCATGGCCAGTCTGTTCACGGGCACGTCGACGTATGTCTCGGCAATCGGCATGTACATCAGCAATCTGATCATCAACTGCGTGCTCTGCTCATCCTCGTCGCAGGCAACCACGGTCATTCCCATCTTCTCCGGTGTCGGACAGGTGCTCAACCTCTCTCAGCAGGTGGTCGTGCAGACGTTCAACTTCGGCGACGCGTTCACTAACCTCCTCACCCCCGTCTCGAGCGTACTGATGGGGTGCCTCGGCCTCGCGAGCGTGTCGCTTGACCGCTGGTACCGCTTCTGCTGGAAATGGCTCCTCGTCTTCGCCCTCATCGGCGGCGCGTTCGTCGTCGCGGGAGTAGCCTTCAACTACGGGCCGTTCTAGACCTTTTTCGAAAAACGGAAACGGTACACTTGGAAGCATAAAAACGGGGAGATTCCGTGTACAACGGAATCTCCCCGTTTTTTCGTTTGTCAGCCGAGTTTCGAGTACTCCTCGTCGGACACGGGCTCAAGCCATTCGTTCGACGTACTTTCGCCTTTCACCTCGACGGCAAGGTGCGAAAACCACGAGTCGGCCGCCGCGCCGTGCCAGTGCTTGACTTCCGCGGGAATGTTGACGACCGTGCCCGGCGTCATGGCGACGGCGGGCTTTCCCCACTCACGGTACCAGCCGCGCCCGCCCACGCAGATCAACAACTGCCCGCCTCCGCTTGCCGCGTGGTGCACGTGCCAGTTGTTGCGGCACCCGGGTTCGAACGTGACGTTGAACATCGCCACCTGCTCCGTGGAAACGGGAGCGATATAACTCTGCCCGATGAAATACTTGGCATAGGCGTCGTTGGGTTGACCGATCGGGAAGAAGATCGTCTTCGCGTACTTCTCAAGGTCGCTCTGCGCGGGAGTCTCCTCGTTCCATACGTCCTTGGCTAGGCGGAAGACGGCCCATCCCTTCGGCCAGCCGCAGTACATCGTCGCGTGAGTGATGACGGCGGCGATCTCCTCTTTCGTCACGCCGTGAGCTTTGGCGTTCTGAAGATGGTAGACGAGCGAACTGTCGGTAACGCCCGAAGCCATCAGCGACACGACGGTGACGATGCACTTGGTCTTGTGCGAGATCGCCGTCTCGTTCCAGACTTCGCCGAAAAGCACGTCGTCGTTGAGGTGCGCGAAACAAGGAGCAAAATTCCCCAAGGCGTCGCGTCCCGCAGTCTGCACGATATGTTCATCCATATTCTTTCCTCCCGTTCGTTGTTCGGCACGGACGCGCGGTTTTCGGACGCGCGCCGCTCCACTTTGGCAGATATGCTTATCATACCACATGGAGCGCGCTCTAAGGCAAGCGCAAAAGAATGACGCGCTCTGTTTCTTTCCGGCAACTGCCTT
>CAZFNC010000049.1:0-12784 GCA_964520485.1 uncultured Synergistaceae bacterium | reverse complement strand
ACTACCTGCTGCTTACGCTCGCCTCGATCCTCGTTCTCCTCGGCGTCGGCATGTCGATTTCCGGCGTGAGCGCCATGAGCAAGAAGCAGGATCTCTAGTCCTTTCGTTGCGTCAAATAAAGACTCCCTCGGCCCGTCCGGGGGAGTCTTTGTTATTTCTCTTTTTTCGGCCGTACGATTTTTGCTCTCGAAATTTATACAACGCGCTCTTTGTGGGTTCATTTGCATAAAACGTGGTATGATAGAAACGTTTGGACGCCCTCTCCTCGAGCGGTGATGGGGAGCTCGTTCGGACGGACGTTTTCACATCGCGTGAGGGGAGGGATGCCCGTGAGCCGCAGGTTGTTCTTTCTGTTCTGCGCGGCCTGTATTGTGTCCGTTTCGCCTTTTCTTTCTCCGTGTGAGGCACGAAGAAAGGCGAGGACGGAGGCGGAAATTCTTCAGGCTTCCGTCAAGCGCGAGACGGCAATCGGCAAGAAGGTCGCCGACGAGATCGCCGAACACATGAGCATCATCGAAGACCCTTTTTTGACCGCGCGGGTGCGCGGCGTTTTCAACAAGCTGACGCCGTGGACGACGCGGCCGCTGCCGTACAACGTCCACATCGTCAAAGAAAAGTCTCCGAACGCGTTCTGCATCCCCGGCGGAAATATCTACGTGACGTCGGGCCTGATCGATTTTGTCAGGAGCGACGCGGAACTCGCGTTCGTGATCGCGCACGAACTCGCGCACGCGAACGGCAGACACGTGCTCGTGCAGATGGAGCGCAATCAGAAACTCGGTCTCGCGGCGCTGGCGGTGGCGATCGCGTCGCGCGGCGCAGGAGCGGCTATCATGCTTTCTAACGTCGCCGCGATCGCCGTCGCGAACGCCTACAGCCGCGACTTGGAGCAGGAGGCCGACATGAACGGCGCCGAGTTCGCGCAAAAGGCGGGGTACGATCTCGTCGCCGGCGTGACGGTCATGGAGAGTCTGGCCGAAGAGGAGCTGAAAACCCCGTGGATCGACCCGGGCGTGTACCGCGATCACCCGAAGATTTCAGAGCGCATCGGTTACATCAGCGATTTGGTCCAGAAAAAAGGCTACGCTTTGAAACGCAAGTATGTGCTTAAACTTCTGGTGCCGAAAATCGAAGAGAAATCGGGCCGTCTGAATTTTCTGATCGACGACACGTTCATCGCCTCATTGCCGGACGATGCCTCTTCGCGGGCGTATTTTGAGAAGGCGCGCTCAGGCGTCGAACGTTTTTTCCAGATGGAAACGCCCGCCTACGATATCCGCCTGGCGGGGGAGGGCCGTTCGAAGGGCGTCTACTCGGGCGTCGTCCCTCTGTTTCCGCCTTCGTCGTCGTTTGGCGCCGACGAGCTTGCCGCGATCCGTGAAAGGCTCCTTGTTGCCCTGAACGAGGCGCGTAAGAAGCACCCCATGGCGAATTACGCGTAGTGCCGCCCGTCGACGTCAGGCTGTCCCGGGATAAGGCGCGTCTGTCTGCTTTCTTCATCTTTCCATGCCGCGGAGGTCTGTGATGTACATCTCTCTTTACCGCCGTTACCGGCCGCAAACTTTTTCCGACGTCGTCGGGCAGACGGCAGCCATAGGCGTCATCACGCGCGCCATCGAGAACGGCACGATAGGGCACGCGTATCTTTTTTCGGGGCCGCGCGGTTGCGGTAAGACGACGATCGCCCGCCTGTTCGCCAAGGCCGTTAACTGTCCCAACCGCAAGGGGGCCGAGCCCTGCAACGAATGTGAGAGCTGTCGCGCCATTCTCGACGGCAGCTGCCTCGACGTGATCGAGATCGACGGCGCCTCGAATAACGGCGTCGATCAGATCCGCGACCTTAAGGAGCGCGTCGCGCTGGCGACGTTCACATGTCCATACAAAATTTACATTATCGACGAAGTGCACATGCTTTCCGTGCCCGCGTTCAACGCCCTCCTGAAGACGCTTGAGGAGCCGCCCGACCGCGTCGTCTTCATCCTCGCGACGACGGCGCCGCAAAAGGTTCCCGTGACGATACGTTCCCGCTGTCAGCATATTCCTTTCCACGGCATGACGACGGATCAGATCGTCTCGCGCCTCAAGCACGTCGCGTCGTGCGAAAAGCTGAGGGCCGAGGACGAGGCGCTTTGGGAAATCGCACGCAACTCCGAGGGCGGAATGCGCGACGCCTTGTCGCTGATGGAACAGACGATCGCCTACGGGACGGGCTGCGTCACGCGGGAGACGGTTGACAAGCTACTGGGCGGGGGGACTTCCGGTTCGGTCAGAAAATGGCTTTCCCTTTGCCATGAAAAGCCCGAAGAAGCCCTGCCAGCTCTGGAAGCGCTTTTTCGTACGGGGGCGGAACAGGAACGCTTTCTAACCGTGCTCTTTGTCCTCGTGCGGAACCTTTGGCTTCAGGCGCGCTGGGGGGGGAATGTTCTCTCTTCGGTCTCGCTCTCCGACGACGAAAAAAAATGGTTTGCTTCCGAGAAGTCGTTCCTGGGAGCGGAGCGTCTTGAACGTCTGATGGGGCAGATCGCCTCGCTTTTGCCGCAGGTGAGGCGGGGAATCTCTAACGACGTCGTCAGCGGGCTGCTCGTCGGCTGGTTGCTGGGAAGTATCGGACAACCTGAGGCGACGGCGCCCCCGGCTCAAAAGTTCTCGCCGCCGACGAGAGGCGGGCAGGCTTTCTCTGAGCCGCTGGCCGCGCGAAAGGCGCCTGTCGCGGGGTTCAACGTACCGGAGATGTCCGCCGACGGAACGCCGCCGAGGGCAAAAGACTTTCTTCCCGGAGTTGTCCGTTCGGAGTTGCCTGGCGCGCAGTCTCAGGCGGTTCCAGCGTCCAAAGCCGACGAGTTTTCCGCGACGCATCCCGAAGTTTCGCGACACGCTTTCGGTTCGCCGTCGGCGCCGCCGTCCGCGACGGAAACGGCTTACGCGGGCGAAGCGCTCAAAAAGGCGCTGCTTGAAAAGATGGCCGACGATCCGCAGACGGTCATGCCGCTCCTTCTTTCTGACGTGGCCTTTGACGCGGAAACAGGGCGGCTTACGTTGAACCTTGATCCCTCGGACGGCATGGCTTTCGAGTTTCTCTGCGAAGAACGCGCGCGCCGTCACGCGGCGGCGATTATCGCCGCGTGCGGCAGGAAAGCGACGTCGCTCGAACTGTTCTGCGGCGCGCGGCATGAACTTTACGGCGGCCTAGAGGAACATGAGACGCCCGTCTCCGTCGGCACCGAGTCTGCGCCGACGCCTCCGTCAACAGCGGACGTCGGGGACGCGCGGCGCGAAACAGTCGCCGCCGCGCCGTTTTCGCCTGATAAGACGAATGTCGGCACGGTTCCCGTTCAGCCCGCTTCCGACCCCGAGGCGGCTGTGATGTCGCTTGTCGAATATCTGCGCGATTTCACAGAGGGAGAGCTTCTGTACTGCCGTCCCAACGCCGACTCCGAGGATGTTTCTGAAGAAGAGAGCTGACGCGGCTCGTTCGACAACGTGAAAGGAGTTCCATATGTCGGCAGAGAAAAATTTCGTTCATCTGCACGTTCATACCGAATACAGTCTCCTCGACGGCGCGATCCGCTGCTCCGAACTCGCCGCCAAATGCTCCGAGTGGGGCATGCCCGCCGTCGCCATGACCGATCACGGCGTGATGTTCGGCGCCGTGGAGTTCTATCAGCAGTGCGCCGATAAGGGTGTGAAGCCGATCATCGGCTGCGAGATCTACGTCGCTCCCGATGGGATAGAAAGCCGGCAGAAAGACCGCAATCATCTGCTGCTCCTCGCCGAGAACGACGAGGGGTATCACAATCTTGTCAGGCTGGTGTCCATCGCGAACACAAAGGGCTTTTACGTCAGACCTAGGGTCGATCACCGGCTCCTTGCGAAATACAGCCGCGGGATCATCGCCTCTTCAGCCTGTCTGGCGGGGGAAATCCCGCGCTTTCTCATCGCCGGGCGGGAGGAGGAAGCTCTCGAGCGCGCGCAGATGTACCGCGACATTTTCGGGAAAGAGAACTTTTTCCTCGAGATCATGCACAATCATATTCCCGAGCAGGCGAAGGTCAACAAAAAGCTGATCGAGATGGCGCGCCGGTACGATTTCCCCCTCATCGCCACAAATGACGCTCATTATCTGACGAGCGACGACTACAACTGGCACGAGCTTCTGCTGTGCGTCGGCACGAAAAAGCTCATCACCGACCCGAGTCGGCTTTCTTTCGAGTACAACGATTTTTACTTTAAATCCGCCGAGGAGATGTGGGATCATTTCGGCGAGGAAGTTCCCGACGCGTTGGAGAACACGCTGAAGATCGCCGAACGGTGCGATTTTAAATTCGAGCTGAACACGGGAAATTATCTGCTGCCGGAGTTTGACATCCCCAAGGGAATGACGCTTGACACCTGTCTCGTGAAAATGGCCCACGAGGGCCTGAAAGAACGGCTCGGCTGCGACGAAATCCCCGACGATTACATGCGCCGTCTTGAGTATGAACTGGGGATTATCGTGCAGATGAATTTTCCAGGGTATTTCCTGATCATCGCCGACGTCATACAGGCGTGCAAGGCGCGAGGCATCCCCATCGGCCCGGGCAGAGGCTCCGCCGCGGGGTCGCTCGTCGCCTACGCGATGAAGATCACGGAGCTTGACCCGCTCAAGTTCGGCCTGATCTTTGAACGTTTCTTGAACCCCGAGCGCGTCTCCATGCCCGATATCGACACGGACGTCTCCGACAAGGGGCGCGACCAGCTGATTAAATACGTCGTCGACAAGTACGGCGTCGACAATGTAGCCCAGATCATCACCTTCGGACGCATGAAGTCAAAACAGGCGATCAAAGACGTCGGACGCGCCATGGGTATGACCTACGCCGCCGCGAACAAGGTCGCCAACCTTGTTCCCGACGGGGTCAAAAGCATCAAGGAGGCGATCGGGCAGACTCCCGAACTTCAGGAGATGTACCAGAGCGACGCGCAGATAGCCGAAATGCTCAATTCCGCGTCAAGCATGGAGGGGCTGGCGCGCCACTGTTCACAGCACGCCGCTGGCGTCGTCATCACGCCGAGGCCCCTGATGGACCTTGTGCCCGTGAAGAACATCGTGGAAGGGCAGGTCGCGACTCAGTATTCGATGGACCCTGTCGCCAGCCTCGGCCTCGTCAAGATGGATTTTCTCGGCCTGCAGACGCTCTCGATTCTCGAAGAAGCCGTGGAGAACGTCCGCAGAAACGGCGCTGTCGTCGGCGATCTGAACATGCTGCCTCTCGACGACCCCGACGTGTTCAAGCTTCTTCAGGACGCCGACACCCTTGGGGTCTTCCAGCTGGAGTCGGCGGGGATGCGCAGATTGATCAGGAAAATGGCGCCGGATCGCTTTGCCGATCTCGTCGCGATCCTGGCGCTGTACCGGCCGGGGCCGCTTGAAAGCGGCATGGTGGATCAATACGTCGGCTGCAAGCACGGCGAGGAAGTCCGCTATCTTCACCCGATGCTCAAACCTGTTCTGGAGGAGACTTACGGCGTCGTCCTATACCAGGAGCAGGTCATGAAATGCGCGTCTGTCCTGGCGGGGTACACTCTCGGCGGCGCCGATCTGCTGCGCCGCGCGATGGGGAAAAAGAAAAAATCCGTTATGGACCAGCAGAGGTCGGTGTTCCGTGAGGGCGCGGCGAAGAACGGCGTCGACCCCGAGAAGGCGGACGAGATCTTCAGCATCATCGAGAAATTTGCCGGCTACGGCTTCAACAAGTCGCACAGCGCGGCGTACGCTCTGATCTCTTACCAGACAGCGTGGCTCAAGGTTCACTACCCGAAGGAGTTCATGGCCGCCTACCTTTCGAGCAAAATAGGCGCGAGGAAAGACGTCATGGCGGAGTATGTGCGCGAAGTCCGGGCTTCCGGCATCGCGGTGCTCCCGCCGGACATCAACGAATCGTGCTCCGATTTCACGGCCACGAAGAGCGCGATCCGCTTTGGCCTGGGCGGCGTGAAAAACGTCGGCGAATCGGCGCTCAGATGCATATTCTCCGCCCGTGAAGAGGGCGGGGCGTTCAAAAGCTTCTGGGATTTCGTGCTCCGCGTCGACAAGCACAGCGTCGGTAAGTCGGTCATCGAATCTCTTATCAAGGCGGGCGCCTTCGACTCTCTGAACTCAAACCGCAATCAGCTTCTCGTGTCGTTGCCCGACATGTTTGACTTTGCCCAGAAGCAGGACATGCAGAGCGACCAGGGTTCTCTTTTCGGGGATATGCTCAGTGAGGAACATCCCGAACTCGTGCGGGTTGACGACTTTGATGTCAATCAAAGGCTGGAGTTCGAGAAGGAATCCATGGGCATGTACATCTCGGGACATCCGTTTGACCGTTACCGCCGTCTCGCCGCGAAGAAGACGAACGCCGTGATTGCCGACCTGTCGCACTGGCGCAGCGAGAAGCTGGCGCCGACGTTCGCGGCTCTGCTGACCGGCTACCAGGAAAAGGTGACCAAGCGCGGCGATCAGATGGGCATCATGACGTTTGACGACGGAGACGACGAAGTTCGTGTCGTCGTCTTCCCGAAGGGGCGCGGAGGCAAAGGCTGGCTTGATGTCAAGCCCCTTTTGTCGCCTGGAAAACCGTACCTGATCACGGGGCGTCCTGACGACAGGGGCGACGAGTCGGTCATCGCCAGCGACGTCGCCGCGCTCGAGGACAGCGGGAGCGAGAAGAACTATGTGGAGATATCGCTGTCGTATGAAGCTTTGAAAGATGCGCCGCGCAAGAAGTTCTTGACGATCCTGAAGAATCACCGCGGCGACAGAACCGTGATCCTCAAGATCGTCAGCGACACCGAAACAGCCGCGCTCCTCCTGAACGGGATTCGCGTTTCGCCTTCGCAGCCTCTCCTCGACGAGCTGGATGCTCTCTTCGGCAAGGGCGAGGCGCGGGTGAGCGCCTGAGCCGATATATGAATCTTTGGTCCGTTTTCCGAGAAATTTCGGGCTCGTTTCTGTGATAAGATAAATAAGATGTACGTTTCTGTCGCCTTTTTTCGGAAAGGCTATACGGGGGAAAATAGGAAACGCCATGACGGGAATCGCCGCGAGCGCGTCGGCGGCGGGGTTTTCGTCCGACGTCCGTGTCTTTCGGAAGGCGTTTCGCGACCAAAGATTTTTAAGCGACCACACCTGTACGCCTCGGTGGCGCCTGTGCGGGAGGAGCGAAAATGTTGAATTTTTTCGGTTTTTTCAAGTGGGAGTACATTCTTGATATCGCCCTGGTGACGATTGTCATCTACAAGACGCTTTCGATTCTCGCGGGGACACGTGCCATACAGCTGGTGAAAGGCCTTTTTCTGGTTGCCGTCCTTTCGTTCGCGGCGCAGAAGCTGAACCTGGAGACCTTTTCTTGGCTGCTGAACTGGGGCATGGGCGCGCTGATTCTCGTTCTTCCCGTCATCTTTCAGCCTGAACTGCGGCGCATGCTCGAGGAGCTGGGGCGTGGAAACATGTGGCGCCGAAGCAGAGTTATGGAGCGCGCCGAAAGCCTTGCCGAAGAAATGTGTAAAGGGCTGATGTACTGCCGCGCGCACAAAATAGGCGCTTTGGTCGTCCTTCAGCGCGGCACGGGACTGAAGGACTTCTGGCGCAACGCCGTGATCCTCGACGCGAAGATCACGCAGGAGCTCATCATCTCGATCTTCTGGGTCAATAATCCACTACACGACGGCGCTCTCGTCGTCGACGGGGAACGCCTCGTCGCGGCGGGCTGCTACCTGCCGCTGACCGAGAACTCCGAACTTTCCCGCTGGCTCGGCACGCGCCACAGGGCGGCGATCGGCGTCACAGAAGTGTCCGATTCCGTATCGCTGGTCGTTTCCGAGGAGCGCGGCGAGATCTCTATGGCCGTGAACGGGCGCCTGTCGCGCGATATCAAAGAGGAGCAGTTGAAGAAGTTTCTGGTGCATTATTTTTCAGGGACGGGCACAGAACATGCGGCGCTTCTTGACAACATCAAGGAAGAACTTCTTTCGTTCGGCGGCAAGAAGGAGTCTGACCAATGAAGATCAATTTTTCGGCGGTCGACGGCTGGTTCGAGTCTCGGGGATTCAGATTCTGCGTCTCTCTGGTTCTGGCTGTCGCGCTGTGGCTTTACGTCGTCGGCAGCAGGAACGACGAAGTCATCAAAACGTTCGAATACGGATTGACGTTTTCCAACCCGCCCTACGGATTGATGCTGCACAGCGACGTCAAGACCGTCTCGGTCACGCTGCGCGGCGAGCGGCGGGCCATCAACGCTCTTGACGAAAGCGATCTTTCAATCCAGCTTGACCTGAGAGACCTTGAGAAAGGGCTGCACTCGCTGCCGGTTACTGTCACGCCGCCGCCGCGTCTTTCCGTCGTGCAGATCACTCCCCGTGAAATAGAGGTCGATCTCGCCCGCAACATCGACAAGCGGCTAAACGTCAGGGTGAGGAAACCCGATAAACTGCCGGCTGGGTACGCTCTGGAAGTCGTCGACGTCGATCCGGCGACGGTCATCGCCCACGGGCGGGAGGACGAACTGGCCGGTGTCGAAGACGTCTTTGTGACTCTGTCGCCAGAACAGGCTCAAAGGAGCGGTCATCTCAGAGTGCCTCTAAAAGCGCCGAACGGGACTCACTATACCTTCACGCCAGGCACGGTAGCGCTCGAACTGAACTATTTCCCTGTCACGCCGCATAAAACCGTCCCCGTCGTGGTCAGGCGACGCGGCGAACTGGAACCTTATCTGCATTCGCTGTCCCTGATCCCGAAGCCTGAAAGTTTTGTTGTGTCCGGTAAACAGGAACGGCTGGACCAATTGACGGAACTTTTGACGGAGCCGGTTGACGTGTCGCAGATCAGAAAGCCGGGAACGTTGGAAACGAAGATCGCCAATCTGCCCTCGGATTTGGCGATCACGGGGTTGCCGACCATTACCGTCACTGTTGACGTGCAAACGTATTACGTCAGCAGGGAAATCCAGAACGTCCCTGTGGAGATCCGCGGCGGGGACGACAATGCTCTCTGGCGGGTGGACCCCGCGACGATTTCAGTGCTTGTCGAAGGCCCTGCTTCGGTCGTGGAACATCTCGGCGCAGAGGACCTGGGGGTAAGGGCCTTTGTCAACGTCGACGGCATCGTCGCGCATTCCATGACCCTGCCGATACATCTTGAAAAACGCGCGCGAAATGATATACAGTCTGTGAATGCCGCTCCCGGCATGGTCACGGTGATTCGTCAGTCTGAATGATAGTGAAAATTCTGGAGGGGAAGTCATGGAAGCCAAAAGTGCCTCGGTTCCGCGCTCACGGTGTCTCTTTGGAACGGACGGCGTCAGAGATATCGCCAACCGCGGTCCGATGACGCCCGAGATGGCGCTTCGCCTTGGGCGCGCGTACGTCCTCTTTCTGATACAGCACGGCGCGCCGCGTCCCAGGATCGTCGTCGGCAGGGACACTCGCCGTTCGGGAAAGATGCTTGAGTCCGCCCTGATGGCCGGCATGATGTCCGCTGGGGCCGACGTGATTCTTCTCGGCGTCATCCCCACGCCGGCGGTCAGTTACGGAGTTCTCTTTTTTAAAGCCCAGGGCGGCGCAGTCATCAGCGCTTCGCATAATCCGGCCGAGTACAACGGCATCAAATTTCTGAACGGTGGCGGTCAGAAGCTGAGCGATGCGGAAGAGCTTGAAATCGAGGACTCGCTCGGGGACGATCTGACGGACGAATGGCGTCCATCCGGGGCTTCGATCGGGGAGATGATCACGGAAGACGACTTCGCCGGTCTGTACGCTCAAAATGTGCTGCAGGTGCTCGACGACGATCGGCTGACGGGCATGAAAATCGTGTTCGACTGCGCGCACGGCGCGGCGGCGTCGGTGATCCCTCTCCTGACGGAGAAGCTTGAGTGCCGGAGTATCGTCATCGGCGCTTCGCCGAACGGCCTGAATATCAACGAAAAAAGCGGAGTGATGCACACTGACACGCTCAGGGACGCGGTTCTCAGAAACGACGCCGACATTGGCATCGCCTACGACGGGGACGCGGACAGGGTACAGCTTGTCGACCGACGGGGCAACGTGATCAACGGCGACATCATCCTCTGGGTGCTCGGCCGCTGGCTTCAGCGCGAAGGCATCCTCGGCAGCGGCGTCGTCGCGACGGTGATGAGCAACGGGAAGCTTGAGCGTCACCTTCTCGGGGACGGCATCCAGGTGTTCCGCTGTGCCGTGGGTGACCGTTACGTTTTGGACATGATGAAAAGCACGGGCTCCGGACTCGGCGGCGAGCAGTCGGGGCATGTGATCATCGATCACTTCGTCCGTACGGGCGACGGTCTCTGCACGGGTTTCGCCTTTCTCCGCGCCTGTCGCGAACTGGGCGAAATCCCCGAAACGCTGGTGGATCGATTCGCACCGTTCCCGCAGATTCTGAAAAATATCACCGTGCCCGACAGAGACAAGGTGATGGCCGATGTCGGTCTGAAAAGTTCCATTGAAGAGGTCAACGGCGAACTCAGCGGCGACGGACGCGTTTTCCTGCGCCCGTCGGGCACGGAGCCTCTTATCCGTCTCCTCGTCGAATGCGAGGACACGGCGAAATTGAAGTCGCTTGTCGAAAAGTTTGAGAAGAAGATCCTTGAGATTTGAAGTTCCACGGCGGAACGTTGAAAGGCGGATTGAATCTGTGCGATTCAATCCGCCTTTTTTGTGATAATATAAACAATAGGAGGTTAGCGTTTTGGATAAGCGCCGGAGCTGAAACGCCAATGGCGTCCACAGCAGACGAGGTCGAAAGTGATCGAAATGTTCGGCGGATGCTTTCGTGGTTATGAAGGAGACCATCAATCTTCCGTGACAAAACTGTCGGGTAACCGGCACGACAAAGGCGGAGAACCTTCGGGAACCGAGGAGGAAGTTTTATGTGCGGTATCGTTGGGTATGTCGGCGATAAAAGCGCCACGGAGATCATCTTAAAGGGTCTAGAGCGTCTTGAATACCGCGGATATGATTCGGCGGGCATCGCGGTCTGCGGGGATCGCGGCATCGAAGTTGTCAAGACGGTCGGAAAAGTCGCCGACCTGAAGCGGAAATTAGGACACTCTAAACTGAGAGGTCATTCCGGCATCGGTCATACGCGCTGGGCGACGCATGGCGGCGTCACGGACGCGAATGCCCATCCTCACACCGACAGCGGAAACAGCCTTGTGCTTGTCCATAACGGCATTATCGAGAATTACCTGGAACTGAAAGAGGGTCTGCTGAAAGAAGGCGTGCGGTTCAGTTCGGAGACGGATACCGAAGTCGCCGCGCAGCTGCTGGCGCGCCTGTATGCAGGCGATCCCGTGGACGCGCTGTGCAGGCTTTTCCATCTGTGCCGCGGCGCGTTCGCGTTCGTGATTCTTTTCAGGGACCGGCCAGGGGAACTGTACTGTGTGCGCAAGGGCGCGCCCCTGGTTGTCGCGCTCGGCGAAGGGGAAGCGTTCTGCGCTTCCGACGTCCCCGCGATCGTCGAGCACGCCGACCGCGTTGTGTTCCTCGACGAAGGCGAAATATGCGCGCTCTCGACGGAACGCGCGCGTTTCTGGACGCTGGAAGGACAGGAGCGCGCGCACGCGTTCGTCTCCGTCGACGTGAATCCCGACATGATCGATAAGAGCGGGTACGCTCATTTCATGCTGAAGGAGATCAACGAGCAGGGGAGCGTGCTGCGGCGCGCTATGGCGGGCCGCGTCGCCGGAGACGCCATCGACATGGGAGGAGAATGGGACATTTCTCCCGAAAAGGCGCGTTCGTTCCGGCGTCTCGACCTCGTCGCCTGCGGAACATCTTATTATGCCGCGCTGGTGGCGCAGCGCGTGCTGGAAAAATACCTCGGCCTCGATATACTCGTGGATATCGCTTCCGAGTACCGTTACCGTCCGCTAAGGGCGGGGGACGACACGCTGGCGGCGTTCGTTTCGCAGTCCGGCGAAACGCTCGATACGCTGGAGGCTTTGCGTCACGTCAGGGACAAAGGAGCTTTCACGCTGGCTTTCACGAACGCCCCAAATTCGTCGATAGCCCGCGAAGTCGACGACGTGATCGCGCTCAAGGCCGGCATCGAGATCGGCGTCGCCGCCACGAAAACGTTTACGGCGCAGCTGGCCGCGCTTATTTTGTCCGGCCTGTACCTGGCGAAACTGCGCGGCGAACTGCCCGTCGCGGACGAAAAAAGGCTCGCACTGGCGATGACGGATCTGCCCTACAAGGTTGAGGAAACTCTGACGCAGGGCGCGAACGTGAAGAGTCTCGCGCGGAAGTTTTCGTCGGCGCGCGATTTCCTTTTCCTCGGGCGCGGCGTCTCCTTCCCCGTCGCTCTCGAGGGGGCCCTCAAGCTCAAGGAAATTTCGTACATCCACGCGGAAGCTTACGCGGCGGGAGAGATGAAGCACGGGCCGATCGCCCTCCTCGACGAAAAGCTTCCCGTCGTGGTCGTCGCTCCGCCCGATACGCTCTTTGAAAAGACGCTTTCCAACGTTCAGGAAACGCGTGCCAGAAGGGCTCCCGTCGTTTTTCTCACCAGCGAGGGCGTCACGCCGCCGTCTGACATTGCCGGTCTCATTCGCACGCCGAAGACGGAGCCCGAACTGACGCCGTTCTTGAACGCCGTGCCGCTGCAGATGTTCGCCTACGAATCGGCGCTGCTGCGCGGATGCAGCATCGATCAGCCGCGCAACCTTGCCAAAAGCGTGACCGTCGAATAGCGAAAAAGCGCTCCCCCGCGCTGGAAAACAGCCCGTAGATAAAAGGAGCAATAACG